>JAKQQL010000293.1:0-26682 GCA_029564175.1 Candidatus Cloacimonadota bacterium
CTGACTGGCAACAAAGTCTCTGTTACTGTTCAGAGCGCTTATCCGGTAAGCCAGAATATTACTGACTCCTATATTACTCTGACTCATGTGCCAACTGGTAATATCATCAACCAGGGTAACGGTGCAACGCTCAGTTATCAGGTACAGGGTACTCAGACCACTTTGACCTTAACCTTAAACAGAGCGCTTTATACCGATGGAACCGATGATGGCCAGTACCGAATCGGTTATACGATTAAGACCAGCCTGAACCAAACCTTAAGTGGTAACAAAGTCTTTAACTATGATACGACTAATCCAACTATTAGTCAGCTTAATATCAATCTGGCAAGTCTTAGCCAGGCAGGCGACAGATATTACTTCACAAGCAATATCTCAAGTATCAGTATGACCTTAAGCGATAATCTGGCAGGCGTTAACTATGCTGCTAACCTGACTAAGCTTATGCTCTATGATGCACAAGGCAGTCTGGTAACCGGTACTCGCTCAGTTGCAGGCAATAAAGTCACCTGGACACTGACTACTCCAATCCAGATTACTACACCAACAGATTATACAATTACTGCACTGGTAACTGACAATGCAGGTAATATCAGAAATCAAAGCACAGTCTTTACCCTTCTGACTCCACAAGCACCTGCTATCACTTCTCATACTCCAGCCAATTCAAGTATCACTAAAACCCTTGCCAATAACAAAATCAGCAAGACCATCACTGATACCAATGGATTTGGTTTAGATGCAGACAATACCAGTATCACCTTAACAAAAGGCGGAACGACTTACTCTGATGGTAACAATGCGGTTCAGACTCTGACTCAGAATACAAATGGTACATATGAACTCAGTCTGACCCTGACTGATCCGCTGGCAACAGATGGTAGTGTGGACGGAGTCTATACAGTTACTACCACCGTTACTGATCTATTAAATCAAAGTGTAACCAACAACCAGACGACCTTTACCTATGATACCAAAGCCCCTGTCTTTGCAGATGCAAAGATATCTGGTATTCATCCACAAAATGGAGTTTGGGAAGAAACATTAACCGATAATACGCTATATGATAACTACATAAAAATGGTAAAAATTAAAGTAAGTGATCTTAGCAGTCAGGTTAATGTTAATTCAGCCAATACATATATCAAACTTTATAATGAAGCGAATCAACTGGTTGATGGCGTTTTAAATTATCACTCAGCAGATAGTACATTGACATGGACTTTAAATACAGCAATACCAGCCAATAATGAAGAAAATGGTAATTACTATGTATTATATTCAGCAATTGATATAGCGGGTAATAGTTCAAATGGCCGTATTGATTTCAATTTACAGAATATAGATTTTGTGACGGGTCCGGTATTAGTGAATACTTATCCTTCACTTAATCAAAATATAAATCAGTTAAACTCCAATCAGATTAGAACTGTCATACTATCTGATTTTCCAATAAATCAGGCAGATTCATATGTTAAATTGACGCACTCAGTAACGGGTGTTTGTATTGAGAATAATCAGGGTGCTTTGTTATCTTACCAGACTCAGGGTAATCAAACCACAATTACGTTGACTTTAAATCAGGGTTTGTTGACCGATGGAGCAGATGATGCAACCTATTATGTCGAATACTATGTTGAAAATACCCTGAACCAATCAATTGCAGGCAGTGTTCTCTTTAATTATGATACAACGCATCCAACCATCGCATCTTTAAAGATAAATCAATCCAGTTTACAGACTGTTAATCAGATTAATTATTATGCAAATCGTATCGATTCTGTCTCTGTATATTTAAACGATAACCTGAGTGGTATTGATTTTGCTGCTAATATGTCCAGAATTCAGCTTTATAATCAAAATGATCAAGTTATTAATGGTCTTCGTACAATTGATGTGAATACTCGACGAATCACCTGGAAATTAAATTCTCCAATTCTTCTGGAAGATGCAAATTCTGGAATGTACACAATTAAGGTAGTTGCATATGATAAAGCTGCTAATAACTTCAATCAAAATACCGCTTTTCAGTTGATAAATCCATCTCAACCTCAAATAGTTGAACATATTCCTGTTACAAATGCAGTTATCAATCAATTAGTGAGTAATCGAATCAGTAAAAAAATCCTGGATGTAAATACATTTGGATTAGATCGTCAAAATAGTCAGATCATTCTTCAGGGACCTTTAAGTGCTTATCAGAATGGAAATGGCGCTAATCTGTCATTTACTTCTCTTCAAAATAATTTATGGCAAGCGAATCTAACACTTACAAATTCACTTGCAACAAATGGTAGTGCAGACGGAAACTATACCGTTCAAACAACTATCGTTGATACCATTGGTCAAAGTGTTTCACATCAGATGAACTTTATCTATGATACACAGGCACCAGTTGTGTCTAATGAATTGATTGGTGGTACACAGGATACTACTCCGTGGAATAGTAATTTAAGTAATAATATGATTGTAAATCAGAATATTCAGTATGTCAGCATCAATCTGAATGATGTCACTACTCAGGTAAATTACAGTTCTTCAAGTACTTATCTTGGTATATATAATGCCCAGAATCAATTATTGCCAGGTGTCCAAACCTTAAATGGCAGTACGCTCAGATACTTACTCAACAATCAGTTGCTAAGTGATGGCAGTATGGATGGTACGTATTATGCAAAATATTCAGCAACCGATATTGCAGGCAATACGATTACTGGTCAAAAGAACTTCAGACTGATCAATCCTTCTGCACCACAGATTAACAATATCGTACCTGCTCATGGTTCTGTCTTTAATATGCTGGCTAACAATGAAATCTATGTTGAATTCACTGATATTCGCCCAATTGATCTTCAGGATTATGAAAATTCTTATATTAAGGTAACGACTCCAAATAATACGGTGATTGAACATAATCAGGGAGCTACTCAGCAAATCATTAGTACCGGTGAAAATTCATACAGAATGAGATTGATCTTAAATCAGAGTTTGAGTCTGAATGGGCTTTATACATTGCAAACTAAGGTTCAAAACACTCAATCATACAATACTCAGTTCATTACCCAATTTATCTTTGATAACCAAGCACCACAGATTCAAAGTGTTCGACTTGGTTTACAAAACGGTTCAGAAACAATTGTCTCAAATAACGACAATATTTATCATGGGGTAGCTTATGTAAAACTTCTTCTTGCCGATCAAACAGCAGGCGTTGATTATCTCTCTGATGAAACCGCAATATCTGTCAGTGTCAATAACCAGGCAGTGCCAGGTACTTTATTCAAATATCCGGATGAAAACTATCTAAAATACGTTTTCAATGAAACACTTTCAGAATTAGGCAGTATTGTTGCTGTCCAAAGCAGTGCTGTAGATAATGCTGATAATACTGTGATCAGTCAGTTAAGCTTTGTATTAAATGCGTTACAAGCAAACATTGTAAGTGTTACACCAGCGAATAATGCGTTTATTAACACTAATCTAAATCAGATAAAACTGGTAGTTGAGTACGAGCAGAATGTCGTGATGAATGAAAACCTGACTTATTTAAGACTTAAACATCCGGATGGATCGTTTATCGAGGATGGTCAAGGAGCTAATTTAGAAATAAGTAATAATGAAAATCAATATGAGATTACGTTAACCTTGAATCAAGCGCTTGGGACAAATGGGCAGGATGATGGACAATACCAGATTTATGCCTTGTTAGCAACAGATAATTTCCAGGAAGGTCCTATTACCTTTAATTTTGTATATGATCGTCTAACTCCTTATTATCAGAATCTGAAAATTAATGATATGATTGTAAACAGACAAGAAAAATTCTTAAAAGAAAATATGCCAAAACGCAATCAAAAAAATGATTTGATATTTAGTCAGCCGATAACTCACATTCAAGTAAATTATTATGATCTGACTTCTCAGGTTAATTTTGCCTCAAATCTGACAAATATCAGCTTACTCAGTCCAGGAGGCTCACTCGTTCAAGGAACCAGAATCGTTGATAATGCAACTGTTAAGTGGGTTCTGTCTTCTCCAATTCCAGTAGATGGAACACAGGATGGTACCTATTCAATTCAGATGAAAGCAACAGATTATTCTGGTAATATTCTGACAGGGAATTACTCCTTTACACTTATGTCGCATATTGTACCTCAATTGGTAGATTATACACCGCAGAATGTCATTAATTACTATACAAACAGTTTTACTCCACCTACGATTACAGGTTCATTCAAAAATACAATTCCTGTCGTTCAGAATCCTTTATATACATATATCAAGCTGACTTTCCCTAATGGTGAAATTGCTGAGCATTCTCAGGGTGCAAATCTGAGCTATCAGCTTGAACAAACAAATCTTAAGACGACCCTTCAGTTAACAGGTCCATTAAGTGCTGATGGAGAGAATGATGGTCAATTCTATGTTAACTTCCATGCAACAAACCAGTATGGTGCTGAGTTTGATACAACGATGACTTTCATCTATGATACAATTATGCCATCTTATACACAGCTTGCTCTTTATAATGGCTCAACTCAAAGTGCTGTTGCAGAAAACTCAATTGTAAGTCAACCCTTTAACTCAGTTCAGGTGAAACTCACTGATATGACCTCAGGCGTTCATTACTCCCCAAATATTAGTTATGTTTCTCTGTATGACCTCAATAATAATCTTATACCTGGTACTTTAAGCTATGTTGACAATGGATCAGATGTTATTACCCGTTGGACTTTCCTAAATCCAGATGCTGTTCCATTGAATGGTTTAGCTGATGGTATTTACAAAATCAAAATGAAAGTAACAGATAAAGCGGGTAATTCTATCAGTAAAGAAATACCGTTTAATGTCATTTCAATCATTGCACCTCAAAATCTGGTTACCTATCTGGATGCTGTTTATAAAGTTCACATTAGCTGGAATAATCCTAACCCTGTCAAAAAGGAAATTAAATCTCGGGCTGTCAGTTACTATCAGGTTTTTAGAAAGTATAATGATGAAGCCTATGTTCAGATTGCACAAACCAGCAATCTCTACTATTCAGATAACCTTCAGCAACAAAATGATGGCACTTATACTTATATGATAAAAGCGGTTTATTCAGTCCCTGGTCAAACTCAGCTTTTAGTAAGTGAAGGGACTGTTTCCAATCAGATTGAAGTAAAGAGATTTATCCCTTGTACTTTTAACCTAACCTTGTCAGATGAACAAGAACCATCAGATATTCTTTTTCATTTACTCGGTAATGATGGTATCTATAATCAGGAATTAAACTTATCAACAGATGATACCGGTGTGATTGGATTAGCTGCAGTCTATATGACAGATTATGTTCTCACTATATCAAAAACCGGATATCAGACAATTGTTGATACCATTAGTGTTGATCTGACAAATAACCAGTTTAACTATATTCTTCAAACCAACGATCCTTCATTAATGGTTCAACCAACAAATTATGCCCTTTACCAGAATTTCCCTAATCCATTCAACCCGACGACTGAAATTCGTTTTGCATTAAAAAATAATAGTCGTGTTGATCTTGCCATATTTAACATTAAAGGACAGAAAATCAAACAGCTTATTGATCAACCATTAGACTATGGGTATCATAAAGCTGTATGGAATGGTGTTGATAACACGGGTAAGCGAGTATCTTCAGGTATGTATTTCTATGTATTGAATGTCAAAAATGAGAAAGAATGCTACCGTGAGATTAAGAAGATGATTATGGTAAAATAAAGAACTTTGATAAAAAGAGGAGACTCAAAAGTCTCCTCTTATTGTAAAATTATTAATTTTTTGGTATAGATTTACAAAGAAGTGAGAGTGTAAACTTTTTTTAAGTAATAATTGAAATTAAACTTAAGAAGATTAGTTATATTTTTAACATATGTATTTATATTGAATTATGGAGAGGTTGACTATGAAAAAATTATTAGTAATTGTTTTTATGTCTATATGTGTATTTATTTTTGCGAATAATCTAAATGAAGATATCAACGTGATTCTTTTACGAAAAGGGAAAGATTACACTTACTTATACAAAACAAAAGAGCATGTGTTGTCCTTGTATTATACGAATAGTGTACTCGATGGTTCAATAGTTTACTCAAAAAATGCAGAAAATTCTGTTGATGATAAAGAACAGAAGATATTGTTAAAAAGTGATAAAGAACTGACTCAGGTTAACGGTGCAATCAATTCTAATAATAGTAACTATCTTGTTTACTGTAATGAAACAGATAGAAAACTGGTCTTACAAAAGTTTGATGATGAAGGAAATCCTCTCTGGGGAGTAAATGGGAAGATTTACAACAATATTACCAACATCTATTATGTTGTCGCTGATAATATGGGTGGTCTCTTTCTTTTAAAGATCCATTTCAGTAGTTTATCAGAAGCTGATAATGAACTTGAAATTTTTCATGTTAATGAGGATGGAAATATCGACTGGAATAAAAGCAAGAAGATACTATCGATTGCTTACCCGTTTTACTTTAGTTATATGCCAATCTCAGATTTATCTGGTAATCTTAAAATACTGGTTTATAAGGCAGATGGACCTCACTTGGTATCTGTTAACATAAATGGTGACTTTGTCAGTGATTTACTCCTTCATGAAAATGCTAATTCTCAGGTTTATATGTTGTCTGAAACAGAAACCATTATCGTTACACAAGGAACAGATAATAAACCTTATTTTAACTGCTTTAATCAAGAGGGTACATTCATGTGGAAGAAAGAAGCAGGGAATATCCCTTTACATTTTATTCAGTTGAATGATGGTGGTTTTTTAACCTTTTATCCGATTAGCTCAACTAATTTTTTGATGAACAGATACAGCCATCAGGCAGAACTTGTTATGGGAGGAATTTATGTGCCTATTAATGAAATTTATTCAAGTGGGAAAAAGATTGTCAGAACTTTCCAGGAAGATAATGATAATTTCTATTTTATAGCGACAGAAAATGGTATTTATGATATCGAATTTGCTTTGTTTAAACTCAATCTCAATAATTACGTATGTGAAAAGACTTCTACTTATCCATTCTTTGATTCTGAGATCAGAACTAAAGATAAATCTTTTTTGTTTGATCAAAATAAGCTTTATTTCAGCAGAGCAGAGTTTGATACACCCAATTTTCAGTACTATATATCAACGATTGATTATCAAGATGCCCATTTAATTTCAAAATATTACCTCTTTGAGCCAGGACTCGATCTAAGCTCTATCCAAAATTGTGTGCCGAGTCTTTATTATGATAAGCGAGTCATTAATGTTGGTCGTGTTTTTCTCGAACAGGATGATAGATCTGTTCCGGCAAATAGAGAATTTGCTGATTTAGGCAACTTATATGATTTTAATTTATTAAGCAATAATAGTTGTATTGTCAGGAAAACCGAAAATTTAGGCAAAACACTTTACATTTATGATCAATACCAAAGTTTGTGCGATTCTCTGCCAGTTTGGGGAGACACTGATAATGCCTTCAGTTCACATATAGATTATTATTATGATAATGACACTAATTGGATATTTTATAAAACAGGTAGTAACTATTTTATAAACAAGATTGTCGATAACCACTTTGTTTGGGGTACGACAGAAAAGAGTATGGGAAATTATATCTTTCGGGGTTATAATGATCATCTTATTTTAGTAAATGACTCTAAAGAGATTGTACAATTAACGGAAGAGGGAAGTGTCATTGACAATTATGCATTACCTTCTAATATATGGAATGTTCATAAATATTTTAAATATAATGAGAACTTGTTGCTATTCTATACAGTTTCAGAAAATAACCGTTACAATTTATACGTTCAGATTTTTAATAAAGATTCCGGATTACCTGTCTATCAGGGAAATGGGATAAATATGACAATTGAAGAAGATTCGAAACCATTATTCTCGGATATTTTATTTAAAGATAATGTCATTTATCTGCCATTAAGAAAGGGGAATGATCTGATTCTCAGACAATATCAGATAACGGATCAAAACCTTGAAATGATAAGAGAGTATAAGCTTTACAATGGGCCATACTATTTGGATTCATTGAGTAAATTAGAGTTAGTTGATATTATTGAATATGGAACATATCATTTTTTTATTATCCAATGCAATGACTATTTTTATTACAGGTATCTCGACAAAGATGATAAGCTTGATACTTCATATAATGGATATGCCATGTTTGACTTTATAAAAGCCAGATATGTGAAATCAAACATACAAACAGAAAACTCACTGGAATTATTCTTTTATGAAGATAATATCGCATTTTCCAAGACTATTTTTATGGATAAATTATTAAATTATCCAGATTACAACAAGCCTTTATTGTCATGTCAAAGCAATTATCCCAATCCTTTTACTGCCGGTACAAAAATCAGTTTTTATCTGAATGGACAGGAATCTGTTAAAATTGAAATATTCAATATTAAGGGACAGAAAATAAAAACAATTGATGGAGGACATTTCAACAAGGGATTAAATACAATACTATGGGATGGAAGAGATTCAGATAATAAAATAATTGCCAGTGGGATTTATCTTTATAAGATTATTTCAGGGGGGCATCATATTTCCGGCAAAATGCTATATCTAAAATAATAGGACAATCAATTGTTTCAGATATTTATGATAAAGATAAATTAGAGAAATAGAAAAGTAAATAAATATCAGGATCAGATTGGTCGTCTCTGCTTGTTCCAACCCTGCTTCTATCCTACTTGAAAAGTATCTTGTTCTCCAAGAAAGGAAGAGGAATAGAAGAGGGAACCCTGAGAGGGCAGATCGTTTTACTAAGAAAGTTATAAGATGTCATCAGGCATAGTAAATATGTAGCTTATCTCCCTGATATTCATAACTCAACCTTTTTAATGGCCATGAGTTTTGTATAAAATGAAAAGCCTGGGCTTTTACTGAATATGGAGTATGTAATTTTAAATCAGAATCATGAACTTCTAACTCTGTGAGTGCATTGCCACAAATAATATTCAGAATTTCAGAAAGGCATTGTTGTTTCATAGACTCGTTTTCTTCATTTAAAGAAGCATCTTTGAGCATTTTTTCAAAAGATATGTCCATAATGGATGAGCCTGTAGTCAAAATGATGATTCTTGATTTATTACCTTCCAGCTTGATACAAGAAGCATAATCGAGTAAATCGTTTTGATGATCTGAATCCATTTTATGTAATTGAATACCAGTCTGTTCTAAATAAAATTGTATCAATATCTGTTCAATTGTCTGTTCAAATATTGTATCTTGTTGCAAAGAAGAGGGAGTATAAATATATGGCAGTTTGATGACAAAACAGGTGCCTGTATTCTGTATGGTATTTACTGTGAGTGATCCTCCAAGCTTTTCAATTTCCTGCTTAACAGCTGAGAGTCCGATACCTCTGCCTGAGATGTCAGTAATCTGATTTTTTGTGCTGAATCCCGGATAGAATATTAATGGGAGGATTTCTTCATCAGACAACAGATCGGGATTTTTTGACTGGTTTTTACAAATTACAGACTGGAGTATCTCATAAAATTCCAGATCTTCCTGATTTATTTTTTTTAACAGATTTCGGATTTTTTCTAAATCAATGCCTGCGCCATCATCATTTAGTTCAATTGTGAAACAATTTGCTTCTGTTTTAACATGACAGCAGATATTGCCTGCTTCAGATTTAAACCCATTTTCTAAACGTACATCAGGATACTCGATACCATGATCGATCATGTTTCGGAAAATATGGGTGAGAGTCTTTATGAATGAGGCATAGATGTCATAATCTAGAAATACATCATCTCCAGTTACAACTAATGGATTGATTAACTTATCCAGTTTATCTGCGAGTTGATCTATGTAATCAGAATATGAATAAATAATATCTTTGATATTAGAGTATCTTAGTTTTCTGATTTTAGCAAGTAACAATTCAGAATCTTTCTCTGAAAAGATTCGAATGATATCATTCTCAATCTCAAGGATTTTCTTTTTATCAACTAAGACAGTCTCTTTCTCATCAAGTAGATTTTGGCCTGTTCTATCACAGATTGTTTTGATTTCATCATCAATCCAGTCATGATAGGGAAAACTGACAAGAGATTGGTAAATCTCTTCAGCCGATCGTTGTCCCTGATGATTAAGAAGCGTTGTCAGTATATCTTCAATGCCCATGAGGTGCTCTGCAAGAGACATCATGCTCCATTGGCTGAAATCTCCTTTAAATGTATGTACCTGACGAAAAACCTGATGAACTCTTTCCTGAAGATTCAAATCATTAAATAGAGTTTCTTTTAAACCCTCTGTAAAAAAATCCTGATATTCTTTTACTGCTTTTTTAAGAAGAGATGAATCAGAAATGGCTTTTACTACCATCTTAAGGATGTTTTTTTCTTTCTCCATTTCTTTTTCAAGTGCTATCTTATCACTAATATCCGTAATGACAACCATGATTTTTTCATTTTCAATATCGGGAATCATTTTGTAATCTAGTTTGATATATTTGTCGTCAAAATGACATTCCTGGGGTAAAAGGTCTAAAAATGTAGTTTTTCTATCATATAGATCCGTATTGAAAATAGCATTGATTACTATTCTATTATCTTCTTTTTCTTCTTCAGTCAGATGACTAAACACTAATTCTACGAAGTCTCTTTGACTGATATCTGACTTAAAAATATGTAAGCATTCTTTACTGAATTCATTGTTAATTAACAAGTTCTGGTTAAAGGTTAAAAAGCCTTGTCCTGCATAGTCTAAAAGGTTTTTAATACTCTTTGTCTTTTCATTGATTTTTCTTTTTAAAGATTCGTTATATTGTTTTTGGAGTTGCTCAGCTGTTTTCCTTTCAGTAATGTCTTTTACCGTACCAACAAGCGCTTCATTATTGTTAAGTGTAAATAATCCTGCACTTAACAAGACAGGGATTTCTTTGCCATCATGATGTTTTGCCTGTAATTCATATTCTGTTTTTACTTGTTTTCCATCAAAAATCATCTGAATCATCTGATTGATTCTTAAAGTATCTTTCTCAGAAATGATTTTAGATAAATGATGATTGATAATATCGTCAGCTTGCATTCCAAAAATAGACATGAAAGATTTATTAACATATTGAATCACATCGTTTTGTATAATGAAAACACCATCATGAAGGTTATCGACCAATGTACGAAATTTTTCTTCAGACTGCTCAATATTGGAATATAACTTTGCTGTTTCAAGAGAAGAGGCAAATTGAACCGCAATAAGCTCTAGAAGTGATAGTTTATTTTGAGAAAAAGCTTTTTCAATGTACTGATTTTCAAGATATAAGACACCTTGAATTTGATTTTTCCAGAGGATAGGCATACATAGAAATGATTTGATTTTATACTTATTATAATAGACCTCACTAAGTGAGTATTCGCTTGTTTGAACTACATCGCAGATGATACTTTTTTCTTCATTGATGGTTTTTTTGATAACAATGTGTGGTATGTCTTGAACATTATCAATATCAGGGCTGTTGTGGATAAAGAAGTCAGAAGAGTCAGGAGTTGTTATTGCCTTTAAAACAAATTGTTCCTTTTCTTTTAAGCATAATATAGCCTTTCCAGCTCCCGCATTCTGCATAATCAGGCTTGTTAACTTTTTTAAAAGATTTTCAATATTTACTTCACCGGAAATGACTTTATATGTTTTTAAGATGGAATCTGTTTCAAAATAGGCTTTATCTTTGTATGAAAGAACATTTTCTGAATATCCTTTCTTGTTTAGGTTTACTTCTTTTATCTCATCAGGATATTTTTCTGTTAATTGTCTTTTTTTATTGAAACCATGCCAACGATCATATAACTCCATACAACTTGTCAGTAGAACTGATGAAAATTGATTTAAGCCTTTTTCAAAATATAATTGCGCAAAATATTCTTTAACCAGCGCTTCTTCATAAATAAAACCTGATCTGGCAGATAATTCAATAGATTTAGCGTAAAACGATTCTGCCTTTTCGTAGTGTTTTAATAATCTGTGCTTTTCTGCTTCAATTAAGTAGTATTTATTCATAAAGTTGTCTGGATTGAGCAATGCTCTGTTATATAGGATTTTTTGGTTTTTTTGGATGGTTCTGACAATTTGCTGGAGAGGAATCTTCATGTCGTTTTTATTCATATTTATCAAAATCAGAGAATGATAAAAATGAAAATAAAGCGTGACCACTGATCCTGTTCTGGCTTCAATGTTTTCTTGTGCTAAATGGCAATACTGATATGCTTTATCGTATTCTCCAAAAAAGACCCCTAATATCATTTTAATTAGACAGAAGTCAAATACAGCTGTTTTATTTTGTTGTTTAATGAAATCGTCCAATATATCTTTCTCTTCAAAGAAATGGCCATTTAATGAAAATGGGTCATTATTACTGTGATAGAAATTTAAAATTGCCTGAAGCCATAATGCATTTCTAAGAAAAATCTGTTTTTGTTTATGAGTATGAAGCATAGTGCTGAATTCATTTACTTTTAACATCAAATGATCAAGGTTTTCTCCATTTAAAAAAGCCATATAGGTATAAGTTACTGCAGAATTAGCTGAATATTCAAGATCACTCATTTCTTGTGCATTTTTTTGAGCATTTAAAAGCAAGGGAAGTGATTTTGATAAAGGTAATTTCCATGGCAGAATAAACGCAGCAAGTGTGAAGACTGTTTTAGCGCTGTGTTTTACCAGATTGTTTTTCTCAATGAGTTTTAATGCCTGATTGCCAATATGAAAGCCTTTTTCAATTGCATTCATTTGACCGCATAGAATCATAGCATATCCTGTAATAAAATGGATTCCTTCAACTGGACTCTCTTCTCTGATGAGTCGTAACGCCCTAAAAATTATAATAGCAAGCAGATAGGGTTTGCTGATATAAGTGCTGACACTCATTAAAAGCATGATATTGATGATGGGTTTATGAATTGACGTATTATTGATGATAATATCCTGCCATGAATCATCTGAAAAACCAGATAAAAAATGTTTGCATTTTAAAAATTCATAAATAACCTGAGCTTTGCCTGGCTTATCAGGTAAATTGAGCCCAAGTAGTTTCAACGCTTTTAATCCGGTTTTTATAGATAAATCCAGCTCATTGGCTGCCAGTAGTGTTCTAATTTTTAATTCAAGAAATCTTACCTGATCAATTGCCTGATTTGCATGTAGTAATCCTTTTTCGATAATTAACTCAAGTAAATTTTCTTCGTTAAACAGGATTGCCAAATCAGCTGTGTCTATTAGGGTTTGAATAATGTTTTGTTGAACATCACTGGCTTTAACTAAATCAGATAAATAAGGAGATACTGCTGTTTTATAATATTCAAATGCCTGATTAAAATCAGCATTTGATTTACATATTTCAGCAGCTTGTTTATTGAAATGATAATGAAGCGAATCATAATTAGGTATAAGGGAGATGTCTTTAATCTGATTGATATGCCAGGCTGATTTAAAAATTTGCATATCGGATAAAACATAATCTGTTGAATAAAGATTATCCTGATATGGCTGTGAATAGTATCTGTATAATGCCAGATGATTCAAATCTTTGGCTTTTGGATCTAGTTCAAGATAACAGGCTTCAGCAAATTGAGGATGGGTAAATTCAAACTGATTTTCATTTTCAGCTATAATATAGTAACGGATAAACTCATTTATGATCAGAATTTTCAAATGTTTGCGAAGATAATCTTGTTCATTATTACTTACTGCTGTTAAGCATTCTATGTCAAAAACATGTCCTATACATGAGCATAAGAAAAGTGTATTTTTTACTTCCTGATCGAGGTTATCCAGCTTGTTGAAAATTAAGTTAACAACATTAGTCGATAATTCCAATGAATGAAGTCTGTCAGTGTCGCAGACATAAAGTTCTATATCATAATCCAGATGAATGATGTTTTCAAGAAAACAATTTTTTAAAATGAGATCAAGAAAATACGGATTTCCCAGAGTTTTCTGATACATGAGTAAAGCGATTTCATTAGCCTCTTCATAAGACCACAGAAATTTTTCACTTAAAATGATACTTATTTCTTCAAGTGATAAATCAGCTGGTTTAAACTGAATTACTTCTGCCTTTACTTCACAAGAATTAAGACTACCGTCAAATAATGGGGGATTATCTAGTGGAGAATCTGTCTGATATTCATAAAAAAGACAGAAGTAATTCAAATCATTTGATAAAATGCAATAATTTAAGAATTCCAGCGTATCTGTTCCGGCTAATTGTGCATTTTTTAAAAAAATAACCAATGGTTTTTCACGTTTTGGTAAGAGAGAGAATAAGTCTTTTAAACTTTGAAGATATCTTTGTCTGCTTTCTTTTACAGAAACCGGTCTTAAAGATTCTGTTTGTTCTGTGATGTCCTTGAAACCAACGAATATATCATTTAATACACTTGTATTCTCTCCTAACTTTTCTGAAATGGTCTTTTTCCATTTATCGATACTACCACTTGAAAAAAGGATATAATTAACTATTTGAGACAAAATATCAGAAAGAATTGATTGAGATCCTTTATTGTTGTATGCTAAAAAATCAGCTTGAAGAAAGAGGCAATTATGCTCATTTATGTAGTATTTGAAAAGTTCATCACATTTTTGGTTGATGATTTTTCCAAAATGAGAATATACAATACATAAATGTGCTCCGTTATTGATCTTAAAGAAAAAATGATCAAGTCCCTTTGCATTGGAATCACTAAGAAAATTAGAAAAATCATCTGAATTTGAATAGGAGTAGTCTTCAAGCGCTATTTGGAATTGTGGAATTTCATTTTCATCAGTTAAAACAAAGCGACATTTTTCAAAATCTTTTTTCAATCCGATTATAGTCTGATAACGGTCAGTAGGCGCTTTTGCTATCATTTTCATAATGATAGTAGAAAGCATGACCGGTATTTTAAGGTTTTTCTCATGTGGAGGTATCGCCTGAATGGCGATATGAGAGTGAATTAACTCAGAGATGTCTGTATGAATAAATGGTAAAGTCCCTGTAAGCATTTCATAAAAAGTGATGCCTAATGAGTAAATATCTGTGCGAAAATCTTGATTTACATTGAAGTGACCCGTTTGCTCTGGGGCGATATATTCACAGTTACCCTGGATGTAATTATATTTGTTTGTAATTGAGTTATTTGCTTTGTCAGAAAAACCGAAATCAATTATTTGTAACAGGTTCTCGTCTTCATTGATGATGATGTTATAAGGATTAATGTCTTTGTGTATAATCCCAAGGGAATGAATTGCTTTAACCCCTTCGATAATCATTAATGAGAAATCTAAAAAGGTTTGTGTTTTGAGTTTTTTTACTTCAAGATATTGATGTAACGATATACCATTGATGTCTTCTAGAATCAGATAACATTCATCCGCTTCTGTATGGAAATCAATCGCTTTAATGATGTAGGGCGAGTCAATCTCGCTGAGCAGTTGATATTCATTTTTAAGTTTTTCTGAAAAATCTTCCAGAAGATTTGAACTGCTCTTAATGATAACAGACTTTTGATCTTCTTTTCTCAGGGCTCTGACAATTTTACATGACTGACTTTCGTATATATTCTCAAGAATCTGATAATTATTCATTTAATACCTGTCATTATCTAATGAATGTATGCGTAACGATTGATTTTGTTAAAATGATTGTCTGACATTTGATCTGATAATTATTTGCCTGCGACTATGTTATCTATGACTTCTTTGACTTTTATGTCTTCAAATGGTTTTACAATGAAATATTTAGCCCCTGCATTGATTGCCTGAACAACATCTTTTTTTTGTTTAAGCGCACTGACAATAACTATCGTTGCATCAGGAAATTGGTTTATAATTCGCTCTGTAGCTTCAATCCCACTTAATTCAGGCATCGATATATCCATCGTTACAATATCTGGTTCATGTTCCTGATATTTTTTCAAAGCTTCATGTCCATTACTTGCTTCTCCAACAACTTCATGCCCTAACTTAGTTAATAAAACTCTCAAGTTTCTTCTCATAATGATTGAGTCATCAACGATAAGAATTCTTGCCATTTTCCCCCCTTTAATTAGATTATTCTATTATCAAGAGTAATTTTATCTTAATTATTACTGACTCTCCAGTATATAAAAAAGTATCATATCATTTATATGCATGAATGTCAAATCTTTTTTTGAATAATCTTCATAATGACCATAAAACTACATGAGTAAATTTGATTAGGGTATTCAACGGTCGAAATTAATCAATGCTTATACTTCTTCGCAGTAAGACAATTCCCAACCATGAAAAACAATGATTACTTTTTTCAGACTGACTTTGCCATAAGGTGGCAGACCCAGCATCTGACGGGCATATTCATCTTCGGAGTATTGATCTAGTTGCTTAGAAGCTTCTTGTATCTTTTGTTGTAAGAGATCATCAAAATCTTTGTCTTTGACACTTCTTTTAATATATTTCAGTTCGATGAGATAAGCATATTGTATTTCTCTGTATTTGATATAAAAAGGCTTTAGAATCAGGTCGGCATAGCCTTTATTCATCTTTTCTTCTGATGCTGAGATATAGAAATCGTAGATGTTCAGGTAAGATAAATAGAAGGTCTTCACGATGTTTTCGCCATCAATGAAGTCTCTGAGCGAACTCTGTTTTTGGATTTCACTCTGGATAAACTCAAAGGCTGGTTTGAATGTGCCTTTGAATGCCATGTCTCTGACTAACAATAGTAATTCATAAATATCCATAGAGAAATCATACGCTTCTTCAAATGAGCTTCTGATGTATTCAAATATCATCTGTTTGATTGTTTCATTGGGGATGCATAAAAAAGGGAGACTGGTGGCTGGTTTATTGGAATAAGTCAATAATCCAAAGAAATAGAGTAGTGAGATGAAATTCTCTTTGTGGGTGATTTTATCAAATGGAAAGCTGGTTCTGATATTTGATTCAATGCCATTGTCTCTGATAATCTCTGAAAGTTTTTGGAAATTGCCGTTTAACTCTCTATCTTTAAGAATCAGGTAACGGAGTTTGCCATAGTCCATACGCAGATTGTCGTCAATGAGATTATCTGGTATCTTCTTAGAACGGATTGCCTTGTTTACAAAATATAAGATTGCATCAGGGTTATGAACACTATTGGTTGCTTCAGCTGAAAAGATATAATGGTCATACCATTTTTTGATGATGCTCATTGCTTCAATTTTATCAATCTTTAACTCTCCTACAGAGATATAGTAGTCTAAAATATCATTCACATCTTTTTCTGTAAAACCTAACAATTCATTGAAGGTAATATCTGTCGATATATTGTCTCCGATATTAAACCCGCTAGTTACATCATCCATGGTAACAGGGGAGACTCCGGTGATAAACATTCTGGCAAGCCCAGATCCAGTGCCGGATGTCAGTAATTTCAGATTAGTAAAGAATTGTTTGAAATAGCCTGCCTGTCTGGTAATTCTTTTATATTCCCCTTCACCAAAATCAGTGAGTAAGGTATTGGTAAAATTGTCGTATTCATCGATAAATAGGTAGATTTTATAATCATGCTCGCGAAGTCCGCTTGCCAGAATATGTAGCTTTTCATGTGCTAAATCGGTTTGGTTCATGAGATCACTTACATTCTGAGGAATATAATCTTTGTATTTTCTTGTAAAAGTATTGATTTCTATCAGGCAGTAATTGTTAAAGTCATCTTGTACTTTGTCTTTATCTTTCAAGATTGCAGAAAAGTTGAAGTATAAAGTCAGATATTTCCCTCTTTCTGCTGTTGGATTTTCTTGTATCCAGGTATCATGATACATCTCTTCAAATTTTGGCTTGTAACTGATGTCATAATATGCCTGTAATGTACTTAATAAAAGAGATTTGCCAAATCGACGGGGTCTGATGAGAAAGATAAATGGAGTCTCTTCGATAAGAGGGATAAACATTGTTTTATCAACATAATAGTCATTCTGTTTATTTACTGTCTCAAAGTCTGATTTGCCATAAGGTATTCTTTTTATCATCTCCATAATCTCTCCTTATGTCATAATTGCAGGTACTAAAAATATTGTCAAGCAGGAATGTAGGAGAAATAATGTGATTGCTATCTGATAAAAAAATAAATTGATTTTGTTTTTTCTTGACATATTATTAAGAATCACTATTCTGAATAAAAATAAGTAACAGTGAGGTTAGGTATGAATGGGAATAGCATTACAGAATTTTCTCAAGCTACTATTAAGAAACTTGACTCTTATGTGTATATTTTACAAGATCCCAGAGATTCTAAGATAATATACATTGGCAAAGGTACTGGAAATAGGGTTTTTGAACATGTTCAAGCAGCAATTAATGATCCTAAAGAGACTGATAAACTTGATTTAATTCGAGAAATTAATAAAATATCAAAGGTTAAACATTACATTGTTAGACATGGTATAGACAGTGATGTAGCTCATCATATTGAAGCAACATTGATAGATTTGTTTACAAACGAAAATTTTAAAATGTTAGCTAATATAACCAATATTGTGTCAGGACATTATACAAAAGATAAGGGGATGAAATCTGTAGAAGAAATAAATTTCCAGTATTCAAAATCTCCACTCAGGCTTGAAGATATAAAACATAATGTATTGGTAATAAATATTAATAAAACATTTAATAAAAGTTGTTATGAAGATGAAAAACAGATTTATGAGGCTACCAGAAAATATTGGCGAATTAATGAAAAACGTCTAAAACAGATTGAATATGTTTTTTCAGAATATAAAGGTCTTGTTTTAGCTGTATTCAAACCTTTTGAGTGGCTTAAAAGTGAAGTTAGGAAAAGAATGTACTTTAATGGAGAGATAGTTACTGATCAAACGATTAAAGATATGTATTTGGGAAGAGAACTTGAAATAAAAAAGGATAGACACATACAGAATCCAATTTACTATATTTTAAATAAATCATAAAACAGAAGTCAGTAAGTGAATGTGTATATTGTAAGAATATGTAAATATAAAAAATTGGGACTAGATAAAAATAGGCTGTTATTCTTTTTCTTGTTTTCATCGCCTTCTGTGGTTAAAAAAATTATCTGAGGTCAGATTTCTTCGCAGTAAGCCAGCTCCCATCCATGGAAGACGACAATGACTTTTTTCAGACTGACTTTACCATAAGGTGGTAGCCCCAGCATCTGACGGGCATATTCATCTTCGGAATATTGATTCAGTTGCTTAGAAGCTTCTTGTATCTTTTGTTGTAAGAGGTCATCCAAATCTTTGTCTTTGACACTTCGTTTAATATACTTCAATTCGATGAGATAAGCATATTGGATTTCTCTGTATTTGATATAAAAAGGCTTTAGAATCAGGTCGGCATAGCCTTTATTCATTTCTTCTTCTGATGCTGAGATATAAAAATCATAGATGTTCAGGTAAGATAAATAGAAGGTCTTCACGATGTTTTCGCCATCAATAAAGTCTCTGAGCGAACTCTGTTTTTGGATTGCACTCTGGATAAACTCAAAGGCTGGTTTGAATGTGCCTTTGAATGCCATGTCTCTGACTAACAATAGTAATTCATAAATATCCATAGAGAAATCATACGCTTCTTCAAAAGAACTTCTGATATATTCAAATATCATCTGTTTGATGGTTTCATTGGGGATGCATAAAAAAGGCAGACTGGTGGCAGGTTTATTGGAGTAAGTCAATAAACCAAAGAAATAGAGCAGAGATATGAAATTCTCTTTGTGGGTGATTTTATCAAAAGGGAAACTGGTTCTGATATTTGACTCAATGCCATTATCTCTGATAATATCGGACAGTTTTTGGAAATTGCCATTTAACTCCCTGTCTTTAAGAATCAGGTAACGGAGTTTGCCATAGTCCATACGCAGATTGTCGTCAATGAGATTTTCTGGTATCTTCTTAGCACGGATTGCCTTATTTACAAAATATAAGATTGCATCAGAGTTATGAACACTCTTGCTTGCTTCAGCTGAAAAGATATAATGATCATACCATTTTTTGATGATGCTCATTGCTTCAGTTTTATCAATCTTTAGCTCTCCTACAGAGATATAGTAGTCTAAAATATCACTCACATCTTTTTCTGTAAAACCTAACAATTCATTAAAAGTTATGTCTGTCGAAATGTTATCACCCAGATTAAACCCACTGGTTACATCATCCATGGTTACAGGGGAGACTCCGGTGATAAACATTCTGGCAAGCCCAGACCCGGTGCCGGATGTCAGCAGTTTCAGGTTAGTAAAGAATTGCTTGAAATAGCCTGCCTGTCTGGTAATTCTTTTATATTCCCCTTCTCCAAAATCAGTGAGCAAGGTATTGGTAAAATTATCGTATTCATCGATAAAAAGATAAATTTTATAATCCGCTTCGGAAAGTTCAGTGGCTATAACATGTATTTTTTCATGAGCTGTATTTACAAAAGTAATTTTTTCGTGAAGTCTTTGTGGCAGGTAATCTCTGTATTTGTAAATAAACTTATCCAAAACAATCAGGCAATAGTTGTTAAAATCATCTTGTACTTTGTCTTTATCTTTCAAGATCGCAGAAAAGTTGAAGTATAAAGTCAGATATTTCCCTCTTTCTGCTGTGGGATTCTCCAGTATCCAGGTGTCATGATACATTTCTTCAAATTTGTCTTTATACTTAATATCGTAATATGCATGCAATGTGCTTAATAAGAGAGATTTGCCAAATCGTCTGGGTCTGATGAGAAATACAAACTTTGTTCTCTCTATCTCAGGGATAAACATGGTTTTATCGACATAGTATTCATTTTTATTGTTAACCACTTCAAAATCACTTACACCATAAGGTATTCTTTTTATCATCTCCATAATCTCTCCTTATGTCATAATTGCAGGTATTCAAAATATTGTCAAGCAGGAATGTAGGTGTGTTTTTTCAACAGTAATTCTTTGGCAAATGTGATTAAACAATTTGCTTGCTGTCCGCTTTCTTCCCTTCTTCATACCTCTTAGCTCCCTGCTCCATTTCTATTTGCCTGAGTAGTCAGGTGAGTGGTTTATGGTAAGTGAGCAGGCAAGAGATAAGAAACGAAAAAAGCGTTTTCTACAGGATAGATAAGAGAATCATATAAGAATGATATTGTTTTTTAAGAGGAAATCAGTTCGTTTTTAATAAAAAGAGGATATGAAAATCATAGTGATCATAAAGAAGCATGATTACTGATTTGAATATTTCAAATTGAATAATCACTTGTTTTAACTAACAAATTGCTTTTATTCAAAAAAGTATTTGACACAGAACAGGGCTATGAGCTAAACTGGCAAAAAAGAATAAAATTTGGAAAGGATAAAGAAGATGAGCAATCAATGGGAAAAGAACTGGCTTAAAACCAAGGAACGGGTTGGCTACGTAGATTTAAAATCTGCCAGTCCGGAAATCTGGCAGAAACTGGGTTTTAAATGCGGTCTGGAAGTGCATCAGCAGCTGGCTACAAAGAAAAAACTGTTTTGCCGATGTCCTGTAGGCATTTTTCATGATTTTGATGATTATGATGCTGAAATTGTCCGCCACATGAGACCAACGCTGAGTGAGCTGGGAGAGTATGATGGTACGGCTCTGATGGAGTTTAAGACAAAAAAGAAGATTGTTTACCGCATAAAGAATGATACCGCCTGTACCTATGAAGTGGATGATACGCCTCCTTTTGTGCTCAATCCTGAAGCTTTATCCTTTGCCATGGAAATTGCCCTTTTATCCAAAATGAGCATCGTCGGTGAGTTACATATTACACGAAAACAATATCTGGATGGCAGTATTCCTACCGGATTTCAAAGAACCACTATTCTGGGTATTGAGGGAGAAATCCCCATTTCCAATAAAAATATCCGACTGATACAGATGAGTATAGAAGAAGACAGTTGTCGTGAAGTATCTGACCATCGGCATACGAGGGTTTACTATGCTGATCGCCTGGGCACTCCATTGATTGAAACCGTTACTTACCCTGAAATGCTGACTCCCTGGGAAGCCAAAGAAGCCGGGCAATATATCCGCTTTTTGGCACGAAGCTCAGGTAAAGCCCGTACGGGTATTGGTGCTGCCAGACAGGATGTCAATGTCAGCGTAACCGGTGGTACCCGTATAGAAATAAAAGGGGTGGCTCATACCTCTTGGATTCCGAAATTAACTCACAATGAAGCATTCAGACAATGGTCTCTATTAGAAATTAAAAAAGATTTACATAAAGTGATCGCTGATAAACAGAAATGGTCAATTTCTCATGTGATATTGCCTGCTGAAGACTGGAAAAGAATCTCAATCTTAAAGCAACCTATTTCAGAAAACTGGAAGATGGTGGCAGTCAATTTGCCTGGTTTTAAAAACCTTCTTTCATTTTTTACACAGCCTGGAAGAACTTTTGCCGATGAGATCTCTGATCGTTTGAAAGTGATTGCCTGTCTGGAAAAACCGAATATGTTTTACTCGGAAGAGTTGAAACCGGTGATAAAATCTGAAGAATGGAAAGCAATCGTTAAGGCATTGTCTGCCGGAGAGCAGGATGCCCAGATACTTTTCTGGACACCGGATGAAGATATGAAAACAGCTTTGGAAACGATTGAAGAACGCTGTAAAATGGCTTTTGAAGGCGTACCAAACGAAACCAGAAAGTCATTCCCTGATGGTACGACCATATTCGAAAGAGTATTACCTGGTGCTGATCGTATGTATCCTGATACCGATTCAAAGCCAATATCTATCCCCAATGAAATGATCGAAGAACATCGTAAAAAAATACCCACCGATCTTCATGAACGGATGACACAATTACAGGAGTGGAAGGTGCCAAGAGATGCCTGGACTTACATTCTGAGAAACAACCTGATGCCTGTAATCGAACAGATTTCGCATGATTATCAGATTGATCCGGTTAAAGTGGCTTTGATTTATGCGCATCGCCTCAAAAGTATGCAGGCAGATAAACCTTTACCATTTGCTTATGAACTGATTGCTGATCTATATAAATTTGTGCAGAACAGAAATCTCTGCCATGAGATTATCCCTGAAATGCTGCCAATCTTGTACAAACATCCGAATATGGTATTTTCATCAATACTTTCAGTGATAAATTACGAACAGACCTCTGCTGAAAAAGTTTATGAGCAGATTCCTGTATTGTATGCCATGTATCAAAATCTGCCTAAAAAATCAAAACATACTCCGGAAGCAGAGATTAAATGGATTATGGGAAGCATCAGAAAACTGGCTTTGGGAAATGTACCTTTGTGTGATCTGAAATGTAAAGTGGTGGAATATATCAATAAGGAGGTTTCTCATGCTTGATCTGTTTAAAGGTTATAAAGGAAAAGCGCTTGAATTATTAAAAAAATATAAAATGAGAGTATGGGGCGACTGTGTGATTGATACGACCCGCGGTCAGTTTCAGGGGATTATTCTGCCTCGTTCAGAGAATGACGATGACCGTCATATTGTGATCAAACTGATAACCGGTTACAATGTGGGAATTGACATTGAAACGATTACCGAGATGCGTGAAACAGGATACAGAGAAGCCCATTATAAGATTCCTGAGAAAGAATTTCCTTTTACCCCGGGTCTGCCAAAAGTGAAGTTATTGGGTACCGGCGGAACGATTGCATCACGTCTTGATTACAGAACCGGTGCGGTAATCCCTGCCTTTTCTCCTGGTGAACTCTATGGCGCTGTGCCCGAATTGGCAGATATCTGTAATCTGGAAACAGAAAAACTCTTTGCCGTATTCTCTGAAAATATGGGACCTGAACAGTACAAAAAGCTGGCTGTTTCGATTGGTGAAGAAGTGAAAAAAGGGGTGGAAGGCATCATTATTGGGCATGGAACAGATACCATGCATTATACTTCTGCTGCTTTATCCTTTATGCTTCAGGATTTGCCGATACCAGTTGTGATGGTCGGCTCTCAACGTTCTTCTGACAGACCATCTTCAGATGCAGCACTGAATCTGATGCATGCTGCTTATACGGCCGGCTATTCAGATATGGCAGAAGTCATGGTCTGTATGTTTGGTCCTACTTCGGATGATTACGGTTTACTTCATCAGGGTACCAGAGTGAGAAAAATGCACTCTTCATACCGTTCTACTTTCAGAACGATCGGTGATACCCCTCTGGCAATGGTAACCCGGGATAAAATCACCCCGATTAAAACGGATTATAATCCACGCCGTAAAGATAAACAAATCAAAGTGTTGCCTTATTTTGAAGAAAAAGTAACCATGGTCTATTATTACCCCAATATGCAACCGGATATCATTGATGCGCTGGTAGATAATGGTTATAAAGGAATTGTGATTGTCGGTACAGGATTGGGTCATATCAATAAGCCGGTTTATCCTGCAATTAAAAGAGCTATCGAAAAAGGTGTTCACATCTATATGACGGTTCAGACCTTGTGGGGTTATGTTCACATGTTTGTCTATGATACCGGTCGCGACCTGATGAGTTTGGGCATTATACCAACAGAAAATATGCTGCCTGAAACAGCTTATATCAAACTGAGCTGGGTGCTTGGACAGACAAATGACCCTGAAGAAGTCAGACGAATGATGCTGACACCAACTTCACGCGATATAACGCCAGGTGAACCTTATAATGGTTATCTGATATTGCAGGGGGGAATCCCTGAAGTGGAAGAGTTTATCAGGAATTATCATAAGTAACGAGTTTATGTGCTACTAAATTGTAGATTAGGGTTTCAAATCAATGCGGTTAACAAAAGGAATTATTTGTGAAAAATATAAAAATATTAACTACAAATAATTCCCCTCCGGTGGAGGGGTGGCACGGAGTGCCGGGGTGGTACGTTAAAAATATGCATAGATAAACATTGTTATTTACTGCATTAAATATCTAGATAGTGTCAGCTATTTAATATTAAACTGATTATTCTGCCTTAAACATACTTACCACCCCGCCCCAAAAGGGGCACCCCTCCAAAGGAGGGGAATTTTCACAAGCTGGAGCTTGTTAACAAGACAAACAGACAGGAGGTTTTATGAGTGACAGTAAGTATATTCGATACATCTTTATCAGCACATCCATTATTGCTTTTATTTTAATCGTGATTGTACTGAAAACTCTAAAAGCCATCTTTATCCCTTTACTCTTTTCTCTGTTTATTTCTTTTATGTATGCCCCTTTGAACCGAAAACTGGAAGAGAAGAATATTCCTGTTTTACTCAGACTGATCGTGCTTGGATTTATCCTGCTTGTTCTGGGCTTGATTATCGGATCACTTGCCCAGATCGGGCTAAACCGTTTTGTAGCAGAATCGCCTAAGTATCTGTACCGGGTTCAGGAAATGATACTTAATGTTGCACAGTCACTGCCCCTGTCCGAGGCTTCATTGCTTACTTTAAGAAGAGCGCCAATTGATTTGATGATGCTGTTAAACAGGATATCTGTCAATAGTCTTTTGACTTCGGCGATGAACCATTTTATGACTTTTTTTTCTTATTCACTGCTTACCTTGTTCTTTACAGTGTTTATTGTGAGTGATGATAATCAGCTGTTTAGGAAGATTATCAGGGCATTGTGTAAAAATAAAGAATTTACTGATTCGATCAGTGTAAAAATTGAAAAACAGCTGATTCTTTATCTGTTAAACAAAACCCTGATTAATTTGATGAGCAGTGTGAGTTCTGCTTTGCTCATCTTTTTTGTTGGTGTTGATTTCCCTATATTGAGTGGTATGCTGATCTTTATCTTTGGTTTCATCCCTGAGATCGGATCAGTAATTGCAGCCTTGTTTCCAATCATATTTTGTTTTTTTGAATTTGGCTTGAGCTGGCAACTGTTTGTGATCATATTTAGTTTACTGGCGATTAACTCCGGTTTTGGTAATTATGTAGAGCCTCGTTTGATGGGCAGGCAGTTCAATTTGTCCCCCATTATCATATTGTGTGGGCTGATCTTTTGGGCATGGGTGTGGGGACCGGTTGGAATGTTTATTGCTGTTCCGCTGACCTCAATTATCAATATCATTCTCATAGAACTGAAACACTTCAGTCCTCTGACTGATATTATTGCCTATCCTCATCCTGATAAGGTAAAGAAATAGAGCTAAGAAGTCTTATTCTTTATTGAGAATCTGTAAAGAATAAGAAATAAAGGCCTTATAATACAAAAGTGCTTTACAAAAAAAAACTATTGACAATAATTGTGGTAAAAATATTATATCTTTATCTAATGATAAAGGAGTATTGTATGAAAACAAGAGTTTGTTTATTATCTGTTTTCCTGGTGTTGTCTATATCTTTGCTAACAGCAACAGATTTAGGGATAATTTTATATAATTTCAATTTGTTTGATGATTACAGTCAGGCAAATACAGATGCAAAAAGTACCGCTTTAGGTCATACAAGATTATCTAATTCGATTGGTGTGTTTAATCTTTTTAATAACCCTTCTTTATTGCCAGAGATGAATAAAAAAAGAAATTGGTGTCAGTACCAAACATGCTGTTTACACAATATCCGGTAAATCTCAGTATAATATACCTTCTGATTATAAGTCACAACATGAGTTAAGAAATGGCTTTAGTTTCACTCCGATTGCTTTTTCGATGCCTTTCAAAGTGAAAGAATATCAAATGGGTTGGGGCTTTGGGCAAAGACAACTGTACGATTATGATCTA
>JAKQQL010000296.1:0-1375 GCA_029564175.1 Candidatus Cloacimonadota bacterium
TAATCTAAGTATTCCATCAGACACGAAGAAAGAAAGAAAAGGAGAGAGGGAGAGGGGGAGAGTGGGGGAGAGAGATGCTCAGAGCTCAGAGCGCAGGGCTAAGGGCTCAGGGTTCAGGGTTCAGGGCATTACTGCTTGACCTATTGATCAATAACATAAAAGTGATGTCTGGACTTCACTTTTATCCTTAGAGATTTTTCTTCTAAATTATCAGGGAATTGTAAATACTATGTGAGAATTCAATTATTTCAGCAGATTCCCGACCTCTTCTTTCAGCTTAGGCAGATGATTTATGACTATACTCCAGATCAGTGAATCCGATATCTTATCATAACCGTGAGCTATTCGGTTTCTTGTGCCGATTATTTTTTCTGCATTTTCCAGTTTAAAATGTTTATCTTTTTTTAATATCCGGTTTACAGCTTCCCCGATGATTTCAATATTCCTTTCAACAGCTCTTTTTGTCTTTAAATCTGATACATAATGTGTAAAGCTTTTAGGACTGCCTTCAAAAAAAGTCTCAATCTCTTTAATTGATTGAATTATATCAAAAAGCCAGGTCTTGATTTCATCATCCATAGAGCAATTTTTTTGAGGAATCAATGGATTTTCTCAGGTAGGGATTATTGATGGCTTTATCTTCCAGAAGATCAACATTTCTTTTCAGGATCCTTTCGAGAGCAAATTTCAGATCAAAATAATTATCGGCATATCCATAAAGATCTATATCCTGAAAATCGACAATAAGGTCAATATCACTGCTCTGTCTGAATTTATCTGACAATACCGATCCAAATACAAAAAGTTTTGCCACTTTGTGCTTATCACATAAATCACGTATCTGATCAATATTTTTGTCTATGATGTTCATTTAGCAAAAATATGAATATTTTTTATTATGCAGTAGTTGATGAATGTCCTGCAGGACAGATGGTCTGTTTCAAATGTGACCGAAATGAAATAAACCTTTAGACAGGACTAACCTTGACTGCAGGACCGCATGACCGTAAGCCTTCGCTGAAGCTACGGCTTACAAAGCATGACCGTAAGCCTTCTCCGCCAGCCGGCGGATTAGGCTTACAAAGCATGACCAGTCTCCTGAAGTACTCAAAGATACATTGAAAAATCGATGAAGAATTTATTGCAAATTTGTAATAGATCAGGTAAATGTATATTTGTTTATCTGAATAATTCCCTCATAAATCCAAATCATCCTGATTTCTCAAAAATTACAATTAACCCACATTGCAGCTTTTGATTTGCAATGTGCTGATATTATGGGCTATCATTTTTAAAAATTTCGGCAGGGGGGACTACGGATTTTTTTCTCACAAAAGGTGCATATTTATATTTTAGCAGGTCGTATATTTTCTTC
>JAKQQL010000302.1:0-5723 GCA_029564175.1 Candidatus Cloacimonadota bacterium
GAAAAAATTATTTTTATTATCGTGTCAGTTCTCAAAAAACTGGCAGAATCTTCTGATAACAAGCTCGATGACCAGTTGGTGGATATTATCGAATATACTTTGTTCACCGCTCTCAATCCTAATGGAATCATCAATGACTGATATTTACAAGCTTTTACTGGATTATACGATCTGGCCTGTTTTACTGGCAGTTCTCTGTTATCTTTGGAAAGACCAGGCGAGCCGGATAAAATCCATTGAATCTAAATTTAATAAAATCGAAAAAGAACTTGTTCGGATTTCAACGCTGGTTGAGTCCTATATTTCAAATAAAATACGACAAAAGCCTGGCTAAATAAGCACAATAAATCAAACGATAGAATTATCTTCTGGAGTTGAAGAAATTGCCCACAATACAACTCAAATCAGTTCAGGTATTAATGAAATCAAATCAAACATGTATGGTGTTCAGACTGCTTCTAACGAAACAGCCAAGGGATCAGAGAAATTACTCAATGCATCTACAGGTTTAAGCCAGTTAGCAAACAATATCAAAAAATTGGTAGATCAGTTTAAAGTATAAACACCTTAATTTGTATAAACGGAGATATTTAGAGATATCTCCGTTTTTTAATCTATAATTTTTTTGATAAAATCACCTTTTCTCTACTGATCATTCATTAAAAAAGCTTTGACAAAATAGCTGTCTTTTTTCAATTAGTTCAATTAGTTATAAACACAAATTTAGTATTAGGATTAACAATGAGTATAATTGTATTAGAAGAGATTGGTCATGAGTTTGGTGATAGCCTTTTATTTGAAAATATAAACATAAGCCTCGATAAAAATACACGTGCCGGATTGGTTGGAAGAAACGGAACAGGGAAATCGACACTTTTTAAAATTATTACAGGAGAAATGCAGGCAAAATACGGCAATATCAATCGGGCAAAGAATGCAAATATTTCTTTTTTATCGCAGGAATTTGACTTTGAGACAGAAGATACAGTGTTTCACTGGTTGCTGGATGCCCGTCATGATATTCTTGAGTTAAAAGAAGAGATTGATCGATTGCATATATTACTGGAGACAGATCATTCAGAGAAAAATCTAAATCGCCTGGCGGATCTTCAACACGAATTTGAAGCGCTTGATGCTTATGAATATGAAAACTCAATCAAAATGATGCTGACTGTATTTAACTTTTCACCAGATTATTACCAACGCTCTGTGAATTCTCTCTCAGGTGGTGAAAAAACAAGATTGCGCCTGATTCATACTTTGTTGGAAAAACACGATATCATGTTGCTGGATGAGCCTACCAATCATCTGGATATTAAGATGATTGAATGGTTGGTAAATTATCTGATTTCAGTCAACTGTGCATTTCTCATTGTTTCTCATGATCGCTATTTGTTAGACAAAGCAGTCAATAAAATCTATGAACTGAGAGAAAAGAGAATCAGTACTTACGGGGGAAATTTCTCTTTTTATGAAACAGAAAAAACTGCCCGTCATATCTTGTTGCAAAAACAGTATGAACAGCAACAAAAACTAATTGAAAAAACAGAAGATTTTATTCAGCGAAATATGGCTGGACAAAAAGTAAATCAGGCAAAATCCAGATTAAAGATGTTGGACAGGATGGAAATCATTGAAAAACCTGGTGATGATAAACATCTCAAACTTCGTATTCAAACGGATAAAAGAAGTGGTAATGATATTTATCGTTTGGAACATATTGATTTAGGATACCCTGATCATCTGCTGGCTAGAGATATCTGCCTGAATATTCATTACCAGGATAAGATTTGTCTCTTAGGTCCGAATGGCTCAGGTAAATCTACACTGATAAAAATGCTGCTTGGAAATGTCAAACCCCTTAGCGGAAATCTGTGGACTGGCTCTGGCTTAAGTATTGCATATTACGATCAGTTACATTATGAACTCGATCTGGATATCAGAGTGATTGATACCATCTGGCAATTGGTACCTTTTGAAACTATTGGCTATGTATTGGGTTATTTGGCCAGATTTGGATTTACCGGTGACAAAGTCGAACAACGTTGTGAATCATTGAGTGGTGGGGAGAAAGCACGTCTTTATTTGGCTAAGATGATTCATGAAAAACCAAATCTCTTGATTCTGGACGAGCCTACCAACCATTTGGATATATCAATGATTAAAAGTTTGGAACGTGCACTGAAAGAATACGATGGAACAATTATATTCGTTTCACATGACCGTTATTTTATTCAAAATGTTGCAAAAAAAATATGGATATTCAAAGATATGCAGGTACTGGAAACTATCGATCCGCTTGAGACTCTGATTGATGAAGTGATTGTCAATAATGAAATCAAAAAAAAACAGCCAGAAAAAGAGAAACTGTCAGCAAACAGACCTGAAAAAATTAAGAAGATAAATCCTTATATCATTGAAAAACTTTATAAAGAAATACAGGAAATTGAAAAAGAAATTGCTTCCAAGAAGCAGTCTGTTGAAATGAAGCATCTCCTTTTTTCAGATCCGGATACTTTCGGAGACAGCCAAAAAATCAAACAAATCAATATAGATATTGATATTCTTTCAAAAGAAATAACACAGCTTCAGGAAATCCTGGAAGAGAAGGAAATGACTTATCTTGAATTGCTGGACTAGATTATTTTCCGGTACTACAAGCAACTTGCTTGTAGCCTTTTGCAATCTTGTTGCAGGACAAGCAACAAGATTGTTCATATTTAAGTACGCAAGCTGGTAGCTTGCGCTACAACATGAGGAGAATTATGGAGAAATATATATGAAGATAGGTTTTACCACCTCATTTCCTGTAGAGATTGTATTAGGAGCAGGGCATCATGCGATTGATTTAAATAATGTATTTGTAATGAATAATCCCCAACAACTGGTCACAGAAGCTGAACAGAAGGGTTTCCCAAGAAATATTTGCTCATGGATAAAAGGAATGTATTCCACAATATCTGCATATCACATTGATGTTGTTATTGGTATTGTTCAAGGTGACTGTTCGAACACTCATTCTTTAATGAGTATTTTAGAAGATCAGGGAATCCATGTTCTTGCATTTTCCTATCCTTACCATAGAGATTATGCTAGTCTAAATCAAGAAATAAAAAAACTGGAAGTATATTTTCAAACAGATCGATCAAAAACAATAAAAGCAAAAAATGAATGCGATTTTATTAGAAAAAAGTTGAATGAATTAGATAGGCTTACCTGGCAGGAAAACAAAGTCAGAGGCGGAGAAAATCATTTATGGTTAGTGTCATCATCTGATTTTAACGGAGATATTCAACGCTATGAATCAGATTTAGATCATTTTTTACAGGAAGTGTCATTAAGGACACCATTTAAAAATATTGTTCGTTTAGGTTATGTAGGTGTTCCTCCTATCATTACTGATTTATATGATTATTTAGAAGCAAAGAAAGCAAGTATTGTTTATAATGAGGTTCAAAGACAGTTTTCAATGTTTCATCTGGAGTCAGATATTGTGAATCAGTATCTGCGTTTTACTTATCCTTATACGATTAAAGAACGAATCGAAGATATTAATCTGGAAATTGAAAGACGAAATCTTGATGGAATCATTAGTTATACTCAATCATTTTGTCATCGTCAGCTGGATCATATTCTATTAAAAAAGCATTTGAAATGTCCTGTACTTCAATTAGAGGGTGATCAACCTGGCCTTTTAGACGAAAGAAGTAAGATCAGACTGGATAGCTTTTTGGAGATGCTTCTGTAATTATTATCGATTTTTTATCAATGATTTGATCAATAAAATAGATACATAATTAAACACAGTGATTCAATCTTGACCACTTCAAAAAAACATATTGATCATAATCTTTAATAAATCAGAACTACGTTTAGTTTAACTAAGTAATTAGTGATTTTTCATATAGATCTTTTAATGACGCTATTTTAACCCACTCATATTGATGGATTGTTGAAATTATTACAGAAAAGAAATACAAATTAATAAGATAAATGATAGAATAATTCAAAGATAATGATTTCGGCACAAGTATTGCATTTTAATTAGCTCAAAGAAATCTATTGGGAGGAATACAATGAGTTTAGTAAAAAAGACCCTTTTACTATTGGTTTTGATGAGTATCAGCATGATGATGTTTGCTGATGTTAGAATTCATGAATCAAACATGAATTATCCACAGCAACGAGTTATGACTGACACCCGCATTAATTTAGTTAATGAAGATTTTTCTGATGCTACAATGCCTACTGGTTGGGCTGCTGAGAATTTGCCAGCTCAATGGACTGTAAGCAATTCAGCGAATGCTGGTGGAGCTCCAAGAGAATTAAAATTAACCTACACTCAGTTTAACGGTACAACACGTTTTATGAGTCCTGTTGTTGATGCATCAACTTTTCAATCATTAACTCTTGAGTTTAAACACATGGTTGATTGGTATGCAAGTCCAATGACTGTTGGTGTTGCTACTCGTGCAAACGCAACAGATACTTGGACAACTGTTTGGTCAGTTAATCCAACAGCTAATATTAATGCTACAACAGTTTCTCAAGTTATCCAGAATGATGATTTACAATCATCTACATTCCAGTTTTGTTTTTTCTTTACCGGAAATCTCTATAATCTGGATTATTGGTATATCGATGATGTAAAGTTATTCTACCCAGAAGAACACGATATGGCAACAATGTTGATTGCTGTAGATGCCCAATATGAAGCAAACACACCGGTTTCTCCTGTTGTAACTTATAAGAATGTAGGTATGAATAACGAAACTGCAGAAGCTTTTTGTAAAATTTATCAGTATGATCAATTAGTTTATACCCAGTCTCAGAGTATAACTGTCAATGCTGGCGCAACGCAACAAGTTACTTTCCCAGCATTTACACCTGCTGTTGCCAATGAAATGTATAAAGTAGAAGCATATACCGTTTTAGCAACAGATACTGATGATAGTAACAATATGATATTTACATGGTTTGATACTTATAACAATCCAAGACAAAAAGTGATTCTTGAAATTGGTACAGGTACTTGGTGTCCTTATTGTCCTGGCGCTGCAATGGGTGCAGATGATCTTCATAACAACGGTCAGGAAGTTGGTGTGATTGAGTATCATAACGGAGATACATACGTTACTACAACAGGTACTGCACGCTTGAACTATTATGGTGTAACCGGTTTTCCAACTTCAATATTTGATGGTGGTGCTTCAATAGTTGGAGGATCTAACAATCAAAGTCTTTACAATCAATTCTTACCAATTTATAATGCCTCATATGCAAAGAAAACACCTTTAAATATTACCATTGATGGTCAACTAAGTGGTAATGACTTATCTGTTAATGTAACAGTTGATCGTTTTGGTAGATTTTTGAATTCTGATGCAGTATTACATTTTGCAATTACAGAATCAGGTATTGCTCAAAATTGGCAAGGTCAGACTGTACTTGACTTTGTTGAAAGAAATATGTTACCAAATGCTGATGGAACCCCAATTAACTTAGTTAGCAATGAAAGTGTAACAATTCCATTAAGTACTACACTTGGTGCAAACTGGAATCATGAAGAAATTGAACTTGTAGCAGTTAAGTCCCAAATGTTGGTGTAAAGTTCCAACCCTTTGTTTTCAAAGTAATACAAGATTTTTTTTCTTATATTTCACTTCTATATTGACTTTGATTACAATTTAAATTTTCTTTAGTCTATTTGTCAAGATCTTTTT
>JAKQQL010000335.1:0-1200 GCA_029564175.1 Candidatus Cloacimonadota bacterium
AATCGTTAAGAAAGAAAAAGTCAGAAAAAAAAGAATAAATTTACAGATCAAATCCACCGTCAAAATGGGTGGCTCAATTTGAGTCGGAACGGTGGCTCAATTTATCCGGAATAATCAGATTTTTGACGTATTGATAAAAACTGAAAAGTGGCATATCGGTGAAGCATACAGCAGGGTGGTCTCCAAATATACCTCGTTTGCCATTCCTAACTCCCCAATCAGGATTTAGTTTTCCAGTCGTAATAATAGATTTCAAATTATCGAACGCACCCTTACCAGTTCTTCTGGTGAAATGAATCAAATAATCGGACAGGTCAAACCCGTTTACCTTCATCGATTTAATAGAACTACTGTCATCCATTGGGTTAAATAATTCGATTTAATAGTGAATCTTAATTAAGATGGTATGTAAAATTTCTGATTTTCACAAATTTACCTGCATGTGCGTGAATTCCTGCATCAAGAACCATTAAGACCATTTCATCGAGTATTTCACCAAGCTCCCACTGGTCTGATGCTTTAGCACAGATAGAACCATCGTTGACTTTAATCTTTCCAAAAACAACTGGATTGCCATTAACATCATTACTTCTTGTAATTGTCCCATGAAAGCAACGATTCCAATCATTCCCAGCTTTTGCCATGAAGATTTCTGTCAGTTGAATCTTCAATCCTCTATCTTTTTCCATAATTGATAATTTGAATGCAAATGTACGGGAAACTGCTGTGGATTAGTGTTTTGAGGGTGATATTTTGACTAACGCTGGGATTTTGGTTAGAAATCGAACTCCAGAATGCCTGAATTATCAATAGAAGTGCATATGCCAGAACCGACCAGACTTTTTAAATCATTCCAATTTATAAATATCGTGTTCGGTTTTTTATCATGGATGTTCAAATGCACGTAACCAACATCCTGAGTAGCACAATCAAGAAATTCTATTGAAATAATATCATCCTGAATATCTAAATTGGTGATTTCTACCTTCCCAAAATTTGTAGGTGTGACCATCAAGAATTTCATTTCTGATTGGACATCGATTTTTCTATCCCTGTGCAGAAAGATTTGCAGATGCTTGAATTCATCTGGAGTGCAAATCATCTGATTGATTAACTCTTGAATCTGAATATCTTCCGTATCATCCATTCTGGTTTTCATTGTCTCTGATTTCGTTTTCCATTTTATTTGCCAAGTCGATG
>JAKQQL010000353.1:0-1838 GCA_029564175.1 Candidatus Cloacimonadota bacterium
ATTTAAAAAATTCCCATGCCCTCGGGAAATCGATCATAGGCCTGAAAGTTTGTACCATAGCGATACCGGGAGAAACATTACCTTCTAGAATAAATAATTCATCACCTGATAAAATAACATCCCAACCGACATACTTAAGGTAGGGCATTCTTCTTGCCATTTCAATTATTCTTTGTTTAATGTCATGCCAACCGGGAACAACTCTGTTAACTATTGCATTTGAACTGACAGGATGTAATTTGTAGGTAAACTTTTCACCACTGTCAGAAAATCTTCTTCCCTCACTGAGGACTCCTGTTTCAATATCAATAAGCACTGCAATGCCTCCCTGATTTACGTTATCCATGAATCCAGATTCATGAGTACCGAATCTGTGTACAGCATAAGCGATGAATGGAATACTTGTCTCAGGATCAATCATAGTACCTATTCTCATAGTATTTACTGATCCTGAATAGATTTCATTACTGAATCCTCTTTGAATTAATCTGCCCTGTATCAGATATCCTTTCAATTTTTTCATTGAATCAACCATTTCATCCCAACTCATTTCAGTATTATTATACAGAAAGTACCCATCTTTTTTTTTCACAATCATTACTCCGACTCCTCCATCGCTAACAACCGGCTTCAGTATAAGATCAGTTTTTTCAAGAAAAGGCATTAATGAGGAAAATTCATTAAACCTTATTTCTTCATGTAAAGAATTCAAACAACTTTCATCAATATATCCCAGACTTTCAACAACATGCATTTTATCAATTCCACTGGACACAGATTTAAGATGTTTTTCAAATATCAATTTATTCCCAAGTATATTATTGAAAATACCGTTAATCAATCTTTTCTGATAACTGTTACGAATCGGAATATATCGTCTGTAATCATTATGATCAAGATCATACCAGATGTATTCATAAGGTAAAAATCCATGTTTGAAACACCAGATCTTTTTTCTGAGCTCCATTTGCTTCAATCGTTTATCTTTTATAAAATCAGAGATATACATAGCATCATAGTACTTTTCAGGCAATATTTTCCTAAAAAATGAATAAAATAATTTCACAGCCCTTTTTTTAATTGTCTTCATCTCTTGGATTGTTTATCTTCTTGATCCAGTGAATATTTATAATAACAGAATGCAAAAGTTTTTTGAAGCTATCTGACTTTGTCTCTGTATGAATTCGTTTTAAACTTTTCTCTTAAAATTATCATGATGAATCTGAAATTACCAATAATATACCTTTTCCACATCCGGCAGGGTTCCTGTAAAAAACGATAAAACCATTCCATTCCTGAACGCTGCATCCACAATGGAGCTCTTTTTGTATAACCTGAGATTACATCAAAGGTACCACCCACACCCATGGTAAAATTCACTCTTTTAAGAATTTCCCTGTGATCAGAGAGAAAAATCTCTTTTACAGGAGATGTAATTGCGACAAAAAGAAACTGAGTACCGCTGTCGGCAATTCTTTGAGCAATTAACAGTTCTTCCTCTTTCTTAAAATATCCGTTCCTGTAACCGGCAATAATCTCCGGTCCGTATTTTTCAGTATAAACTTCTACCACCTTTTTTACAACTTCTTCCTTTGCTCCAAAGAAATAACATCTGTATCTTTTCTCAAACGCCAGCCTGACCAGTTCCTGCATTAAGTCAACTCCTGCAACGCGTTCAGGAATTTTTTTACCCAGAAAACCGGCTGCCCATACAATACTCTGACCATCAGCATTAATTATATCGCAGGAAACCACACTATTATAAAGTTCCCTGTCCTCGTTCATCAATACAACCTTACCGGCATTAATAACCACATGATCAAGACGCTTATTTTGCC
>JAKQQL010000354.1:0-12847 GCA_029564175.1 Candidatus Cloacimonadota bacterium
AAATGAATTTTTCATTTATTGAGTCTCCTTTTTGTTTTGTTTAACTTCTAATACAACAATAACTTAAGGAGACTTTTTGTCAAACTTTATTTTTGCTATCTTACTATTTTTTAATCAGTTATACAACTCGGAAACATGAGATCTAATGATTTTGATCAGGAATCGCTCAACCTTAACTGGTCTTATCAGACCTTTGACTATTTGGATGCGATTCATAACACACCGTTGAATGCCCGTGCTTATCCTTCTTTTGCCGTCAAAGATAATAAAGTGGTCATTGGGGGTTTTGTTCGTGCTGATGAAGGGATTACTGATTCAACAGGTGCTCTGCTATATCCTGCTCATAATACCTTTTTTCTTGTGAATGATAATTATGGAACTGGATCCTTTAATACTTATATTGAGAATACCAATCGCAATGTTGAACCTCCAGTTAATGAGGATGGCAGTATATATCCTGCTGGTTATTCAGATTTTAGAATAGAAGACTCACATTCCAGCAATAGAGAACTGGTCTTTGATAATAATAACCGTGTCCATTTTACAGGTACTTATGTGTGTACTTTTGATGATGGCAGTGGTCTTGATCAGAGGAAATACTGGCCTCTTACAAGCTATGTAAAAGATATCAGGTTTGATTTGGACACACATCAGTTTTATGTAAGCGATGTATGGCCAAAAGGAGATTTACCTGATGATGGATTATTGACCATACCCTGGGATTTTGATGAGAATGGTCTTCCAGATTACTATAATAATAGTACCTGGGTTTTTTCTCATGAACAATATCCTTATCCTTATCACTCTCCGGATGATGCTTTTCATTATAATTATTCTCACCAGACAAAAGCCAATCAGAATGGTTGGATGGCAATGATTTGGAGTGACACTTATAAAGCATATCAATATCATGAAAATGCAAACGATAATTTTCAAGCTTTTGCCAGTGCACCTGAGGTTTATATATGTTTTTCCAAAGATAATGGTAACTCATGGAGTGGACCTTTAATCTTTAATGCTGTAGCAGAGGATATCAATTATCAACCTGTCTTCCATAATATGATTCCTACATGGTTTTATCTGGCACCAGAAATTGACATCATAGATAATGACTGGGGGAAAATTCATCTTCTGTTTATGAAAGATAATTCGTACGGTTCATATATACAAGGAGATGGGGAGAATACCGGTGGCAGATTGATGTATGCGTCAATAAAAGTAAAATTTTCTGAGATAGCTGGAACAAATCCTCCAGAAAGGCATTTTGTACCCGTTTGGAATGGAAATAGATATGAAAATATGAATATAATTGTTAACTCTGCATGGATTGATAATATTTCAATTGAAGAAGGGGATGAAATAGGGATTTTTGATGGTCAGTATTGTGTGGGTGCATTAAAGAAAACGAGTGCTAATCTAAATACTTACTCAATCTATGCAGCCATGAACCATCCTCAGACAACTGCTATTGACGGTTTTACACCCGGTCATGAGATTACATTTAAACTATGGAAACATGTAACAAATAGAGAGTTTGTCTGTGATCAAAATGAGGTCGTATATATCAGTGGAGACAGTGTTTTTACAGCTAATGGTCAATGTCATGTAAATCTCAATATTGATTCATCATACAATCAATTGATTAATCTGAAAAATGGTTGGAATCTTGTTTCCTTTAATAATCAAAGCAATAACATGACAATCCCTGATATATTTTCTGATTTGATACAAGAGAATCATTTAATGTGTGTAATGGATGAAAATGATCAAAGCTATGAGTACCAGAGTAATGTTTCTCAATGGGTAAATCAAATAGGTGCTTATTCTATGGAAGAGGCTTATTATGTGAAAGTCAATGATGATTGCCAGCTCAATCATCAGGGCTATTCAGTTACTTTACCTCATATTCATTTTTTATCAAGTGGTTGGAATCTGATGTATTATCCTTATCCTTATTCTCAGTTTGCCATGCCTTTGTTGGGAAATGTGATTTACTATAACAGACTAGTCAAAGTCATGAATGAAAAAGGTCAGACGATCGAAAACTTACCAGAAATCGGATGGGTTAATACCATTCAGAACTTTTATCCTGGAGAAGGTTACGCAATCAAATTGAATTCAGGTTTTAACTTTGTATATCCATATCAAAGAGCTGATGAAATACATTTACCCGTAAGTACAGCTGTGAGTACTGAAAGAACAGAACATTTTATACCTGTCTGGACAGGTAATGGATTTAAACATCATAACTTTTACATTAAGGCAAATGACTTTTTGAATACAATATGTCAGCCTGGTGATGAAATAGCCATTTTTGATGGCGAGAATTGTGTTGCTGCTAAAATGGTAAATGGAGGAGAAAGCTTTTATTCTCTGATTGCCAGCAGACAAGATGAAGATTCAGAGATTGTAAACGGATTCATCCCAGGGCATCAATTTATTGTGAAGATTTTTAGAAATCAGCAGATAGATATGGCCTTTTCATGCGAAGTATTAAATGGGGCAACTGTATTTGAGTCCAGAGGTACTTCTTTTTTAACAATCAATAGTTTGAGTTCAGATGATCTGCTTCATTTACCAAAAATAACAGAGATTAAATCAATATATCCTAATCCTTTTAATCCATCGACAACGATTCAGTATAGCTTACATAAAAATGACAGAGTTAATATCAGCGTTTACAATGCGAAAGGGCAAAAGGTTACAACTCTGTTTTTTGGAATGCAGAATGCAGGTTATCATCAGATTAGCTGGCATGGTCAGGATATGAATCAGAATCATGTTTCTTCTGGCATTTACTTTGTTAAAATGACCAGTTCTGAAAAGCCAGTCACAAAGAAGATACTACTTTTAAAATAATATAGAAAAAGAGCCTGTTGTAAAAAACAGGCTCTATCTTTATTTAAAAAGGCTTATCTGATTCTTGCTTTCATTGAAGTAAAGCGATCTTTATTGTAGAGGAGTTGAGCAGGGAATTTGTTTTTTGCAATAAATTTATCTACCCATACCATTCTTTGCTGAATATTTTCTTTACGGTAATGCTGATTGTTTGATTCCATGGATGAGCGGTTTAAACGATTCAATAAGGAACTTAAAACTACAGGATTGTAGCCGGCACGTGCTGTAAGCAACATACCCATTTCATCTGCTTCTTGTTCGTAGGCATCCAGACGACCTTTAATGATTGTCTCATACATTGAGAAAGCTTCGTCTTCCATTTCTTTTTCTGTAAGCGCAATCTCTTCGTCTTCAGTTGGCATTTCTTCATCCATTTCATCAAACATCTGATCAGCCATTACTTTGTTCTTACGCTTTTCCAACTCTTTCATCCCATGACTAAAAACCACATGAATAATCTCGTGTGCCAGAACAACAGCCAGCTCCGCTTCGTTGTCACATTGTTTTATCATTCCTTTAGTTACAAAAACATAGCCACCAGGGCAAGCATAAGCATTTGCTGCTTCAAGATTCAGAACAAAGAATTTAAACTCAATATCAGAAGCATTTGAAGCTTCTGCGATCTGATTACCCAAATGATTGATATACTGGTGCAATGCTTCATCTTTGTACAAACCCTGAGAAGCAATAGCTGAGGCAACGCCTAAACCAAATCCTTCTTCAGAGAATGAGAAATATTCGGAAGGTAGTTTTTTAGGGAAAACGACAGAGTTCTTAATTTTTTTAATATTCATCCCTTTGTAAGATTCTTTTTTAAACTGTTTGTAAGACCTTGCATCCATCTGATAAGTAGCAGCTAGTTCTACAAAAGAGACATCCCCTCTGAAAGTTTTGCTGAAACGTTCTCCAAATCCTTTTACTCCCGCAGAAACACCGTGTCTTGAACTGGTAACATCTGTTTTTTGTTTTGCCATCGCAGCAAATACATTGTTTTTTGGAGGTAATTTCTTTGTGGAAGACTCTGAGATATAGCCTGTTTTAGTTCCTGTTTGTACTTTAATCCATTGATCACTATCTGTATCATCTGTATCATTGTCAATTGTTGTTACTCTACTGCCTATAGGCAATTCAGCCAGCACTTTATGCCATGAACCCGGCCCTTCTCTCAGAACGCTTCTTTCTCTCTGAATAGTGAGTTCTGCAGCAAACATCAAGATGCACATTGAAAGCATCATGATTGTTAATCCTGTTTTCTTCATTTTCACTCCTTTAATCCATTGTTTCTCTAATTTATCTGTGTTCACAAGCTGGTAGCTTGCATTCGCTATCTGTTTTATTTTACATTGAGTGTTAAAATTCCATCCCAGTCTTTCGGTGGATTTTCAAGTAAATAATCACAGCGTTCTGCCATTGTAGCAGAAGCAGTATCTTTTAAATCTGATTCAGAAAGTGTTTTAAACATTCGTTTTGCTTTTGAAAAATCGCCCATTCTGTAAACATTGAGTGCTTCAACGTAAGCACTAATCCATGTATATTTAGACTGATTATCAATAAAATCGATTAATTCAAAAATACGGGTAGGCTCTTTCTTGCCTTTGACTCTTAAATAGTCCAGTTCTCTGCAAACAAAATCATTTTTAACCAATGCATAAGTAGAATCGCTGATGATAATCTTGGTTTTAAAAATTTTGTTAACGCCTTCCAAACGGGCAGACAAGTTGACAGGATCACCGATAGCCGTGTAATCCATTCGTTTTTCTGAGCCGATGTTACCTGCAACGATCAGCCCTGAGTTAATTCCCAGGCGGGTATTGATATGGAAAAATCCGGAGGTAGTGGTGTTTTGTTTATTGAGCTCTTCAGCAAATTGTTTATGCAGGATGGCAGAACGGCAAGCCAGATACGCATGATCTTTTCTTGGTACTGGTGCGCCAAAGATTGCCATCAATCCATCACCAGTGTATTTATCCAGTAATCCGTTATTTTCAAGAATGGTGTTGGTGATATAGTTAAAATATTCATTAAGGTCTTTGACTAGTTCTTTTGGATGTTTGCCTTCTGAATAGGTGGTAAAGTTGTAGATATCAGAAAACATAACAGTTGCTTCTATTTCTTCTCCGCCCATTTCAATCAGATCTGGATTTTTAATCAGTGTTTCGATAATATCTGGATGCAGATAGCGGGTAAAGATTCGTCTGATTTCTTTCTTAGATTTGCCTTCCATCAGGTAAGCGATAAAGACAATCAGCAGATAAGAGAGCAGTATCGCAATGACAGGGAGGATTAAATTGAAATAAATACGAAATCTCCACAGCCATGAAATGCCAAGAATAGTTGCAACAAGTATAAACATAATAAATAGATTGCTGTAAGAGCCTTTGAAATGGGTAAAACTGAACATCACTAAAAATGAAAGCAGTACAAGAACAATTAACAAAAAAATATTGGGTATATAGCGAATATGGTGATTATTTAAAAGATTACTCAGGATTGTTGCCCATATCTCCATACCAGGCATCATTTTTGTGTAAGGGCTTGTTTTTAAATCCATCAAGCCATCGGCAGTTGCCCCGATAATGACATATTTATCCTTGAAAAAGCCTGCTGATAAAGTGGGCTCACCTCCATATTCCAATGCGGTTGCTGTCTGAATCAGACTTTTAAAGGGAATGTATCTAAATACACCTTCTATCCCACCTTTTCCATACCAGTTGATCAGATAATTATCTTTTTGATCCAGCTGAATCAATTGAGTATCAAGAAGAATCTGGTGTTTGTTATAACTAAAATGCTTAAACTGTTTTTCGTTATAATATACAGAGAAACTCATTTGGGGGAGGTAAAGCTGGTTTAGCTGATAAAATAAAGGAACTCTGCGAATAACCCCATCATCATCAGGGATAATATTGATTCCCCCTAACATAGATACCTGTGATCTGAATGGCTCAATAGGAAACTGAGCGCCTACGACATTTGCCCGATAATCTTTTAAACGGCCTTTAACAGGCAATGAAAAACGTTTAATATCAGGAGGAACCTCCAGACTGTCCAGTCCATATTGAACACCTAAGACCACTTTGTTATATCCTGATAAAGCTTCAGCAAAAGACAGGTCACTTTCTTCTGAGCTGATATTTGCCCGATCGTAGTCTGGCTCATAAAACTGAATATCATAGAGTATCGCTTTTGCATTCTCTTTTGCCAGATAGTTAGTTACAAATGCATAAAAATCTCTTGACCAAGGCCATTGAACACCATTTTCTTTGGCAAATTTCAAACTGCTGTTGTCAATTGAAACTAAAACAATTGACGTGTCAGCAATACCATCAAGAGGGAATTCTTTAAATCTTAAGTCCAGAGAATAGCTTTCTACTTGTCTTAAAAGAGAGAAGTATTGCAATGAAAAGGTCAGGCAAGCGATAACAGCTGCGAATATCAATAAAATATACCATTTTTTAAAATTTTTCATTAACTTATCAACGTATTTTATCATGAATCCCTCAATCTTATGTGGTGATATAATCTCTCAAAAACAATAACATCTGCTTTTTCGTTTCTTCAAAGACGATAAACATAATCTCATACAATGTCAGCAAATCTTCTTTACTTTCTCTGTTTTTGACGGAGAAATTAAGCTGTTCTGTCACTTTGAAAAGTCTGTTTGCTCTGACGTTACCGTTAAGACCTTTGAGTTTATGAACAATTTCATCGAGATTTTTATAATCTTCTTCATTGATATATTTTTCTATTGTCATCAGATAATCTTCGCTGTTTTTGATATATTGAGCGATCAGCTCACTGGCGAAATCTTTATCTCCACCAATCAATTTAATAAATTCTTCTTCATCAAATAGAATATCGGCAAGATCATTACGTTTCTTTACTTCTGGTTGTGAGACCGGTTTTACCCGGACTTCCTGTTTGTTAAAGAATTGGCTTAACAATGCATCAATCTGGTCAATACGGTAAGGTTTTGATAAAATACTGTCAAACAACTTTGAATAATTATTTGTCGAATCTGTTACCAGAATATCAGCCGTGAGTGCTATAATTGGCGGGATTCGTTTGCCTTTTGCAGATTTGATGATACGGGTAGCTTCTATACCATCCATCACAGGCATATGAATATCCATCAGAATCAGATCTGCATCATATTCATTAAAGAGTCTTACTGCTTCTTCTCCGTTTATCGCTTCCAGACATTTGAAGCCCATATCATCTAAAATGGTAGTAATGACTGTCATATTGATAGAATCATCTTCAGCTACAAGAATTACTTTACTGTCATAAGAACTTTCCTCAGGCATGGTATCTTCCACAAACTGAATATCAATACTATGCTGACTGATGTTATTCAGCAGCTCATAAAGATCATCCATCAGAACAGGTTTTGTTAGGAATTTTCTGACGCCTATTTCCTGAGCATTTAGTCTGACTTCATCCATATCATTAGACGTTAACATGATTACAAATAATGATTTGCCTGGGAATTTTTCATTAATGGTCTTTACTGCATCAATGCCATTCATTTTTGGCATCATGTAATCCATCAGAATCAAATCAAAGTTTTCATTTTCCAGTAAACTGAGTGCCTGAAAAGCATCCTTAGCTACTGCAGATTGAATATTCCAGTATTTTAAAATCTCTTCCAGTATAATGGTATTAGTGCTGTTATCGTCAACAATCAGTATTTTGGATACTTTATCAATGACAGGTCTGACATCTGTGTCATTTATGAGTCTTTCAAATGGGAAGGTAAATATAAATTCACTCCCTTCACCCACAACACTGTTGAAAGTGATCTCGCCTTTGAGTAAGTCGCTGAGTTGCCTTGCTATGGATAAGCCCAATCCGGTACCTCCATATTTTCGGGTCGTGGAAATGTCTGCCTGAGTGAAACTCTCAAATATCTTTTCCTGCATATCAGGAGCGATACCAATGCCAGAATCTTTCACAGAGATTTGAATTAAATTCTCTTCTTTTAAAATGGCCGTAAAAATAATCTCTCCTTTATCGGTAAATTTAATCGCATTACTGAGGAAATTAATCAGTATCTGATTCACTCTCAATGGGTCAGAGATGATCATTTGGGGAATATCATTGGAAATTCTGCAAAATAAGTCCAAATGTTTTTCATTTACTTTGTGACTGATCAGACGAATAGAATTTTGAATGATTTGGCGTAGATTGAATGGTTCATGTATCAGAGTCAGTTTTCCAGCTTCAATTTTTGAGAAATCAAGAATATCATTAATGATATTGAGCAGATTAAAAGTGGATTGTTGAATCTGAGACAAATAGCTTCTTTGGATTTGAGTCAGGCGGGTTGTTAATACTAAGTCAGTTAATCCGACAATTCCATTCATAGGAGTTCTGATTTCATGGCTCATCATGGCGAGGAACTGGCTTTTGGCTTTATTAGCCATTTCAGCATTATCTTTTGCTTTGATCAGTTCTGATTCGTAGATACTTCTTTCTGTTACATCATTCGCTGAACATATCAGAAATTCGATTTGATTATATTCATCCATTTTCGGTATAAGAGAGACTTCCAGATTTCGAAGTTGCTTATCCTTGTTGTCTAATTTTATTTCAAAGCGTACGGGTTTTAGTGTGTCTTTTACTTCTATGATTTTTTCTCTGATAATCTCTAATATTTCTGGAAGCAAGACCTTGCTGATCGCGAGATTTTCAATATCTTTTTTTTCATAACCCAGAAAATCAGCTAATACTTTATTCACCATACCAATGGTTTCATCTGTTTTTAAATATCCAATCAAGGTGTCAATATTATCCAGTAAAATTGTCAGTTCGTCCTGCTTTTCTTTCAATTCCAGTGTACGAATATTGACTAAATCTTCTGATTTTTGATTAGCGTTTTGTAAATAATAAAACAGCATGGTCAGTAATGAAGTCAAAACTAAACTGAGAATGAGAAACAACCAGGGGAGATTAACTTTATAAAACTTATAGAACTCCTCTGATGGCTTGGTAACCATGGCAATGGTTCTGCCGTTAAAAAAGATAGGTTCAATCCACATCAGCTGACGCTGATAAATATCCATGTTGTTAATATTAGGGAAAATAATATCTTCTGCAGAATAATTGATATGACCTACCAGTTGGTTTCCTTTAAAATCCAGATCAACCAGTTTGCATTTAACAAAATAGTTATTGGATTTAACTTCTGAATTAAAATGTTGAATATGGGCATGTAAATCCAATTCCATCGCTAAATAATCAGTTGTTGTTTTATTTTTATTTTTAAATGGACTTACAATTAGGTAATTCGCCCAGTTTTTTGTAGAATAGAATGAACTGAAAGGTTGAGATGCCGTTATGAGACCAGTTTTGTTCGTCTCATTAATGGTTTGATTTAAAATAGGAAATTCATTTAAAGGCATATTCTTGTAAATATTATTGTTACTTGTCTTGTAAAGGTCTCTGATATAATATTTCTCATTTTTCTTGTCGTTAGGTACCCAATAGACAGACTGAATTGATTCTTTAAAATGATGGAGTCCGTCAACAGCTGATTTGAAATTGCTTTCGTCAAAATTATTCTGAGATTCTATTCTGAATATCAAATCATTCAGATGCTCATTAAAGTCACTAAGAGATTTTCCATACATGCCCGAATAAATTAATGCATAGTCTTTAAACTGGACAAAACGACTATATTTTTCATTCCGATGTACATAGAAAAATGCAGATAAGGAAAGTGTGAAGGCGATCAGAAAAATCACGATTGTTTCTGAATAGCGCAATAGATTGTTCTTATAAGACCATTTATGACGTTTTATGCGGGTGAGTAAAAGTCCAAAAATCATGATAATAATTATTAAATAAGTTAGCATGATAGAACCGAACCTTAAAGATGAAAGCCTGCTCTGCCAGTTACTGATGTCAATATCCATTCCTAAGACTGCAACAGTTTTCTGAGTTTTTTGATTTTCAATCGGTATAAAGGCTGAAATATATTGTCCCCACTGATCTTCATATGGTCCGAAAATGACTTTTTCCTGAGAATCGTAAATATCAAAAACAATATCAGGGCATTCTTCGTATATGTTACCAGGTAACTGGAAAATTTCCTCTGTCTCCATGACATTTTCAACAGAGAATTTTATCTTGTCTCCCTCTTTTATCATCAGGTACAGAAATTTTTGATCAGGGTTGAGTTTACCGCATAGAAGCAGGAGATTTCTGATTCTTTGGAAAAGGGGATTTTTCCAGTCTTCCTTAGTGTTTTTAAAACTTTCCACGTAGGAAACATCAATTTTGGAGGATATAGATTCGGCTCGTTTTAGCAGATCTCTTTTAAATAACTCATCTGATTTGGTCTCATTGTAGTTAGTAAAGATAAATCCGAGAAACGTAAAAATTAAAAGGATGAGTGGCATATACTTAATATTAATCACATCAAAATCAATATGTTTATGATCTTTTCTGACAAAGCCTCTCCTTGTCTCAAAAACATGAAGAATAGTAAATGAAAATATGGAGATTAACAGAAAAGCAAAATTTGTAAAAAAGATATAGACTGGGGGGTATTTGATATTATGAAGATTTATGGATAACCATGAATAGAATAGTAAAATTACTGAAAATAAATTGGTAAAATAATAGTAGCGGCGATATTCTCCCAGTTTTTTTCTGTGTTTTAATATGATTTGAGCTATCAGTAAAATATAACTGAATACAATAAGTATGACTGATATTAGTTTAATGGCAAAGATTAACTTCATCAAGTATAAGAGGATAAAAAACGCGAATACTGCGGAATAATAAAGGATTTTACCATATTTTAATGGCAATTTACGCCGAATAAAAATATGAATTAGGTATCTGTACACTTTTGTTTTGTACAAACGGACAGGCATGACTCTGGATCCAATCAGCAAAATGATATTGGATATGGCAAAAATAGTAGATAAATTAACCAACATATCTACTGCATTGTGATCAAAATACGAGTATTTGATCAGTTTGAAAAAATGGTGAGCAGACTGAAAAATAATAAAACGATTTAAATACTGCCACTCAATTGTTCGCTTTTCCATTTTAAAATTAAGCCGTTTTATGTAGATAAACAGATAGACTACTGAACACAAGAAATACACATAATCAGTTTGTCTGATGAGAAAATCCATAACATCCCCTTATGCTTATTTAAGCTATAATACTATTTTAAGCATCATGTGTCAATCTATATTTTTAAAAATATGTTTTTTTTAAAGATTTTCCCAAAATTATAATGAAAATACCTGGATAAGTAAAAATGATCACACAAAACAGGACTGGAAATTTTAGTATTTATTCTCTAAACAAGGCTTGAATCTTTTTTTGTATTTATTGAAAAAAATCTTTTGACAAATTTCAAAATAAACGCTATCATTTATACAATAAAAGGGAGGGAAAAATGAAGTGTCTTATGATGTCTCTGTTACTGATGATTGCAATGTTTTGTTATGCACAGTCAGCAGCGGTTCAGAAATTGATTATTGTGCGGGATAATGTAGATTATCCGCCATTGGAGTATCATGAAAATGGTAAGCTTACAGGTTTTCATGTCGAATTAGTAAATGTTATTGCAAAGAAACTTAATATGACTGTTGAATGGCAGGAATATCCATGGAAAAGAGCTTTGCATACGGTTGAAACTGGCCATGCGGATGCAATTACTTACATCAGTAAAACAGAAGAAAGAGAGAAATGGGCTTATTTCAACCCTAAAAATATCCTTTCATCAGCAACTTTTTCATTCTTAATTCGAAAAGATTCAAAGAAAGACATTGTTTACCAAAATAATCTAGAAGAACTCCTGAAAAACAGGACTTTGCTCATTATTACAGGTTTTGCTTTGCCAGAAAAAGTAACTCAGTTAAAACCGAAAATCTATGAAGCGCCACAAATGAACAATCTTGTTAATATGTTGTGTAATAAAAGATATGATCTGGCATTGATCAATAAAAGTGATTATGTTACTGCTTATCAAAATACAAAAACTGAAAAGGATCTATCCATTTTGGAACCTCCAGTTCATGAATTTTCAAATTATATTGCCTTCTCAAAAGCAAAGAAGATTGAAGATTTGTCGAACAAGTTTTCAGAAGAGCTTGCTAAATTTAAAAAAACAAAGGAGTATACTGATTTAAAGAAGAAATATAATCAATAGTGATATTCTATTATCATGATGAAGATAGGAGGGTGTTTGTTTTTTATTACACCCTCCTTGTCTCTTTAAGACTAAAATGTTTTTTAATTGGTTTTAAAAACAAAGGGTTTTTCAAAAAGTACGCAGAAATAAATGAGAAATTTAACCTGGACAATATGAGCAACGATGACACTTTTATTGATCAACCACGGAAAATCTGCTTCGCAGAATGTATAATGAACAATGTAAAATGAATAATGAAACAAATAGGGATGATCATTGACAAACACAGAATACTCCGGAGGAGTTAAATATGAGTAGCGCAGGGTTTTAACCCTGGGGAAAGAATTCACACCCATTCGCCGCTCCGTAGGTGCGGAACAATACTATAAAATAATTTCAGCACCACTCAAAGCTACCAAAAACCTGACAATCTGAACCTGAGAGCAATCCCCTATAAGACTCCTTGCATTTAAAAATAAGCTACAAAACAATAATGCAGGAAGCTTATCAGAGAGATCCTTCGCTAGCGCTCAGGATGACAGATTGTCGTGCTTGACAGGTGTGCCTGAGGTTTTTATATGATCGTTAAAAAGGGTCCAGATGGAACTGATAAACAATTTTAATACCACAAAGAGCACTAATATCACAAAGGGTTAACAATACTCCGGAGGAGTTAAATATCAATAGCCCATGGTTTTAACCATGTGGTATGAGAATCCACCACCACCACCGCTCCGTAGGTGCGGAATTGTAGGAACATCTATCCTTAGTTGTTCTAAATAATCAACT
>JAKQQL010000357.1:0-1434 GCA_029564175.1 Candidatus Cloacimonadota bacterium
TGCTGGATACCAGACAGATAAAAATCAGCGTTCTTGGATCACTCTTGTGATTTAACATTAGAATAAAACCGTCTCAAATCCTAAGGTGAAATTAATACCGGATGCCGGAAAACCCCACTCTTCCTGATAATCTGTGTCTAATATATTTTCCACTCCAAAAACAAGACGTGTTTTTTTGAAAGATTTGGAAAAATTGATCTGATGCAGGCTATAAGCCTCAAGTGTATGGAGAACATCATTATCATCCGGACTGATTCTCTCATCATAAAAGTCATACTGATATTTCATTTTTACATTAAAAGGCAGACTCATATTCAGTATTGCTGCAACATGGTTTTCCGGAATCTCATAGAATGGATAGCCTGTATTCATGGAAAGGTCTATATAGTCATAACTCAACTCCAGATTTAATCTTTTTGAAAGATTCATCATCAACGCAGTTTCAAACCCTGCATTTTCCAATTGTCTGAAATTGGTATATTTACCACCCTTCACTTCAATCATGTCATGTATTGAATTGTAAAAGATTGTGCTGGAAAAACTGAGCGGTCTAAGCAGATGAAATGCCCTGTGTAAACTTAATTCTGTTTTATATGCCATTTCTGCATCTAAATCCAGGTTGCCTTTTGAACTGCTGAATAATTCATGCATCGTTGGAAATTGAATATTCTTTGAAAACCCCAAAACGATTTTATCAAAATAAATATCTTTCACACTAATTCCTGAACAAAAATCTGTATAAACCGGAGTAGAAATCTGGTCGGTACTTATATCACGGATCGAATGAGAAAAACCAATACCTCCGGAAATTTCAGTTTGTTGGTTCATTCTGAAGATATCAAATAAGGATAATGAATTGGTATAAGTTGCATTATCTATTTCTTCTATATATGTTCGGTTGTCAATACGCTTATAATACAGTTTTTCAGATTTTAAAAGCAGAGCGCTGGAATGATTAGAGAATAACGCCATATTCAATTTACCTTCGTAGCCCAGAGAATAGCTTTCCAGTAAGGAATTCAATGTTTCCTGGGTAAGCGCTGCATCTCTGTATTCATGATAAGTATTATCAAAAGCATCAAAGTAAATCCGGTGCTGAGACTCTAAAGATTCTGTGTGGATGAGTGACAGAAGTAAAGATGTATTGTATCGTTTCCAGTTTGAAAACTTACGGTAAAAATTCTCATAAATGGAGTTAGGTACATTTTTTTCATCTGCATAAGTATAACCCATTGTTATACCGAGTGACTGGAAATCAAAAAATGTCCAGTTAAACTTTGTTTGGAAATCCCATGAGCTGTTATCTGCGAGGTTTCGGATATCTCCATTTTCATATACAGTTGGCTTGAAATTTTTAGACAAAACAAATCCATCTGTGGTATTTTGGGTTAGATTAAGTTGGAAATCCCATGTTTTAAAATTATGAGACAGAAT
>JAKQQL010000366.1:0-28852 GCA_029564175.1 Candidatus Cloacimonadota bacterium
ATTCATTCGCAAGCTGTTGTAGGGCAAGCAACCTGCTTGCCAACAAAACACATTCATTCGCAAGCTGTTGTAGGGCAAGCAACCTGCTTGCCAACAAAACACATTCATTCGCAAGCTGGTAGCTTGCGCTACTTTTTCTGCAAGCAGGATGCTCGCAGTACGAACTTACCACCCCGTCACAAAGGGACACCCCTCCAATGGAGGGGAATTCGCAAGCTGGTAGCTTATGTTACAACGAATTCTCGCAAGCTGGTAGCTTGCGCTACAACTAGATTTCGCAAGCTGGTAGCTTACGTTACAACGAATTCTCGCAAGCTGGTAGCTTACGGTACAATTAAATATTCCGGCAGATAAAAATAAAAAAAATGGGAGGCGAAATGCTTAAGGTTAACGAATACTTTGAAGGAAATGTAAAATCAATTGCCCTTCAAAACCAGGAAGGAAATTCAACTGTTGGCGTTATGGAAATTGGAGAATATGAGTTTGGTACTTCATCAGTTGAATACATGACTGTTATTTCAGGCTGTTTATCCGTTAAACTGCCTAATACAGATCATTACACTGACTATAAAAAAGGTGAGACTTTTATAGTGGATGCCAATCAGAAATTTCAGTTAATTGTGAAAGAACAAACTGCTTATCATTGTCTTTACAAATAAGAGGTGATCATGAAGTATTTAAAGACTTATCCTGAAAAATGTATCGGTTGTCATACCTGTGAGAACGTGTGTTCTCAGTTGTTTTTCAAGAATGAAAATGCAAGTTTATCATGTATTCGAATTGCAGAAAAAGACAATGCTTTTGATATCAATGTCTGTAATCAGTGTGGTCAATGTGTAACAGTATGTCCTACATTAGCGCTTACCGTAAATGCACAGGGTGTTGTGATGCTCAACAAGAGTAAATGTATTGGTTGTATGGCCTGCGTGGCAATATGTCCGACTCAGTCTATGCGCTACCAGAAAGCCATGCTAACCCCATTTAAATGTATCGCATGTGGTTCATGTGCCACAAAATGCCCAACACAGGCATTAGAAATTGTAACGGAAGGATAATAAAATGAGCCATAATGTAGCAGAAATGAAAGCAAAGCATAAATTAATTGCTGAATATAAGTATGAATTAGGTAAAGTGGATAAAGGCTATAATCGTAGAACGCTTTATGTCAATGTTGGCTCTGGTGAAATCAAAGAAAAACCAGTCAGTCAGGAAATGATCGATAAATTTGTTGGTGGTAAAGGCTTTGACCTCAGACTTTTATGGGATGCTGTCAATGAAAATACCAAATGGTATGACCCAGAAAATGCAATTTGTATATCTGTTGGTCCGGTAGGTGGTAATACCAATTATCCTGGTTCCGGTAAATCGATTGTTACATCTTTATCCCCAATGACCAATATCCCAATCGATAGTAATGTGGGTGGACATTTTGGTCCTTACATGAAATTCTCTGGTTTTGATGCCCTTGAAATTCAAGGAAAATCAGATAAAGAAGTGATTGTGTATATCAATGGAGATGAAGGATTTGTTCAAATTTTTGAAGCGCCGGATGAAGCGATTGATAGTCATGTACTGGCTGAACAACTACATGAAATGTATGCGAATAATGAAGATGATAAACAGCACATATCTGTAGTCAGTGCAGGTCAGGCTGCTCAACATGCTTATATGGGAATGTTAAATTTCTCTTTTTATGATAAAAGAAGAAAATTGCCTCGTTTGAAGCAAGCTGGTCGTGGTGGAATCGGTCATGTCCTGAGAGATAAAAAAGTAAAAGCTTTAGTTGTTAAGTTTTCAGGGCTGAAAGCAGATTTAAACAATCCAGTTGATTTAAGTGTTGTTCAGGAACGCGGTATTAAACTGCATAATGAAGTCAAAGACCATGATGATGAACAATGCAAAATGAGACAGGTTGGTACTGCCCATCTGGTTGAAATTATGAATGATTATGACCTTTTACCGGTTAAAAACTTTAAATTTGGTGCTGATGAAAATTCAGACAAAGTACACTCAAGAGTCTGGACATCCATGTTTACCCAGAATATGCCTGATGGTTGCTGGTTTGGTTGTTCATTATCCTGCTGTAAAGCCGTAGATAATTTTGAACTTCGCACCGGCCCTTACAAAGGTGATAAAGTCTGTGTGGACGGACCAGAATATGAAACAGTTGGTGGTTGTTCTTCCAATATCTATGTCTGGGACCCAAAAGATGTTGTAGAAATCAATTTCTATTGTGATACCTATGGCATTGATACCATTTCATTTGGTACCACGACTGCATTTGTAATGGAATGCTGGGAAAACAAGATTCTCAGACCAGAACATACTGATGGTCTGGATATGACCTGGGGAAATGCTGATTCCGTATTAGAATGTCTGCATCAGATGGCACGCGGAGAAGGATTTGGTGTAAAATTAGGAAAAGGTATCTTATGGCTGAAAAACTGGATGGTCAATGAACTGGGTGCGCCTGCTGACTTCTTACAGGATATCGGTATGGAAGCCAAAGGACTTGAGTACTCACAGTATATGTCTAAAGAATCACTCGCTCAGCAGGGAGGTTATACCCTTGCACTCAAAGGACCTCAACATGATGAAGCCTGGTTAATTTTCATGGATATGGTGAATAATCTGATTCCTTCATTTGAAGATAAAGCAGAAGCCCTCCACTACTTCCCAATGTTTAGAACCTGGTTTGGTTTACAGGGACTTTGTAAATTGCCATGGAATGACATTGAACCAGCTAATAATGGTCAAACTGCTGAACCAGCAAAAGTGCCTGAACATGTTCAGAACTATCATGATATTTACACAGCCATTACTGGTAAACCAATCGACAGTAAGGAAATGATACTCCAATCTGAGAGAGTGTATAATTTCCAGAAAATATTCAATCTCAGAATGGGTAAAGGACTCAGAAATGATGACAGACCGCCTTACCGTGCGGTAGGACCAGTTACTGCTGAAGAATATTTGTCACGACAGGAACGCTATGACAAACAGCTAAAAGAAGTGATTGGTGTTGATCCAACGAATATGACAACCGAAGAAAAAATGGCAAAACATAGAGAATATCGTACAGATCGTTATGAAAAACTGATTGATGCAGTTTACAAACGCAAAGGCTGGACTCCAGAAGGAATTCCTACAGTTGAGCATTTACAAAATATCGGTATGGATTTACCTGAACTGATTGAAGTTGTAAAAAAATACTTGTAATTAAAGCATTTAGACTACCCCGGATGCATGCCGGGGTAAGTCTTTTTTATAAAAACAAAAAAATAGTTTGACAATTCAATGCAGATTGTTATGATGTTTATATGATAAAAAAACATAAATAATGAGATTTTTAAAAAAATAACTTGCCATTAAATCATCATTATTGTTTTTTTGTTAATATAGTGTGAAGATAGAAAGGTGAAAACGATTGTATGGATATTAAATTTAGAGATGTAAATTATGGCATAGTGGAAGCAAGAGCCGTTATACAAATATCTGATGGTGTTTTTTTAAATGAAATTACCATTTTAAGAAGAGATGGTGAGATTGAAGTAGAATTACCGGTTAAAAGCTTTAAAGCAAAGGATGGAAAGATACATTCAATCGATATTATTACATTTGAAGATGATAATAAAAGAACTTTATTTTTGTTAGAAGTGAAAACGGCTTATATGGAATGGAGAAAGAAACTCAGAAAAATCAGAGTTTATGAGCCAGAACAAAGCTAAATCAACTTACACTAAGTTTATTATCAATAAAAAAGTGGTCGAAAGAGCATTTTTGATTGGTTTGTACGGGGAAAATGTCTCTAAAGCTGAATACCAGGATTCTATGGAAGAACTAAGACGACTAGCTGAAACAGCAGAAACGGAAGTTATTGCCAATTTTACCCAGCAACTGGATAAAGCAAATCCTGCGACCTGGATTGGAAAGGGAAAATTACAGGAGATTATCTCTGAGGCAAATAAACAGCAGGTTAATACACTGATTTTTAATGATAACCTCAGCCCTGCTCAAGCCAGAAATATTGCAAAAATGAGTAAATGCAATATTGTTGACAGAACTGAATTGATTTTGGATATTTTCTCAAAACATGCCAAAACCAGAGAATCGAAGATTCAGGTTGAGCTTGCTCAGCTTGAGTATTCTTATTCTAAACTGAGAAATCTCTGGCAACATTTTTCCAGAATTGAAGGGGGTGTCATTGGTGTCAGAGGACCTGGTGAAAAGCAGATAGAAATGGACAGACGTCTGATCAAATCCCGTATTGCCCTTTTAAAGGAAAAACTGGCAGATATTCGAAGGGTTACAGAAACAAAACGCAAGAGAAGAGACAATATTCTCTCTATTTGTCTGGTAGGTTATACCAATGCGGGTAAATCTACCTTATTCAATCAGCTAACCAATTCAGGTATTTACACGGCTGATAAACTATTTGCTACTTTGGATGCAACAACACGAACTGTCAAGAGAAAGACAAAAGAAAAAATTCTTGTTACGGATACCATCGGCTTTATCAATCATTTGCCTCCTTTGCTGGTTCAGTCTTTTTATTCAACATTGTATGAGGTTCAGGCTGCTGATTTATTACTTCATGTCGTTGATGCTTCCAATACACGTATTAATGAATTGATTGAATCGGTTGATCTGGTATTAAAAGACATTCAGGCAGATGATAAAAATATGCTGATTGTATTTAATAAGTGGGATTTATGTAATTCTCTGACAGCTTTGTTTTTGAAAAAACAGCTTGGGGAACGTTATCCGGATTCTGTTTTTATTTCTGCTAAAACAGGTCTTAATCTGGAATTACTCTATGATAAGATTGATTATTACATTAAAAAAAGAAGGAAAACAGTAGATTATAAAATTCCTGCAGAAATGGCAAATTTACTGAGCTTTATCCATCAATCAGCTTATATTATTGATATGGCTTTCAATGAGGAAAGCAATGAGTATGATATGAAGATAGAAATAGATTATAAATATATCGATCAGATTGATACTCAACTTAAAGAGTGGTCTATAAAAAAATATATCAATTCATAAAAAAAATAAACAGGAGGTTGCCATGATAAGCAACTTAAACGAAATCTTTTCTGTCAATTCCAAAGGCATGAAAAGATCAGCAATCAGAGAATTGCTGAAACTGACACAAAGACCCGAAGTCATTTCTTTTGCTGGTGGATTACCTGCCCCTGAGTCTTTTCCAGTGGATGAACTGAAAGAAATCATTCATGAAATGATGGAAAATGAAGCGTCTCTCGCTCTGCAATATGGCGCAACTGAAGGCGATATGATGCTGAGAAAAGCCATTACTGAAAAATATCAGAAAGAAGGCTTTGATATTACAATAGACAATGTCATTATCGTTACCGCTTCACAGCAGGCACTTGATCTGGTAGCAAAGATTTTTATTGATCGTGGCGATGTCGTGATTTGTGGATTACCTTCCTATTTGGGTGGCTTAAGTGCATTTAACAGTTATGGCGCTGATATGCACGGTATTCCGCTTGACGAAGAAGGCATGAGCGCTGATTTACTTGAAAAAGAACTGGAAGCTTTAAAACAACAAAACAAGAAACCAAAATTTATCTATACAATTCCAGATTTTCAGAATCCTGCCGGCATAACCATGTCAAAAAAGAGAAGAGAAGAGATATTGGCACTTGCTAAGAAATATGATGTTCTCATTCTGGAAGACAGTCCATACCGTGAACTGCGTTTTGAAGGTGAACATGTACCTACAATCTATTCTCTTGATAATACCGGACATGTAATCAATCTGGGTACTTTCTCAAAGATATTTGCACCTGGCTTTAGAATTGGTTGGGTAATCGCCCATACAGAAATCGTTGATAAAATTGTTGTGGCAAAACAGGCAACAGACCTTTGTACACCACCTTTTACTCAGAGAATTGCTGCCAGATACATGGAAAAGGGTTTGATTGATAAAAATATTGTAGGTATCGTTAATGCTTATCGTGAAAAACGCGATGTCATGCTCGATGCACTTGAAAAATATATGCCAAAAGAAGTTAGCTGGACAAAACCTGAAGGTGGATTATTCCTCTTTGTAACTTGTCCTGATTACATCGATACCAATGAGCTTTTCAAAAAAGCAATTGAAAAGAATGTTGCCTTTGTTAGCGGTACTTCTTTCTATTGTAATCATAAAGGCAACAATACAATGCGCTTAAACTTCTCCTATTGTTCAAAAGAACTTAATGTAGAAGGAATTAAACGTTTAGCTGAGGTCATTAAATCAGAATTAAAATAAAAAATATAAGGATGGCAGGGTAATACCTGTCATCCGATTCCTATATGTCGCAAACACTTGTTTTGTGGACAACAAATCATGTGAATAGGCAGTTGACAATGATGGTTTTCTGGGAGGAGGTCAAATGGCAAAAGTGTTAATCGCAGAAGACGAAAGAGTTATGCGATTTATGATTACTGATTTTTTAGAAAATTTTGATATTGAAGTACTTCAGGCTGAAAATGGTTTGGATGCCTATGTCCTCTGGAAGAATGAAAATCCAGATTTGCTCTTGACTGATATTAATATGCCAAAAATGAATGGCATAGATTTGTTAAAAAAAGTAAAAGAAAAGAACCCAGATTTTCCTGTAATCGTGATGACTGGTGTGAATGTTGATACTGCAAAAAATTTGGCTCAGGAATGCCATGCCAATGCAATTCTGGAAAAACCTTTCAAGATGAAAGACCTGATGGCATTAATCTTTAAGCTGATAGAAATATGAAAATAAAAATATTAATTCTCTTTGTCTGTTTCTTTTTGTTTTTACCCATTTTTGCCTTTGAATTAAATGAATCTGAGCAAAAATGGCTAAATGAAAGAAAAGTATTTAAGATATTAGTTACTGATAACAACTACCCTTATGAATATATAAATGAAAAAGGACAAATAGACGGAATTAATATTGATATTTACAAAGAGATTTTTCGGAGAATGGATAGAAAACTTCTCTTTACAGTGGAAAGTGATAATATTTATGATATTGATGCTTCCAGTTCATTTGTTGAAAATTATAAGTTTCAGGAACTATCAACGACAGTTCCATATACAATAAAGTATTATATTCTAAGTATGAATCTAAATACTGATTTGAATACAGTTCAAAACGTTTATATGATCAATCAGGATTTGACAAAGAAGATAATGCCGGAATTGGCTAGCAAATCGCTATTCATTTATTCTGATGTTAAACTGGCTTATAATGAATTTATCAAGGATGATTCAGCAATTCTCTTAACAGATAATCTTCATATGTCTCAGGTGGATTACTTAGTAAAAAGATCTGATAAAGCATTTTCTACCAAAAAAATTGAGGTTGAGCTTGAAGCTAAACTTTGGTTAAAAAATGAAGATAAAATGTTTTATATGATTTTATCAAAAGTGCTTAATGAGATGTTGTATCAAAATAAGGTTACGGATATTATTCTTGATTGGGAGAAGAAGTTAAATCAGAAATTCATGTTTGAAACTTATTATCGACACTCGCTGATCATCTTTTCAGTTTTCATTATTCTCTTTGTTTCTATTGTCATTCTTATTATAAAATTTAATATTATTAAAAAAGGGCTAATTAATACTGCTTATCAGGCAATTAACCGGAATAAAGAGCTCATGGTTAAAAATCAGGAGCTCTATGGGATTATTGCACAGATGGAACAGCAGAGTGTCAGTGTTTTGGACAATCTGAACAATATTGCTATGACGATTGATTTAAAAGGCTTAATAAAATATGTCAATAAAAGTGTTCATGACGTTTTAGGATACAACCCCAATACGCTGACTGGTACCAATATTGGGGAATTAATCAGTCAGGAAGATAAAGTAAAGTTACTCAGTCTTAATCAAAAAGCATTTCAAAAGGTGAAAAATGAGATTGTGATAAAAAGTATTGAAGGTTTTAATAAGACTTTTATTTATACAACAAATTTTGTAAAAAGTGCAGATGGAAATACCCGAATCAATTGTATTCTTCAGGATATCTCTGAACGTATTGCTTTAGATAACCGATTAGAAGCTTATACGACCCATCTTGAAGATTTGGTTAAACAAAGAACTTCAGTTTTAAAACAATCAGAGGAACGTTTTAGATTTATTGTAGAACATGCCTACGATAGCATCATTTTAATGCAAAATTTTAATATTCAGTTGGGTAATCAGGCATTTTATCATATTAGCGGACTAAATAAAGATGATATATTAGACAAAAATTATTCTTTTTTAAATATAATTCCAGAAAAAAATCAGCTTGATTTTATGACAAAGTTCAATCAAGCTAAAGAAAATAATGAAGAATCGTTTATCATTACACATCCGATTTTGATTGAAAACCAGAAAGAAATCGAAGTTGAAACCCACTTCACTTCAATTAACTACTCTGATAAGATATTGGATTTGGCTATCATGCACGACATAGAAGAAAAGAAAATCAGAGAAAGAGAAAAGATTGAACATGAAAAGTTTTTAACAGTTTCTTCTTTTGCAATCACAGCTAATGATAAAATCAACTCTCCTCTGAATGCCATATTGGGTTATACAGAATTACTGGATATCCAGTTGACAGACAAAAATAAGACTCAGATAAATGCCTTTAGAAATATTTACGATAGTATTTCTATTATTCAGAAGATACTCAGAAGATTAAAATCACTGACGAATGTTACCTTGAAAAGTTATAATCTGGAAGACTTTAAAATGTTGAAGATTGAAGATGAAGATGATGAAACATAAATTGTATTGTAACCTGTCAGCTTGCGTTGAATGATTAGCATTGCAGATAAGTGTATTATTGAAAGGAGAAGAAATGAGTGAATATAAAGACTTAAGTCAGGATGAAATCAGAGAACTTGAAAAATGGGCAAAATATGGAAAATTAATGTCTGGATTCATTCATAATCTAAATACCCCTTTAATGGGATTGTCTGGTCGAATAGAACTCATGGAAATTAAATATCCAGATATAAAAGGACTTGAAGCTTTAACAAAACACGTGGATACGCTTAATAGAATGCTTCAGGCATGCGCCTACTTTACTGATAAAGATACCAATGATAAAGAATATGATACCAATATCGTTGATTTCATCGAACGATTTGATTTATTCATGAAATCACACATGAAGTATAAACACGGAATATTTGTTGAAAAAGACTTGACTCCTTGCCAGAAAGTGATTAATGCTCAAAGGTATTTTAATGCACTTTACAGGATTATTAGCTTCTTTTTGAACTATACAGGGGAGGACGACAGTCTGATTTTTAAAAATGATGAAAATGGACTAACAGTTACATTTAATAAAGGAGACGAAGATCAATACGATCTTGTTATGGATGATGTGAAGTCTGCTTTAGTAGATGTCCTTGATTCTCTGGAATCAATCAAAAAATCCCTTGAATTTGAGCTAAGCGGGGAGAGTATTCAGGTAAGAATTTCATTCTAATAAAACTAAGTTTTGTGTTTGATTATATCTGAATGTCTTCTTAAAACAGGCATTCAGATTTTTTTATAGGAGATAATATGAGAAAACTGATATTGTTAATATATTTAATGTTGACTGTTTTAAATGTGTATGCAAACACAGCGATTATGCCAAAAGGGAAGGGTACCAAAGAAGAACCCTTTTTAATTGAAAGATGGGAAAATTTATACTGGATGAGTGTCCCAAATACCATCAATGGTATCTCTTACCAACAAAAAATGGAAAAGTATTATGTACAGACTGCCGATATTAGCTTTCCAAAGAACATAGGAAGAACTGATAAGGGAATTGGGTGGATACCGATAGGTACTGTTTATAGTGATAACTGGCGATTATATTCGTTCAAGGGTTCTTATAATGGTCAGAATTATAAGATTGATGGTTTGTATTCAGGATGTGATTATGAAGCGGGTTTATTTGGCAAGGTGTTAAATGCTGAACTCAAGAATATACATCTGACGAATGTAATGGTCGCAGGAGAAAGTCACATTGGTGCACTTGCCGGAAGTGTCTTTTATGATAGTAGTTTAACACCAAAATTTAAAAACACTATTGAAAATTGCAGTAGTACAGGTAAAATAGTGGGTGATGAAATTGCCGGAGGTTTGATTGGATCAGTCAGCGGGTATAAACTGATTAATTGCTATAGTAAGTGCGACATCGATATTAAAGGATATTATGTTGGCGGATTAATTGGTGAAGCAGAATCAACACAGTTAATAAATTGTTATACAATATCAAATGTATCGGGAGACTTATATATAGGTGGAATCGCAGGCATTTTTAGTGGTAAAATGAATAACTGTTTTTCAAATGGTAAAGTGAATGCTAAATCAAAAGCAGGAGGTTTATTAGGAGAAGTAAGAAATAATATAGAAATTGAAAACTCTTATAGTCTTTCAGTAGTAAAGGCTGACGAAAAGGCAGGCGGGCTGTTCCCTCCTCATGAAGAATATTATTATGTTATTCTTTACAATTCATACTATAAGTTATCCAATAATTTGATTAAAGGTAAAATAGTCAGAACAGAAGGTGCTTTGGAAGACCTTGAATTTGAAAATTGGTTACGAAATGGGAAGAAAACCAAGCATTTAATGCTGAAGAAGAATGACAAGGGAGAATACCTGATATCAAGTGTAAATGATTTAAAATTGATAAATTCAATAAAACAAGATAAAGATAATAAGTTCATCTTGTTAAACAACCTTGATTTATCAAATGAAAAGGATTTCTATATCCCCTTTTTTAGAGGAACTTTCGATGGAAATCATAAGAGTATCCAAAATTTGACGATCAATTTACCTGATCAGAATAATATTGCCTTGTTTAGCCGGACTGAGAATGCATATATAAAGAATCTTCAATTAATAAATGTAAGTATTACTGCAAATGACAAAGGTGCAGCCCTTATTGGAACTGCTAATGGCAGAACTCTAATTTCAGATTGCAGCGTTTCCGGAACGATTAAAGGGAACAAAGTGGCAGGATTACTTGGATTATCTAACACTGTTACTGTTTTGAAAAAATGTCATGTAAAAGGGACAGTAAAAGGAAAAGAAGCCGCCGCCGGGATTGTGTTATACTATTGTGAGTTACTTTCTGATTGTGTGAATGAAAGTGATGTTTATTCTGAGGAATCTGCTGCCGGTTTGGTTCATACAATTGATTATTCAAAAAGTACACCAACAATTGTTAACTGTGTCAATAAAGGGAATATACATGCTAAAAACTCAGCAGGTATTGGGCTTATATTTGATGGGGAAATTTTAAAAACTTATAATTCTGGTAGAATCAGTGGAGTAGAATCTGCTTCCGGTCTAATAGGTAGTAGTATTTATAAAGGGATGATTCATTATGAAGATTGTTATAATATTGGCTTAATTGTGAGTGAAAACAGTGCTGCAGGCATTCAACTTGGGGGATGCTTTGAAATCAAAAATTGCCATAATAGTGGGAATATTAAAGGAAAATCTTATGTAGGCGGTTTAGTTTCAATTGGTCAGGGCAGTATTATTGATTCATACAATGAAGGTGATATTGAAGCTGAAAGTCTTTATGGCGGGCTCATAAGCTGTATGAAAATGTATGGAGAAGATTATGATGCTTATAACAACGATGATGAGAATTACGGTTATCCTAATATGGTTGTGATTAATTCTTATTATAATTATGAAAAAGTTAAGTTTAACGGGAAATCAGAGATTACCTATGGTGCATTGGATCAAGAAATGTATGAGAATTGGGGAACAGAAGCAAAAATTCTTCATATCATGGATTATCTGGTAGCTGATGAACAGGGTAATTTTCAGATTTGGGATATGGAAGATTTTAAAAAACTACTTGCATTTGGTTATTACAGATCAGAAAATTTTATTTTAATGAATGATATCGATTTTAAAGATGATCCCAATTTTTATATTCCCGGATTTAACTCGAATTTGAATGGCAATGGCAAAACAATACGAAATCTAAATCTGAATTTGCCAAATTTGAATAATATTGGATTGTTTGGATATGGTCAATTTAATTCTGTTTGTAATTTAAAGTTTGAGAATGCAAGGGTTACAGGTAGAGATATAACTGGCTTACTATGTGGTTATTCTCGTGAGTGTGTCTATGAAAATTTGTCTGGTGAAGGTACTGTCAAGTCAAATGGAACAGCTGGCGGGCTGTTGGGAGAGTTGGTTTCTGGACGAATTATAAAAGGTAGTTTTAAGGGTGATATTCAAGCCAAAAAATGGGCAGGCGGACTTATTGGTGTAGGGGCATATACAGAAGTTGAAGAATGCCATGTGAATGCCAAAATTGAGAATCATTTTATAGAAAAATATAACATTATTCAAAATGAAGACTTAATCCCTATCGAAACCTATGCCAGTGGTGGTATCATTGGTTATCAGTTATCAACAAAACTTAAAAACAGTTTTGCTGTGGTTAACATGGATTCTCAACTTTGTGGAGGAATAAGCGGGATTTTTTCTCTAAGTTCTATATCTGATTCCTATAGTATTTGTAAATTGTCTGAACAGAGCAAAACTTCTGGTTTGATTGCAGTTAAACAGCTATTTACAGAACAATTTTATGAACAATTTCAATCTGAGCAACTACCAGAAGAGTATACCCAAAGAATCAGTCATTCTTTTATGAACAAGGATCTATTATCCGTTTCATCGATTGAGTATGGAACATTAATAAGTAGTTCAGAGTTAAAAAATCAAAGCCTGCTCATCAAAGCCGGATGGGATTTTAGGAATGTTTGGAATATAGACCCTCAGGTGAATGAGGGGTATCCGGTTTTTAAACATAGATCAGAATAAAACACTAAATTAATAGACGGAAAGGCATAACCGATTGGTTATGCCTTTTCTAAGATACTAAGCTTTGAATTTTAATGTAATATTTTTTATTGTATCAGTAATATCTTCAAGATTTAAAGCAGCCTTTTTTACTTTTTCAGATTCATGAGCTGTTTTTAAAGAGCTTTGGTTGATTTCAGTCAGGTGGTTTGTAATGATTGATATACCGTTTGTGATTTCTATAGAATTTGATGAGATTTCATCCACTTGATTTTTCAGTTTTTCAGAATTTTTAGCGACTTCATTCGCTGTAGTTGAGTTTTCTGCAGTATTCTTAGCAATTTCATTAACACCTTGACCAGCTTCAGAAATATTACGATTGATATTTTCAGCAGAAAATTTTATCTTTTCAGAAAAATCAGCGACTTCACTGGTATTTCGTGCAGAGATAGCGATAGACTTTGAAATTTCTTCCACAGCATAGCTTTGCTCTTCAATATTCGATGCGATGGAATTATTGATTGTATTTAACTCAGTTATGATTTTTTTTACAGATTCAAGAGAGTTTACCGTTATAACTGTAGATTTCTGCATTTCTTCAATTTTTTCCTGTATTTTACCTGTTGCTTCTGCAGTTTGGCTGGCAAGTGCTTTTACTTCATTAGCGACAACTGCAAATCCTTTTCCGGCTTCTCCTGCTGATGCTGCTTCAATCGTTGCATTCAGTGCCAACATATTAGTCTGATCGGCTATATCATTGATTAAATGGACTACTTTACTGATATCAGCAGCATTTTTCTTTAATTCGTTCATGATTAAGGCCGTTTCCTTAGCCTGTAAATTTGCTTTATCTGAAATTAAGCTGGCATTTGAAGTGCTTTTTACGACTTCTCTGAGAGAAGCACTCATCTGTTCAATTGCTGAAGCTGCCGTATTGGTATTATCTGAGATGTCAGATATCTTGTTAACAATATGATTGATATCATTATTTACTTCACTAACAGCACTTACGATACTATTAACATTTGAGGATGCCTGTTCCGTACTAGCTGCAACAGAGTATATACTTGCCGACATTTGAGTTGCTGAGGACGCAACAGTTCTGACATTTGCTGCAGCATTTTCAGTTGAAAAGGCAATCTGCTCAGTATTGCTATTGATTTCTTCAGAGGTACTGACCAGATTCTCTACTTTTTGATTTATCTCCACTGAACTATCAACTAGTTTACTGGAAGAATTAAATAAAACAACTGATGATTTAGATAATTCATGCACATTGTTTTGAAGTTGGACAATAATTTTTTGAATGTTACTGATAAATAAATTAAACCATCCTGACATCTCTCCTAACTCATCTTTATTATCTAAATCTAAGCGTTTTGTTAAATCACCTTCACCTTCGGCGATATCTTTCAGTAGATGAATTGTATGACGAATAGGATTGATGATGCCTCTTGAAAGAACCAAAATCATTATAAAAACAATAATTATAACTAACAAAATTAACATAACAGTAAAAAGTGTCTGATTAAAGGATTTACTCTTCTCTTTTTCAATATCATCAGACATTTTTATCGTTGATTTATCAATGACTGAACCTATATCATCCACCATGTTCGTGACAGATGTCCAAAACATTTCATAATCAAGCCCAAAATCTCCGGTACTCGATTTAGAAAGGATTGTCTGAAAATTTTGATCAACATTTTTCCACGACTCGCTTGTCTTTTTCTCATTTAGGATTTTTAACTCTTCATCAGATAATACAAGCGCTGGAGAGGAGATGTTGGCGTTAATATTAGACTTAAGTTCTATGAGTAAAGAGAATTCCTGCTCGGATAATTCAGTATTTCTTTTAATCAAACTGGACATATTGGCTCTCAACAACCCAGCATTTTCCTTTGCAACCTCTATGATTAAATTGCTTGTCATCTTTTTGCCAAAGCCTTTAGTCGTCTTACTGTTAGATATTGCTGACTGAAGGCTTCTAAGGTCTGTAATCAGTTCAGTATAATCTTTAATCTCTTGTTTGACTAATTGAGAATTTTGCTCTTCATAAGAAGCTCTGATTTTGTTTAGGGTATTTTCAATCTGACTCATTTTTTTTATCGTTTCTCTGTTTGAAACTTTTTCATTTTTTAAAGACTCGACCCAATCCTTTAGTTTAGTATCAGTATTTTGTCTGAATTTTTTTATATCTTCAAATACTGTCCCTCCTGAGAGAAATACTGCAGTTCGTCCTCTCTCTTTTTGTAACTCGCTCATCAGATGGGATGTGTGTAAAAACAAACTGGCATTATGGCTCATAATATTCAGAATAGAATATTCTGTAATTTGTTGCTTTACTGTGATAAAACCAAAAATTGTCAGAGCAACAAGTGGTACTAAACCAATGATCATGATTTTTTTTGCAATACTTAAACTATTCATTTAACCTCCTAAGGATATATTTCTAAGTAAAATTGTTACCTGAATATGTCAAGAAAAAAAAGCTTGACAATAATTCGTATTTAGCTAAATAGGAAAACAGGAAATATAAGAAGGTGAAAATGAGTGAAGAAAAAGAATTAGAGTTTGTTGCAAATCTATTCAGTGCCTTAGGGCATCAGTCACGATTATTAATTGTTAAAGCACTGGCTGAAAAGGAGCATTGTGTCTGTGAACTAAAAGAGATAGTTGGCTCTGAAATGCCAACTGTATCAAAACATTTATCTGTGTTAAAAAATGCCGGAATTGTTGATAGCCGGAAGCAGAATAATATGGTTTTTTATCGTTTGATTTATCCCTGTGTAATGGAATTTATTAAATGTATTGAAGAAAACAAAAAGTAAGGAGAGCTAAATGAGTGAAAAACTGAAAGAACTCAAAATATTGCTGACGATGATCGCAATATTTCTGGTGGCCTACTTTATACCCTTTGAATCAGAACACTTTAGAAATGGTATTCATGAAGCCTTTTATATGCTTCAGGATTATGCCCGTCTTCATGTCTTGTTATGCTTAGTGCCCGCATTATTTATCGCCGGAGCCGTCAGTGTCTTTGTCAGCAAAGGGGCAGTGATGAAATACCTCGGACCTACAGCAAAAAAATGGATAGCTTATTCGGTGGCATCAGTGTCCGGAGCTGTTTTAGCGGTTTGTTCATGTACTATTTTGCCCCTGTTTAGTGGTATTTATAAGAGAGGTGCAGGTCTTGGACCAGCAATTGCCTTTTTATATTCAGGTCCGGCAATCAATATTCTGGCGATCATTATGACAGCTCGTATTCTCGGTTTGGAAATTGGTATTGCCAGAGCTGTTGGTGCGGTTGTATTTAGTGTGATTATTGGTTTTATGATGCATCTGATTTTCAGAAAAGAAGAACAACAACGCCAGGATGGAATGATGAATGCTGGAATGGATGAAGAAAGCAGACCCTTGTGGCATACAGTTGTTTTCTTTGCTCAGATGGTAATCATTCTTTTAGTATTAAACTGGGCTAAACCCAATGAAGCGACAGCATCATCCTTTATGAACTGGATGTTTGCCTCTAAGTGGATGCTTTCAGGTGTATTTTCCTTTATGTTTGGCTTAACTTTAAGTTTCTTCTATGGGTTTAAGATGTGGAAAGTTATTCTTTCTACCGTTATAGTTGCTATTTCTGCCTTTATGTTTCAGGGTCAACCTCTTTTGCCTTATGTGGTTGGTGTTACCTTGTTTACCGGTTTTTTAGTATTTGAAGAAGGCGAAATGAAAGACTGGCTGGATTCAACCTGGGATTTTACCAAGCTGATTTTACCTCTTCTGTTTGTTGGCGTTATGATTGCCGGTTCTTTGTTAGGAAGACCTGGTTTTGAAGCCTGGATTCCTTCCTGGTGGATTGAAACAGCAGTCGGAGGGAACTCTCTCTTTGCCAATTTCTTTGCGTCCATTTCAGGTGCTTTTATGTATTTTGCCACTTTAACGGAAGTTCCCATTTTACAAGGCTTATTAGGCAGTGGAATGGGGAAGGGTCCTGCTCTGGCATTACTATTATCAGGTCCGGCTTTGTCTTTACCCAGTATGCTGGTGATAAATACTGTATTAGGTTTTAAGAAAACAGCTGCATTTGTTATCCTTGTCATTATCATGTCAACCATTACAGGTTATTTATTTGGAGCGCTTGTATGATCATGACCTGGTTTGAAAGTTTGACCATGGCTCTATATGCCAATCAGGGCGTAGCCATTATGGCTTCCTTTGCCTGGGGAATTTTGAGTATTTTACTCAGTCCCTGTCATCTGGCGAGTATCCCTCTGATTGTGGGGTATTTAAACGGGCAACAGGACAAATCTGTTGGGAACTCTTTTAAGCTCTCATCTTTTTTTACCTTAGGCATCTTGCTTATGATGGGGATTATTGGGCTTATCACAGGACTTTTAGGCAGAATGATGGGGGATATGGGTTCTTGGGTAGAGCCTTTTATGGGAGTGATATTCATTATCATATCACTCTTGATTGCTGATATATTACATTTACCTTCTTTTGGACATCATCATATTCATCATGGAAAAGGTAAAGGCGTACTAGGGGCTTTACTGATGGGATTCATACTTGGGATAGCCCTTGGTCCTTGTTCATTTGCCTTTATGGCACCCATTCTAGGCATTGTATTTAGCTCCTTTCAAACTCAAATGATTTATTCACTTTCTTTGCTTCTTGCTTACATCGTTGGGCATTGTTTAGTGATTATTTTTGCAGGGACTTTTTCAACTGTGGTAGAGAATTATCTGCATTGGACAAATAAAAGTAAAACAACCCTCATCGTTCGCAGAGTATGTGCGATGTTGGTCTTTGTATCAGGTATTTACCTGATGATTAAAAAATATATTTAGGAGGAAAAATGATACTCAAAGTGTTAGGAACCGGTTGTGCAAAATGTAAAAAACTGGAAGAAAATGCCTTAAAAGCAATTGCTGAAACAGGTATAGATGCAAGCGTAGAAAAAGTAAGTGATTTAAACAAAATCATGGATTATGGGGTGATGATGACTCCGGCTCTGGTGATTGATGAAAAAGTGGTTTCTGCAGGCAAATTGCTCTCTGCAGGGGATATTGCCAATCTGATAAAGAAGTAAGGAGATAGAAAATGAGTGACTGTAAATGTTCATGCGGATGTGCAAGTAATACGGCCAGAAAGAGTGTTTATGCCTGTGCCGGAGCAAGCAATGTTGGAAAAATATCTATGGATCTGGCGATTAAACTGCACCAGCTGGAAAAATATAAAATGAGCTGTGCAACAGGTGTAGGCGGAGATATCTGTTCATTTGTTGATTCAGCAAAAGGGGAAGATAACACGAATCTTTTGATTGATGGTTGTCCGGTTGCTTGTTTAAAAAAGATGTTTGATAACAAGGGAATTGAAAACTATGACCATATTGTATTAACTGAAATGGGTATTACAAAAGATGGCGTTTTTGAATATGACCCGTCCATTATCGATCGTTTGATTAAAGAAATCGAAGAAATGGGATTATAATGAAAAAGATTTTGATACTGCTGTTGGCAATTACCATCTGCTTTTCACTTTTTTCAAAAGAAGAAAAGAAGCCTGCTCCAAAGAAGAAACCGCTGGTTACTTTCCTGGAAATCGGAGCTGAAACCTGTATTCCCTGCAAAATGATGAAGCCTGTTATGAAAGATATTCAGGATGAATATAAAGATAAAATTGATGTGATATTTCATGATGTCAGTAAAGATAGACTCATAGGCCAAAAATATAATATCAGAGTGATCCCTACTCAGGTTTTTCTGGATCAAGACGGCAAAGAATTTCATCGTCATGAAGGCTTTTATCCCAAAGAAGAGATTATGAAAATAGTCGATCCGAAAATGGGGATAAAGCGAAAAACTGAAAAATAACCATAGATATAGAAGAGCTCGCTGTAAAAAACATTATGAACCACAAAATACACTAAATACACGAAAAGGATGGTTTAAAAAACTCTTTTAAACTACTTTTTGGGATTGTTTTTTCTGCTTTAGCTTGAGAAGTGTTTCTTTCTTAAAACAGATTTTTTACAGCAGACTCATAGAAGTTAAATATTTAGCTTAAGTATTTAATTAATGTTTTACCCCTCTCTTGAGGGGTTTTTATATTTTTTAAAAAAATCCAAATAAAATTCTTGACAATAAATGAAAAAAACAACAAAATGGCGTAAGTATGAAATATAATTATCTGTATAAGCCATAAATAGTCTTAAAAATCAAAGGAAATGGCTTTTAAATGTGGGGTGTTTGTCCAAGTTCTGTTCTAGAACAATCAGGATAAAAAGAAACTCAGGAGGTGCTGTGTTTTTGAATGAAGGGTCAAAAATCAATAATTTTCATATTCTCCGTCAGACAGGCGAAGGCGGTATGGGTGAGGTTTATCTCGCTGAAGATGAATATTTAGGCAGAAAAGTGGCTATGAAAGTCTTGAATCCGGTCTTTACTGCGGATCAGCAATTTATCGAACGCTTTAAACTGGAAGCAAAGGTTCAGGCATCACTCAATCATTCGGCTATTGTCCAGCTGCATTCCTTTTTTGTCTTTGAAAACAAATATATCATGGTTATGGAGTATGCCGAAGGGATTACACTAAAGCAGCTCATTCAGAAAACCGGTCCTATCCCTGAAGAACGAACAATGAAAATCTTCAATCAGATATGTGCCGGCATTCAGTATGCTCATAACAAGGGGATTATCCACAGGGATATCAAGCCTTCCAATATCATGATAGATGCCCATGACCAGGTTAAGATTATGGATTTTGGTATTGCCAAGATTCTGGGAGATAAGGGGATGACCCGAACCGGCGCTAAGATGGGGACCCTTTACTATATGAGTCCGGAACAGGTCATGGCTCAAAAAGATATCGACCATCGCACCGATATCTACAGTCTGGGGATTACACTCTTTGAAATGCTGACAGGGACAATCCCCTTTCATACTGACACAGAGTCTGATTATCAGGTTATGGATCAGATCATCAAAGCACCCATACCTGACCCCCGAACTATATATCCCCATATCTCTGATGAAATGGTCAGTCTTATGTTAAAACTGACTGAAAAGGACAAGGCAAAGCGCATCGAATCGATTGAGAAAATTAATGAGCTTGTTAATATTAAACATGAAAAGCAAAAAAAGAATGAAAAATTAAATTATGAAAAATCAAATGATACAAAAACTCAAGTACCTCCTGTTTCAGATATAAAATCATCTGATAAATCATTGAAGCATGTTGTTACAATTTTTATCATCTTAATAATCTCAATTTTCTTAATTGTAAAACTGAATACTTGCGCTAAAGAGCCTTTAGATGAAATTCAAAATAATACTGTAGTTAAAACAGATGTAACTCCTGTCAATATGATTAAAGTCGAAGGCGGGATATTTCAGATGGGGTCAGAAAATGGATATGATGTTGAAAAACCAGTTCATTCTGTAACACTTTCTTCTTTTTATATGGGAAAATATCAAGTGACACAGAAAGAGTGGCAGGCAGTCATGGGAACAAATCCATCATACTTCAAAGGAGATAAAAGACCGGTTGAACAGATTACCTGGTATCAGGCAGTTGAATTTTGCAATAAACTGAGTCAGAATGAAGGCTTGTCTCCTGCTTATACCATCAATGTCACAAGTGTCAGCTGTAACTGGAATGCTGATGGATACAGATTACCTACCGAAGCAGAATGGGAGTTTGCAGCCAGAGGTGGGAATCAGTCAAAAGGCTATACCTATTCGGGCTCAAACAATCTCGATGAGGTCGGATGGTATAGCAGTAATTCAGACGACACGCATGAAGTAGGGACAAAGAAAGCGAATGAACTGGGTATCTATGATATGAGCGGTAATGTCTGGGAATGGTGCTGGGACTTGTATGACTCCTACACCTCATCAGCTCAGACGAATCCCCGTGGGGCAACAAGTGGCTCTCGCCGTGTGCTTCGTGGTGGTTGCTGGCTCGGCAGCGCCGACTTCTGTCGGGTGTCTTTTCGCGGTGGCTTTCCTTTCCTCAGCAGCAACAACTTCGGCTTCCGTCTTGCGCGTTCAATCAGGTAGAATAATGAGATTATTAGCATATTACCTTTTAGAAAAAAAGGGACTTGACTTGCAATGGAGCGAAGCGGAATGCGAGTTAAGAGCCGTTTCTCCCTGCATCGGAGCAATTCATTGCCGAAGCAGAAATAGCGAAGCAAAATCTGCGAGGTAAGGAATTGCTCCGATGTGTCTGAGAAAGGTAGATAAAATTCCGTAGGAATGACAGAATCCTAGCCCAGAGCGTCAGCTCTGGGTATGAAGGGATGCCATAACCAGAACCCCGTCAGGGGTGAAAGAAAATGAAAGATCATGTTATTCGGCCACACCTACGGCGCTGAATTTTGGATTGGATGCATACCCAGGGCTGGCGCCCTGGGCTAGGATTCTGTCACAGCTAACGCTGTTCAGCATATGAATGGATGTTTAATGGCAGGAAGAAAGATGAATAGATGTGGAAGGTAGTGAGATGATTCATCAACATGAAAAATAAAATACGAATGTATGATTAATGTATCAACCCAGAGTTCCGTAGGATTCTGTCACAGCTAACGCTGTTCAGCATACGAATGGATGTTTAATGGCAGAAAGAAAGATGAATAGATGTGAAAAGCAAAGAGATGATTTAATGAGAGAGATAAAAAATCAAAAACAATCATAAAATATAAAGGGCAATTAGTATGTTATTAGACCAAGGTCAAAAAGTTAATAATTACAAAATTATCGAGCAGGTTGGAGAAGGCGGAATGGGTGAAGTTTATCTGGCAGAAGAGGATTTACTTGCCAGAAAGGTAGCCGTTAAGGTTCTCAACCCGATTCTGACCAAAGACCCGCAATTTACCGAGCGCTTTGTCAACGAAGCGAAGATACAATCACATTTGCATCACCAGAATATTGTTACGATGTTTTCCTTTTTCAGGCAGGAAAATCTCTACTGTATGGTTATGGAGTATGCCGAGGGGATTACGCTAAAGCAGCTCATTCAGAAAACCGGTCCAATCCCTGAGGAACGAACAATGAAAATCTTCAATCAGATATGTACCGGCATTCAGTATGCACATAACAAGGGGATTATTCATCGTGATATCAAACCTTCCAATATCATGATAGATGCCCATGACCAGGTTAAGATTATGGACTTTGGCATTGCCAAGATTCTGGGTGATAAAGGGATGACCCGAACCGGCGCTAAGATGGGGACCCTCTACTATATGAGTCCGGAACAGGTCATGGCCCAGAAAGATATCGACCACCGTACCGATATCTACAGCCTGGGGATTACGCTCTTTGAAATGCTGACAGGGAAACTACCCTTTGATACGGATACCGAGAGTGATTTTATGGTGATGAATCAAATCGTCAATCAGGATTTACCTGACCCAAAAGCATACTACCCATTTATTTCAGATTCAGCTCTCAGGCTGATAAAACAGATGACCCTAAAGAAAAGAGAAGAAAGAATCAATCATTTAATGCCTCAACCTGTAAGCTCTGTTACTCAGATGATACATTCTGATATTAAGGTAGCAACTGAAAATAAAAGAAAAAATGTATCAGAAAACAGCAATATGATTTTTGTGGAAGGAGGGTCATTTATAAGAGAATCTGCAACTATCACGGTATCTTCTTTTATTATTGGGAAATATCCTGTTACCCAGAAAGAATGGGAAATGATCATGAAAAGTAACCCTTCCGTATTTAAAAAGGGATATATAATTAATGAAGGATTTTTTGGTTTTGGCAATAAAGTAATTCAGGATGATACTGACAATCATCCTGTTGACTCTGTTTCATGGTTTGATGCAATCAGGTTTTGTAATCTGCTTAGTGAAAAAGAAGGGCTTGATCCTGTATATCTTATTAACGATTTTGAGGTTAATTGTAATTGGCAGGCTGATGGATACCGATTACCTACCGAAGCAGAATGGGAGTTTGCTGCCAAAGGAGGCAATCAATCCAAGGGATATTTTTATTCTGGTTCAAACAAATTGGATGAAGTTGGATGGTATGATGGAAATTCAGGCAACCAAACTCATGAAGTAGGAACAAAGAAAGCGAATGAATTAGGCATTTATGATATGAGCGGGAATGTCTGGGAATGGTGCTGGGATTGGTATGATAGATATTCATCATCGGCTGAGACGAATCCCCGTGGGGCAACAAGTGGTTCTAACCGTGTGAATCGTGGTGGCAGCTGGGACTACGGCGATGGCTACTGTCGGGTGGCTTATCGCGACCGCATCAACCCCGGCCGCAGCCGCTACCGTCTGGGCTTCCGTCTTGCCCGATCAGTTATTGAATAATGAGGTTATATGAAAACTTGTATATATTGTCAACAGGCGATTGATCAGGATGCCCGGTTCTGCCCCTACTGTGGTAAATCAGCTCCATCCAGTGCACAGCAGGTGATAAGAATTGGCAGGGCAACCGATAATGAACTTGTTTTTTCAGATTTATCGGTATCTTCACATCACTGCCTTATCCGGCAATCTGAGCATCAGATAATGATAGAAGATTTAAATTCCACTAATGGCACCTATGTTAACGGTTCCCGCATCCAGTCTGTGCTTGTCATTCATGAAAATGACCGGATTCTTCTCGGTAATACGATTGATATCCCCTGGCATTTGATTAAAAGCTATACCCGGGAAGAGAATATTAAACCAGGGCATTTTCAAAAAGAGCTTATCCGCATTGGCCGTGCCGAGGATAATGATATTATCCTGAATGATATCAAGGTTTCCCGATATCATGCCGAGCTTAAAAAGCAGGGGTCTCAATACCTCATCAAGGATTTGGGCAGCAGTAACGGCACTTATGTGAATCATAAAAAAGTCAGTGAAGCCTTAGTCTCTCAGGATGACTGCCTTAGAATCGCCGGCTATGAACTGCCTGTAAAAAGTCTGTTTAAGCCAGGACAGCCGGCAATCGATTTTAAAATCCAGATTTCGGTAAAAAATCTTTCATTCAGGGTAAGTGAAAAAGTCCTGATTCAGCCTATGGATTTATGCATCAACGGAGGAGAATTTGTTGGCTTAATCGGACCCAGCGGTGCAGGTAAAACAACTTTAATGCTGATGTTGGCAGGAATCAATGCCTGTCATTCGGGACGGGTTATGATTAATTCCATTTCTTTACATCATCATGAAGAAATGTTTCAGGGGCAGATAGGATATGTGCCTCAGGAAGATATCATTCACCGGGAACTGACGGTTCAGGAGTCTTTAAACTACACCTGTCGGCTTCGTTTGGGTAAGCAGTTATCTGACAAAGACCGAAAGACCCATATCAGCAAGATATTAAAAGACCTGCATTTGCAGGAATCCCAAAATGTTCTGATCGGCTCTCCTGAAAAAAAAGGGATATCCGGTGGTCAACGGAAACGGGTGAACATGGCTCAGGAACTGGTTACAGAACCTTCTATTCTCTTTCTGGATGAACCAACCAGCGGACTTGACCCGCAGAGTGATTCCGAAGTCATGGATTTATTACAGGGGATAGCAGGAAAAGGGAAAATCGTTATTATTACCACCCACAACATTACCCGGCGTAATTTTGAAAAACTCAGTCATCTGATTGTCATGGCCAAAGATGGTTATCTGGCTTATTTCGGACCGGCTCAGGATGCTGTCTCCTATTTCGAGGTCAGAGATCCTGAAGATATCTTTAAAAAACTGGAAGACAAAACACCTGAACAATGGGCTGAGAAATACAGAGAATCTTTTTATTATCAGAAAGAAATACAAGATAAATACAAAAACGAACTCAGTCATAAAGACTATGAATCGACTGTTACCCGACTGGCAAAGGGGGGATTTAACCAATGGAATGTGCTTGTACAGAGATTGTTTCGTATCAAAGTCAGAGACAGTGTCAGCACGCTGATTTTGCTTCTGCAAGCCCCGGTGATTGCCCTCTTGAGTTATCTGGTATTCAATGAACCCCAACACACGCCTCAGATGCTCTTTGTCCTTGTAATTGCCTCCATCTGGCTGGGCTGTAACAACTCTTCCAGAGAGATCGTCTCCGAACGAAGTATTTTTAAGAGAGAACGCATGGTCAATCTGTCTCTGGGGAATTATCTGTCATCCAAAATCAGTGCTTTAAGCATTCTTTGTCTTATACAGAGTGCCATTCTGGCAGCAGCCCCAACTATTGCTTTTGATTCAGGGATTAGTTTTTCTGTGATGATGATGATTTTCTTTGCTGTATCACTTGTCTCAATGAGTCTGGGTTTTATGATATCCGCTTTGGTTAAGACCAGCGAATCTGCCATGGCACTGGTGCCGATAGTTTTAATCCCTCAGGTGATTTTAGGTGGCTTGATTGTTCCCTATAACAGCATGAATGAAACTGTCAAAGCTTTTGCCTCCTTTATGATCAGCCGTTGGGGATTTGACTGGATTTTACAGTATGCCGATTCAGTTTGTCAGGCAAGGATAGGGTTTGAGTCAGAAGAATTCCTGCCCCTGATATTACTGAGCTGTTTGGGAATGTTATTTTTAGGGCTGAGTCTTGTGTGTCTGAAAAGAAAATATTAAGCGGTTTAAGAATTCGCAGGCTGGCAGCTAACATGAAATTGTGGCAAGCTGGTAGCATGCGTTACGAAGTAAAATAAAGGAAAAAAGGAGTATTTATGTCATTAAGTGAAATGAAGAGACAGGCACGAGAGTTATTGAAGGGAAAGTGGAACCGCTTTGCCATGATCTATTTTGTATATTTGGTTCTCTATTGTATGATTATTGCGCTGGATTATGTTGTGGCTAACAGTGGGACAATAGGGGCTATGTTTTTTGTTGGCCAGTTTGCCCTGTCTTTTGCTTATTTATCTCTCAAAGTTTATCATTCTGAAGAAATAGACCTGGACGGTCTGTTTTATGGGTTTAAATTCTATTTTAAAGCGCTTTGGACAAACATTCTAATGGGTATCTACATCGTTTTATGGTGTTTACTGCTCATTATTCCCGGCATTATCGCAGCTTACAGTTACTCCATGACTTTTTTTGTGTTGGCAGATAATCCTGAATTAAGTGCCGGAGAAGCCATCAGTATGAGTAAAAGATTAATGAAAGGGCATAAATGGGAATTTTTCTCACTAACAGCTTCTTTTTTGGGTTGGGCTCTTTTATCTGTTTTTACGCTTGGTATAGGACTTTTATGGGTCATTCCCTATATGTCCACATCCACCGCTGTGTTTTACAATGAGATTAAACAATATTCAGAAAATCAGACAATGAACTAATTTGTTTAAATCGGAATAAAACACTTGACATAAACAATAAAAGAATGAAGATAGGTGTAAACAGAATTTATAATAGTAAAAGATTTGTCAGAAGTGTTTTCACACAGGCAAAAATCTCAATCAGGAAACTGATTCAGATTTATATAGTGTTTAAAGGAGGTATCTTTGTTTCTAATACCAGGATCAAAAATTAACAATCTGAATGTTCTTGAGAAGATCGGTGAAGGGGGTATGGGGGAAGTCTATCTGGCAGAAGATGATTTTCTGGGTAGAAAAGTGGCTTTAAAGGTGTTAAATCCTCTGCTCACTTCAGATGAACAGTTTGTAGAGCGATTTAAGCTGGAAGCTAAGGTGCAGGCATCTTTAAATAATCCTCAGATTGTCCAGCTGTATTCATTTTTTATTTTTGAGGATAAATATATTATGGTTTTAGAGTATGCGGATGGCATTACTTTAAAACAACTGATTCAGAAAACCGGACCTATCCCGGAAGAACGAACGATGAAAATCTTCAATCAGATATGTGCCGGCATTCAGTATGCGCATAACAAAGGGATTATTCATCGGGATATCAAACCCTCCAATATTATGATAGATGCCCAAGACCAGACCAAAATTATGGACTTTGGCATTGCCAAGATTATGGGTGATAAAGGGATGACCAGAACCGGTGCTAAGATGGGAACCCTCTACTATATGAGTCCGGAACAGGTGAGAGCTCATAAGGATATTGATAATCGTACTGATATCTACAGTCTGGGGATTACGCTCTTTGAAATGCTGACAGGGAAACTACCCTTTGATACAGATACCGAAAGTGATTTTGAAGTCATGAACCAGATTGTGAATCAGGATTTGCCTGATCCTAAATCATTTTATCCTTTTATATCTGATCATACTCTTCATCTCGTTAAACAGATGACAAAGAAGAAAAAGGAAGAAAGACTAAATCATTTATCTGTCTTACCATCGGTTCCTTCTCCCGAAAAAAAACAGATAAGCGTGAAAATCGCAGCTGAAGCACCCCAAAAATATATTCCCCATAATGACAATATGGTTTTTGTTGAAGGAGGGTCTTTTCAGAGAGGTTCTGCCAAAATTACTGTATCGTCTTTCTTAATAGGGAAATATCCTGTAACTCAGAAAGAATGGACAGAGCTTATAGATGATAATCCTTCCCGTTTTAAAGGAGACAAAAGACCTGTAGAACAAATTACATGGTATCAGGCAGTGGAATTCTGCAACTTGCTCAGTCAGAAAGAAGGTCTGATTCCTGCTTATACCATCAATGGTACAAGAGTCAGCTGTGACTGGGAGTCAGATGGATACCGACTCCTCACAGAAGCGGAATGGGAGTTTGCAGCCAGAGGGGGTATTCTCTCAAAAGGATATATTTACTCAGGGTCTGACACTCTGGATGAAGTTGGTTGGTATTGGTATAACTCCAGTAAGCAAACCCATGAAGTAGGGCAAAAAAAAGTCAATGAACTGGGTATCTATGATATGAGTGGTAATGTCTGGGAATGGTGCTGGGATAACTATGGTGATTATGCTTATGAACAAAGTATAAACCCAAGAGGGTCACATAATGATAGTCGGCGTGTTAATCGCGGAGGTAGCTGGCGTAGCGTTGATGATTACTGTCAGGTCTGTCGGCGAGATGATGAAGCACCTATTAAAACATTTCACAATTTGGGCTTCCGTTTTGCCAGATCAGTCAGGTAGAATAATGTTATTCATAGCCTTTTACCTTTTAGAAAAAGTGGAATTTTACTTATACCACCCCGTCACTCCGTGCCACCCCTCCGGAGGAGGGGAATTAGCAGAATCAGCCCAGAAAGGGTGTGATATGATGAACAACGCAGAGTTCTGTAGGAATGTCAGAATCTCAGCACGGGGTGCAGCCCTAATGTCATTAAGTTAAGAGAAATGGTCTTTCGATTAATGTGTAAACTGTTAGTAGGGATTTACGAAATGGAGCGAAGAGTAATGCCGTAAATCCGCTTCCATCAATATTAAAATTCATTCGGACATACGGCGTTTCACTTCGTAAGTCCCTACAGACCGCTTCTAATAGGATTTGTGATGAAATTCCTTAACTTAATGACATTGAGTGCAGCTCCGGGAACGAATGAATTCCATAACCAGAGCCCTGTCAGGGGTGAAAGAAAAGAAAGGAGAGAAAATGTCGAATCGCAAAAAGGACAGTTTTGATAGCACTATAAATAGCTTATCCCTTCATTTCAGAGGCTGTGCAAAAATGCAAGTTTTATTAAGCCGTACCGACGGTGCTTGTCTTGAAACATGCTATATACCAGACGCTTCCGCATCTGGCTGCTATTCTGCCATTCCTACGGAATTCTATTTTTTACATAAGCTCTTCAACAGTGGAAGCATTGCCAATTTCAATTTTTATAAGTTCGGAACAAAGTTATACCGGACTGCTAATCGTTCTCAGCAACACGGATTTAATGATAGAAACATAGAATCAATAACAATCATAACAAGTAAAGGACATTCATTATGTTGTTAGAAACCGGACAAAAAATTAATAACTACAGCATCATTCAGAAGATTGGTGAAGGGGGTATGGGGGAAGTTTATCTGGCAGAAGAAGATTTACTTCAGAGAAAAGTGGCTATCAAAGTATTGAATCCTGTTTTGACCAGTGATCAGCAGTTTACAGAGAGATTTGTCAATGAGGCTAAGATTCAATCACAATTACATCATCCGCATATTGTTTCCCTGTTTTCATTT
>JAKQQL010000368.1:0-1038 GCA_029564175.1 Candidatus Cloacimonadota bacterium
TACTGCAATATGATCGTCAATAGCAATGCAGATAATAGCTTTAGGTTTTGCTTCTTTAAACTTGTGTTCAAGAGCTTCGGCTGGTTCCAGGGCACTACATGGTAAATGGATGAGACCTGCTTTTGCTATTGCATAATCACACATAACAAATTCTGTTGAAGTTGGAAGTATCGTTGCTATGATATCGTTCTTTTTTAATCCAAACGCCTGAAATGCTGATGCCAGTTTATTAACATATTCTAATAATTCTGGATATGATAAAAAGAAATTTTCCTGTATAAGTCCGTTCTTTTTATATTTTTTTGCTGCAATTTCAAGTATATCATATACCGGTTTGTCGGGATATGGTTTAAAGGTTTTTGGTATGCCTAAAATCTTATATTCTTTATACCATGGTAATGCTTCCATTACTTACCTCCATAAGGCATAAAAATAAAAAAATATCTCAACCACATACATAAATGTGGTTGAGATAAAAAAATCATTTATCAAGTGAATAGGGGTTGGGTTGCCATAGCAAAGCTCATGTCGCCTTCAATCTTCATTGCTCCTGACATGAAAAGATTTACTGGATTGGTTTCTTTTTTCATCAACGCAGCAGAATCTTTTGTACTCATACGGAAAATAGACTGCGGGGATGTGGCACCGTTGAGAATTGCTTCAATGGTAAATTCTGATCCATCATCATTCTTTAGTTTAGCTATAAAACTGCCTTTCAATGATGATAGTGCATTGTAACGGGCACGTGTCAGATCTTTTTGCATACCCAGTAACATATCAAGATTATTTGTGTCGATCATCTTTTTAAGATCAGATCCAGATATTTTTAATCTGAGCATGGCATTGGGAATATCACCACATGGTGTAATATCTTTCCCATCTTTAACTTTGAAACCATACGACTTTCCATCTACTTCAACTACCATTGTTATTTCTGTACCGCTTAATTCTTTAGGTGCATTAGAATTTTGGAGCATGTCCAAAGCTTCTTTTGGCATAATCTCGGTTAAAAATTGTTCAACCGTGGTATTTGATGTA
>JAKQQL010000378.1:0-1433 GCA_029564175.1 Candidatus Cloacimonadota bacterium
CTTCAAGATCTTCCTGTTCTTTTATTAATCTGATTTTATTATCAGCCAGTTGTTGTAATTTTTTCTGAATATCCTCAACATCTAAAACAAAGTTTTCTGCAATATTTTTTATTTCCTGAGTAATTTCACCGAGAATTTCTTCTCCACCCCCTAAGGCATTCTCAAAGATTCCAATTCTAAGTAAACATCTCTCATATACTTCGGCATCTATTGTACCAGGTGTAATCATATTATAAATCGCAACTGATTCACTTTTTTGTCCATTTCGGTCAATTCTGCCAATTCTCTGTTCAATTCTCATAGGATTCCATGGTAAATCATAATTAATCAGACAATCACACATCTGATAATCAAGCCCTTCACACCCTACATCGGAAAAAAGAAGTATATCCAATGCATTACTATCTTCCTTTTTTAATGAAAATCTGTTTCTAATAGCTACACGGTCATCATCTGGTACAGACCCATGAATTAAACCTATTCGATATATCTGATTGAGTTTTTTATACAGATAACTCAAAGTGTGTCTGAAACTACTGAATAAGATAATTTTATTATTCGGAAGTTTTTGTTTTTCTTCTATGATTTTAAGTAATGCTTCAAATTTTGGGTCATCATAGTCAAGGGCTTCTGACAGAGCTATTAAGGAATTAATTTTATCCTTCAATGGCATATAATCATCATCATTTAAAACAAAATCTTCATTAGCAAAGTCTAGCTCATCTAAAACCAACTCATCTAAATGCCTGGTAATGATTTCTTTTATTAGAGGTGCAAGTCCAAAGATACAGCTGGATGCCTGCCTGCAGAGGGTAGTCATCAAAAACTTTATATTGATCTCGTTGTGTATAAGTTTTAAAACCTCTGCCTGTGTTTTTAACAGATTATCATGCAATAATTGTTGTTGTTCGGTAAATGGTACGCTTACAGTATAAGGCTTTCTAATGGTAAAATCGCCAATATCTCTTCTTCTTGTTCTGTTGATGATATTGGAGAAAGTATGCATCTCTTCAATTTTTCGGATTAAAGAGATTCTTTCTTCATCAGTTATGGAACCTGATTTTAACATATTACATACATTGATAAAATCAGGGTTATTTTTATATAGAGACTGTCCCCATGATGTATTTGCAGCATTTTCTAAAGCAGTGTGTGCTTTTTCAGAAAAGTTATCTGATTGTAATCTTAAACATGTTACCGCTTCATTGATAAATTGATTAGGTTCTGACATATATGAAAAGCTGTTTTTGTCGATAATTAAATCAGGTCTTAAAGTATTGAGTAAGACAAACAAATCCAAACTTCCCATTTGAACAGGAGTTGCTGTCAGAAAAATAACTGCTTCTGCATTATCGCAAAAAAATCGAGTAACCTGATGTCTGATGGATGACGAATTTCTGATGTTGTGAGCCTCATCCACAATAACTAAATCA
>JAKQQL010000382.1:0-11030 GCA_029564175.1 Candidatus Cloacimonadota bacterium
CAAAAAGATCTTGACAAATAGACTAAAGAAAATTTAAATTGTAATCAAAGTCAATATAGAAGTGAAATATAAGAAAAAAAATCTTGTATTACTTTGAAAACAAAGGGTTGGAACTTTACACCAACATTTGGGACTTAACTCTAATGTTAAGGATGGCACAACTAAATGGGACTAAGCTTTTCTTCAGAAATCAGTATCTCAATCCCTGAGTATATAAATGGAACAGGACGTTTTCAGGCAATCAATAAATTATTAGTAGTTAACCAACACTGGAAAAAAGAAGCTTGGTTAAAATTAAAAGAGCTATTTACAAAAATGAGGCAAATGAGTGCTTCGGATATGGAAATAGGAGGACCAGGCTCAAAAGGTTTTATATGGTACAGGGTTTTCGGAGATAAAAAACCATATCCTGAATATGGGACATTTAACAATGATGATATAACCTGCATGATGCTGAGTGTATTATCTGACGAACAAAAAGTTGAATTATTTAAAAATAAAAATATTGACTTTTCAATTGGAATTGCACTTGAACCTGGTGAGAAACCAAGCCGTTTTAGATCTGATGTTTATTATGAATCCGGCACTTTAGCCGGTAGTTTCAGACGAATAAACCAGAAATTATTCCCTATTGAAAATTTAGAATTACCTGAGCCGATTTTGAAGCGGATTAATCTTCAATATGAGCAAAACGGTCTGATTTTAGTAACAGGTATTACCGGCTCAGGAAAAAGCTCTACACTCGATACGATTATTGATTTGAATAATCATTCTAATGAAGGGCATATTATTGTGATTGGTGCTCCTATCGAATATATTCATGAATCTGATAAATGCATTGTCAGACACCGTGAATTAGGAGACGATGTGTTATCCTTTAGAGATGGAGCAAGAGAAGCCCTTAGGCAGGATCCGGATATTCTGGTGGTAGGAGAGATGCGTGATGCTGATACAATGGCCATGGTCCTTGAAATAACAGACAGTGGTCATAAAGTGTTTTCTACTCTACATACCAGCTCAGCTGTAGAAAGTATTCATCGTATCGTTGGAGAGTTTCCTGCAGAAGAACAGGAAAGAATTCGCATGAGACTTGCTGACACGCTTTCTGTCATTATATCACAAAAGCTAGTTCCCAGTATCGATGGTAAAGTGGTATTAGCAAAGGAAATATTGTCAGTTACTTCATCAGTAGTAGCTGCAATCAGAAACAATAATGTTGCAGAAATTTATCAAATGATTTCTGAAGGAAAAAAATACGGTATGTTTTCCCTTGAGCAGGAATTATATACTCTGTTTAAATCAGGTAAAATTACCAAAGAAACCGCCTTAAATTATTCAAATAATAAAAAAAGAATGGTTCAGTTGTTACAATATTAAAGTCATTTATGAAAAAAAAAGAAAAACAGGATAAAATCGTATTAGGGATTATTCTTGATGGTTTAACTGTCAGGGTAGCAGAGTGTCATTTTAAAAAACAATCTGTTTATGTGAATCATTTACGGGAATTTCAATTAAAAGAACCTCTGATTCAACATGAAACACCTGATTTAGTTTTAAATGATATAACCGCATTTAGTTCAGAAGACTCAGGGTTTTCAATCAATGATACGAAGGATGTAGAATCTTCCTTAGATGATATTGAAGATTTTATGGGTATCAATGATGATGAAGATTTTTTTCAAAAGAAACCAGCAGAACCTGAACAAGCAGCACAGGAATCTTTCAAAAGAGAATCAGATATACTCCCTCAATATGATCTGAATTCATCAAAATTCTTTGAAATATCCAGGTTTTTAGCACAATTCCCACTCAATACAGCTTATGTCTCATTTATCACTTCAGAAGAGAAACTTTTTTGGTCTTATATTCCGTATTCTTCCAAAAAAATAAAAAGAGATAAGATAAAGAAACAAACTTTGTCTAAAGAACAGAAGAAAGATGCCTCTGTTCAGTTTGACTTATTGATCAATAAAAATAAAAGTGCCTATTCTCTTGTATATGAAGGTCCTCATGATATCATCAGTATATTAGAGAATGTTCAGCCAATTTTAAACATTAAGAATATAAATTATCTTCATGCTGAACCAATAGAGTCCTGTCTGATAAATGCTGTATTGACTCAGTACCGTTTTAATAGTGAAGAATACGTGTTATTGCTCTACTTGAGTAAGGAAAACAAAATTGCCATTATTATTCAGGATGATAATTATATTAAATCATTTCCATTAATCATTCAGGCAACAGACCCAGATATTATCAGAGAAGCGGTTGTTTCAAAAATTATGCTTGAACAGGATATTTCTCAGCTTAATATCACTCAAAATGTATTGATATGCGGAGATTATACTGGTAAAGAGGATATGGCCTTTTTTAAAGAAAATTTCAGATCAAATTTTATCAGTTCTTTTAGCTTTTCTACAGCAAACAGCTACCAGAATAATATGCCAATAGAATTTGATGTGGAAATTCCAGAGTATATCATTCCACGATTTGTACCTTCTATCATGTTGGGATATAGAGCATTAAATGTTAAAAATAAGCGATTACATTTGATTAACATGCTCCCACAGCTGATTATTGATAAGCAAAAGATTTTTAAATTAAGCTGGCATGGTATTGTTATCTTAATACTCGTATTTGTAACCACTATGTGGGCAACCTATGGCAGCTTAAAACAAAAGATTGAGTTAAAAAGAATACAAAATGAAAATCAACAATATGAGTTTGAATTGAATCAGAAAAAGGCATTTAAGAATATTTTAATGCAATACACTTCTCAGGTGGATTTATTTGAACAGAACAGAAAACAGATTATCGATTTAATTCAGTTTAAAAATCAATGGGCATACATTATTCAAAAAATATCCAGTTTTACAGAGAATCATTCCTATTTTTGGATAAATGATTTATCAGGAAATGACCAAAATATAATTGTAAAAGGGGTTTCTTATAACAGAAACAATATCAGCGCTTTCTCAAATCTTTTCCCACAAGGAAGCATCAAAAAAATAAATCTGAGTAAAATCGAATCTGAACCAGTTTGGGATTATGAGATAATGTTTGCCTATCCGGATCCTGTCTTGTACAATCCCCTTTACAGTGAGATCAAAGTAGAAATAGATTCAACAAAGATTTTTGTTCAACAAAAAAAGAATGAACCTGAACCTGAAATAACAGAGGAAGTAAAGACGCCTGTCGAAACAAAAAAGGAAAAAAAGCCAGAAATAGAAAAACCAAAAAAGGCTGATTTAAGTAAAACTACAAATAAACCTCAAAATAAAGAAGATAAAGTTAAAACGGTCTCCGATGATCATACATATAAACAAGGATCAGCTCTTTATGTAGAAGCAAGAATTCATGTTCAAAATGAAGAATATGACGAGGCTATCGCAAAATTCAACCGTTTTTTAAAAGAATATCCAGAGCACAGATTAGTTCCAATGGGTAATTTCCTGATGGCTGAATCTTATTTTTTATCAGCACAGTATCAGAAAGCGATACCATACTATCAGAAAGTATTGGAATTAAAAAAAGTGAAACAACTCGAATCTCTTTTTATGCTGGGAAAGACTTACGATAAAATTAATCAAAAAGAAAAAGCAATTCAGTATTTTGAAGAGTTAATATCATTGTATCCAAAATCTCTTCTTACAAAAGAGTCTGAAGAATATGTTAAGCGGCTGAAGGGTGAGTCTCATGCGGAATGATATCAGAAATTCAATCGTTTTAGCTTCTTTACTAATCGTTATTCTTTTGTTAAATTTCGGACTTTCTTATCATACCAACAAAAAGATAAAACTTGAAACAGAGAAACTAAATAAGAATAAATCAGAACTTCAATCAATGAGCAATATTGTCATTGACACGATGCAAGTGTATTACATTAAACAGCAAATTTCAAAAATGGATAGCTGGCAAGCAAGATACGGAAAAACATTTATGTTGAGTGATAATTCTCGTCAATCCTGGTCATATATAAGCTCAATCGTTAACAGCTATTGTCCTGATTTGGATGTAAATTTTGAAAGTCTATCTGATGTAGCAGAAGAAAATGTGAATAGAGACTACAAAATATCTGGTACAGCCAATATTCAAACATTCTATTTATTTATGAATCAATTAGAAAATCAAAGTCCTCTTTATATCGTTAGAGAGTTTTCACTAAATCAAAGTACCCAACAACAGGAAGATGGAACCAAGCAATTTCTTGTAAACTTTGATTTGACAATTCAATCTCAGGTAAATCCCTCTGGAAAAGAAATCTCTGAAAATCGTTTTAGAAGCTTAAACAACAAAGTTGTTAATAATTTCTTTGCTCCTGGAATTTATTCCCCTTATGAGAACCCTTCTGAAGCCGATAAAATTGATGCAGAAAAAGCGATATTGCTTAGCTTAACTCCAACAACCGCATTTATAAAAGCTACAGATGGTCATGTATATATTATAAAGCAAGGTGCTAAAGTGGCTTATGGATACTTGCACTCAATAAACTGGAAAGACCAGTCTGTTACCTTTAAATTAAACAAAATTGGTGTCTTTAGAGATGTAACCATTAAACTCAATAAGGAATAATCATGAAGAAGATAATATGTTCTTTACTCATTATGCTGTGTTTGTTTTTAGCACTTAATGCTCAGCAAAAAGCTGATATGAATGCTTATCTGACGATACAGCGGGGAACTGATTTCAATACAGCAATAAAAGTGATAGAAACCTTGTGTTATCAGTATGAATCCAAAAAAATTGTTAATTCAAGTTCTTTTAATGGAAACATATCTATTCCTATCAGCCAGTTACACTGGAAAGAAGCGCTTTTACTTCTTTGTCAGACTCATAGTTTAAATCTGGAAGAAAAAGGTGGCGTTTATTACGTAATTGATCCACCAAAAGATGAGGCGCCTGTAAATAAAAATTTACGTCCTTCAGATCGACAAGTTAAAATTACGGCCATATTTTTTAGAGCAGATAAGGATTTTTTTAAATCTATAGGTATCAACTGGCAAACGATTGTCAATGGACAAGTGATCGCAAATCTTGATTTCAAAGGAGCCGGAAAAGTCGCAGATGATCTGGTTAAAGCTTCTGGCTCTTATCAATTTACTCAAAATGATTACGTAATTGATATTAACACCTTGATAAAAGTGATAGAATCGAATCAAAAAGGCTCAGTTATTGCCCATCCAAATATTAGTGTTCTTTCAGGGAAGGAAGGGAAAATTCAGGTAGGACAAGATTTTTCTGTTAAAACTGCTGATGAAGCAGGAAATATCTCTGATAAGTTTTTTTCAACAGGTGTCATTTTGAATGTAAAACCAACTGTAATTGATAATAATGGTACTGAAGTTGTCCATCTGGTCGCATCTGTAGAAAAAAGCAGTGCAATACCAGGAACTGTTAGTACGATCATTAATAAAAATCAGGCGAGTACAGAAGTATATTTATATAATGGAGAAGAAACTGTCATCGGTGGTTTATATGATACAGAATATACAAAACAACGTTTTGGAATTCCTTTTCTGAAAGATCTCCCATGGTGGGTTTTTGGTATAAAATATCTGACTGGATATAATAGTTATGAACAACATAACCGAGAAATGATTGTCATTTTAAAAGCTGAAATATATGACTCTATAGAAAAAAGAATGGAAGAAAAAGTTGATTTAAAAAAGAAAATCGAAAAAATACGAGAACGAGTCGACCATGGCTTGTTTGATGATGGAAATTTCAAGATAAAGGAAGAAAAAAAGAATTGACTATTTGATGTTATGGTTAGGAGTAAAAAATGAGTAGATACAGAATAAATCCTTCCCAATCTAAAATGATTGGGAATTATGCTTTTCTAAAGTTAGTGTTTATATTAGCGATTGTGTTGCTAATTAATGCCTGTTCAAAAGACGATGATCCTTCTGTAAATTATGATGCACCAACAAGTTTGGAAGTTATTAAAATAGCAAATGGTAAAGTTCAATTAACCTGGCAATATTCATCTCAAAGCACTAATATTGTTTATATTGTTGCAAGAAAAGAAGGTTCAGGATCTTGGAATGAAACCTATTATGAATCAACCAATGACCAAAAACTATTTATCGATGATATTCCAACAAATTCTTATACGGTATATAGTTATAAAGTTAAGGCTAAAGAAGTGGATACCAGTAATGAATCTTTCTTTTCTAATCCAGCATCCTATTTTCCAGATATCACTCAGCCAACTGATCTTAGAATTTATCAAACTAGTCAAAATCAGCTAAGAATCACTTGGGTGGATAATGCAGAAGGAGAATCAGGTTACAAAATTGATAAAAAAATAGATAATGGGGCATGGGTTAAAGCGTATGCAAGTTTATCAGAAAATGTCGAAACATATACTGACGAAGTAAATCAGCTTTATCAAAATATTTCTTATCGTGTTTATGCTTATGTAGGCGCTTCTACAAGTCCGTCAAATGAATTGACTTTTACACCAACAATTCAGATTCCTGATAGTTTAAGATTGAGTCAAATTTCTTCAAATCAGGTGAAGTTAAATTGGCAATATAATGGAGAGTTGCCTAACTTGTTTGAAGTTCAAAGAAAAATTGGGACCAATGACTGGTCTTTATTGACACAGGTGAATGGGTCTCAAACTCATTATATAGACAATTTAAGTATTGAATCTGCAACTTTAAATTACCGTGTCAGGTCAAAAAAAGACACATTGTATTCAGCTTATTCAGATGTGTCTTCAATTAATTTTAATATTTCTGAATTAAGCTCTATTAACTTGTCCAACCATGGTAATCAGGTATTTGTAAAAGATAATTATCTTTTTATTGCCAATGATTATAACGGAACCTTGATATACAATACAGCCAATCCAACGAATCCATCCCTTATTAAAAATATATCTATGCCTGGTAGAACATTAAGTGTTACCGTTGATGAGAATGTCTTGTATATGGCAAATGATCAGGGTATTATGCAGGTTTATGATATTAGCTCAATAGATAATCCTGTGAAATTATATGACGATGTACAATTTTATGGACAAGGTAATCATATTTGTATTACTGAAATCAATTTTCAAAAGTATGCACTTGTTTCGGCAGGCAGTTCAGGATTAAAAATTGTGGCATTTAATATGAATAATATTCCGGTCCCTGTTGTGATAAAAACCATCAATACAGTCCCCGGAGCAAATGTATTCAAAAGTGTTGTTTCAAATAATACCGTTTATCTGGCAGAAGGAATCAATGGTATTCGTCAGTTTGATATCAGTGATCCTTTTAATCCTGTTTTGTTAAGGCATAAACAGGGCATTGGCACGATTGTGGATATCTCATTAACTGAACAATATTTATATCTTGGTAGAGGAGATTTAGGAATTGCTTTATTAACTACTTCAAATTTGAATATGTTATCTGAATTCGATACTCAAGGTTATTCAAATTCTATAGATATAGATAGTCGTAATGTTTACATTGCTGATAGAGATGAGGGTTTTTTGATTGTTAGTGCAATCAATCCTGCTCAGTTAATCTCTATCTGCAAATTGGATACAACAAGTAATGTTCTTTCAATTGTTATTAAAAATAAATACGCTTACCTTAGTAGTCAAAATTATTGTAAAATCATACAAATCCGTCCTTAGGAGTCAAAAAATGAAAAAGATAATTCTAATTCTCCTGATAATTGTCGCAAGCATATCAATGATATATGCTCAGGATAATGTCACAATCAGCAATGTTTCAATCAACCCTAATCCATTTTCTCCCAATAATGACGGACAAAGAGATAATGCATATATTAATTATTATCTTTATTATCCAATGACCTTGGTAAATCCTCAGGTTGAATTAACCATTTATCAAAATAGTGATGTTTTGGATGTAATTAAACAAGAAACAATAACACCAGTAAATGGCTTAAACCAATATGTATGGGACGGTAAAGATCAAAGCAATAATGTAGTTTCAGATGGTAATTACGGATTACAAATTAAATTTGTAAATCCTCAGAAAATTTACAAGTTGAATAGCGGGATTATTGTTAAAACCACTTATCCCGAAATTGAAATGGTTTCCGCTTCTCCAAACCCCTTCTCTCCTAATGGGGATGGATACCAGGATGTGCAAACTGTTAGAGCAAAGGTAAAAAATGCGGATGTTCATTATTTAGGTACAATCAGAATTAGTTTTGCTGACTCAACTGCAATGTTTGTTGATTATGATAGTTTAAAGCATTTTGAAACACCTAATCCTATCCCTTATTCAGACGGGGCTTATTTGTTTTTAAGCCGTCCTTCTCAGCTAAATGGTGTGATAGATATTCCTGCAAATTTACAGTATAATATAACCGTAAATGGATTTACTACACAGATAACTAGTGGGTTAGGGTTATACAAACTTGGAGAAAATTATCTTCGATCATATGGCTCAATCGGTACTGGAATTGGTATTGAAATAGATGAGTATTTTGGTAATAGTGTTGATTATTTAGCTGTCTATGCAATGCCAGGTAATATGTCTTTTAATGCATATAATGAAGATGGCTCAGATCTGTCATTAAATGATATGTATCATTTTTATTATGGATCCTTCACAGATAATCCATTAGACAGAACTACTATTGATACATCTGTAGGTTGTGGCTATGTTGTCAATCTGGGTAAAGATGAAGGTCAGGTACCTGGAACAGATATAGAAGATGGCCGTTATCTATACAGGATTATTGTTTCAAATGAAGTTGAAACCGGTATTTATTCATCAGGAGAATTTATCGTTAATAATAATCCGATTAATTTAGCAGGAGAAGTCAATCCTGATAGGATTTCACCTCAAATTGTAGATGGCGTATTTGACCAAACAATTATTCAGTATTCTCCAACTGAGGATGCCTATATTACTGTTAAAGTTTGGAATGAAGATAACCAACTGGTAAAAACAATCATTGAGAACCAACTGAATTTAAAAGATGTTGGAAACTATGTATTATGGGACGGCAAAAATGATGCTGGAGTCGTTGTGTCACAAGATGATGAATCTTTATATAGAGTAGAGATTACAGCAGTGGATCGTTATGTAAACGATGATGTTGCCAGTTTAAGTATTGATGTATTAGTTGATAATAAAGCACCTGATCCTGCTTCATTGTCTCAGACATCTCCAACTTCTTTAAACTCACCAAATATTACGATATCAGGTTTATCCAATGAGATATCTTGTGATATTATACTTGTCCAGAATGGAGTAGATAAGGGTGTCGTTGGACAAACGCCTCAGTATCCAGGGTATTTTGAATTCAATATGACACTTGAAGAGGGGAATAATGAGATTACTGTAAAATTGAGAGATTCTGTTTACAATCTAGGTAATGCCTCTAATATTGTAAATTATTATTTGGATTCTCAAGCACCAGTGATATCTTCAATCTTACCAGCAGCAAATTCTGTGTTTACTTCTCTACCTGTTGAGTTTTCTGCTCAGGTTACTGATAATGGCTTGGGTGTAAATCAGGTGCGTTTTGGATTCTCATTAAATAATAGCAGTAATTTGATTTGGAAAACAGGTGTTAAAGAAGCTGGAACAGATATCTATAAATGTGAGTTAACCAGCAATGAAATAGGAACAAATGTTTCTCAAGTGGCATTTACTATGGTTGTTAGCGCAACAGATCTGTTAAATAATTCAATACAAACGTCTAATCCTTCAAGTTACAATTATTTTAGACCTTCTGCAACTAATCCGCCTGTATTTGTAAGTAGTTATCCTGAAAACAATGCAAATGTTAGAGTGATAAATAGTAATGTGGTTAATGTGCTTATTAATAGTGAAAATCCACTTAATTTATTACCTGCCTTCAGCTATCTTAAAATTATAAATTTAACTTCTAATGAGGAACTCTCTCATGGAAATGGAGCGACTCTTTCATACCAAACAGATGGCAATATTTATTCAATAAGCTTGCTTTTATCAAATCCACTTAACTCTAATGGATCAGACGATGCCGTTTATCGAATTGAATACAGGGCTGAAAATCAGGTAGGTCAGAGTATCTCAGGAAATGTTATCTTTAATTATGATACATTAGCTCCTCAGATTAGTTCTTTGATCATTGATGGAAATCCAATACTTTCAACAGGTTCAAGGAATTATTATAATGTTGATATAAATGCGATTCAAATGACTTTGGCAGATAACCTGTCTGACATTGATTATGCAATGAATATGACTCAGTTGTTATTGTATGATTCAGAAGGGAATATTGTTGCAGGTCATCGATCTTTTAATGATGTTCAGAAAACAGTCACCTGGACACTGACAACTCCAATCCAGATAACAAGCCCAACAGATTATACGATTACTGCACTGGTAACTGACAATGCAGGTAATATCAGAACTCAAAGCACAGTCTTTACCCTTCTGACTCCACAAGCGCCTGCTATCACTTCTCATACTCCAGCCAATGCAAGTATCATTAAGGCACTGACCAATAACAAAATCAGCAAGACCATCACCGATACCAACGGTTTTGGTTTGGATGCAAACAATACCAGTATCACCTTAACAAAAGGTGGAACGACTTACTCTGATGGTAACAATGCGGTTCAGACGCTGACTCAGAATACAAATGGTACATATGAACTCAGCCTGACCCTGACCGATCCGCTGGCAACAGATGGCAGTGTGGACGGAGTTTATACAGTTACTACCACCGTTACTGATCTCTTAAATCAAAGTGTAGCCAACAACCAGACGACCTTTACCTATGATACCAAAGCCCCTGTCTTTGCAGATGCAAAAATCGGTAATGCAACGAACAGCTGGGAAGATAATCTGACCGATGGCATTACTTTCAACCAGCTGGTTGAATATGTCAGTATTGACGTATCTGATGCAACTGCCGGAGTTAATACCACTTCCAACAATACCTATATCAAAATGTATAAAGCCAATGGCGATCTCTTAGCCGGTACCTTAGGCTACAATGCAGGCACGCTTACCTGGACACTCAGTACTGAAGTGCCTCAGAGCTTAAGTGAAAACGGCGCT
>JAKQQL010000393.1:0-2073 GCA_029564175.1 Candidatus Cloacimonadota bacterium
TTTGTTCTGGCAAATCATGAATCTGATGCCCTGGCTGATTTAATGGGCAACCATTCCAAAATCAGATTAGGTGAACTTAGAGAAAATCTGGATGAGGATAATGAATATACCCGCCTGCTTAGAAAATATAGAAACAAACATGAGACGATGCATGAGACAATACAGAATAGAATACAGAAGAATATTGAACAGAATATAAAAATTCCCCGACTTGAAAAAATCATCAGAGAAAATAAGCTTGATTTCTTTGAACAACTGGTATTTTGTTTTTTGTTAGGGAGTGTAATGTGCAGGGATTTTGAACGATACGGGATTATGAGGCATTTTCTGACGATTGAAGATACCTTGAATTTTCTCTGTCTCAGTTTTGATGAAAGAATTCAGTTTCGTAAATATTTCTACCTGAAAGCCAATTTAATCAAAAATAATCTGATACATTATGATCATGAGTATTCATTTAACAAATCTGCTACAGATGTGGATAAACGAATGATTGATTACATTTTGGAGATTGAGGATGAGTCTGACGAAGTCGCTCAGGGAAGCATTTTAATCAATGCAAATGTCAGAATGGATCAGGTGGTGATTTCAGATGAAAAGAAAAACAGAATCATGCAGGCCATTTCTAACTATGAAATATATGCAGAAAAAATCAATCAGGCAAATATAGACAAAAAGAATGCATCGTTAACCCATTCAGGTCTGGTCATGCTGTTTTACGGGCCATCCGGCACAGGGAAAACCATGATGGCAAACGCAATTGCTAATCAAATGAACAAAAAACTGCTTTTGGTCAATATGCCTGGCAGATATATGCGTGATTTAGAAAAGACTATACGGGTGATATTCAGAGAAGCAGTCGTTAATAATGCCATCATCTTCTTTGATGAGTGCGAAGACTTTTTTGATTCCAGAAACAACGGAAATGATGATGTTAAAACCTTACTGATAGAGATTGAGAAATATCAGGGGATTGTGCTGATGGCGACCAATATGCCTCAGAGAATTGATGAGGCAATGCACCGGAGAATCTTGCTTTCGATAGAATTTCCCAAACCCCATTTTGAATTAAGAGAGAACATTTGGGAGAAACATCTGAAAGACAGGTTTGAGTTGGCAGATGATGTAGATTTAAAACAATTATCCTATGAGTTTGAACTGACAGGCGGATTGATAAAAAATGCTGTTTTGACGGCTATTCAGTCAGCTGTATCCCGAGACAGCAATCATATCGTAATCACTCAGGAAGATTTACGCTCAGGTGCGAAGTATCAGATGACCAAGCAGTTATGTTCAAATGAAAATACAACCGAATATGACCCAAAATTTGGTATGGAACATCTTATATTGCCAGACAAAATCAAAGAGCAAATCAAAGATATCATTGATTACAATAAAAATAAACAGATTTTATTCTCTGACTGGGGATTTCAGAACGATGAATCCCAGTTTAAAAATGGAACAGCTTTGCTCTTTCACGGCCCATCAGGAACGGGTAAAACCTATACGGCTCAAATTATTGCTTATGAACTGGGTATGAAGATTGAATTTGTTAAACTGGCTTCTTTAGTATCTGCTTATGTAGGAGAAACAGGGAAAAATATTCAAAAGCTCTTTTCAAACCATGAGAAGCAAAATACCATTATCCTGTTTGATGATGCTGATGCCCTTTTTGCTAAAAGAACTGAAGTGTCTCACTCCGTTGACCGTTATGCCAATATGGATGTGGATATTCTCCTTACTGAACTGGAAAAGTATCAGGGAATCGTCATTTTGACATCTAACTTTATAAAAGAACTGGATAATGCCTTATACAGACGCTTTAACTATATTCTTGAGTTTCCGTTTCCTGAAACAGATATTCAGATTAAACTATGGAAATCTATTTTACCGGTGAAAGTTCCGCTTGCAGATGATGTAGATTTTGAAGAAATATGTGAACAATTCAGTCTGACCGGCGGAAATATCAAAAATGCGATCTTCCGTGCCTGTGCCAAAGCGGTACTGAGACCTGAGTCTGAAAGAAAAGTCAAACAATCTGATTTTATCAATGCCATTGAGCTGGATTATCAT
>JAKQQL010000400.1:0-24990 GCA_029564175.1 Candidatus Cloacimonadota bacterium
GAAAAAATTATTTTTATTATCGTGTCAGTTCTCAAAAAACTGGCAGAATCTTCTGATAACAAGCTCGATGACCAGTTGGTGGATATTATCGAATATACTTTGTTCACCGCTCTCAATCCTAATGGAATCATCAATGACTGAAATTTACAAGCTTTTGCTGGATTATACGATCTGGCCTGTTTTACTGGCAGTACTCTGTTATCTTTGGAAAGACCAGGCGAGCCGGATAAAATCCATTGAATCAAAATTTAACAAAATCGAAAAAGAACTTGTTCGGATTTCAACGCTGGTTGAGTCCTATATTTCAAATAAAATACGACAAAAGCCTAGCTAAAGTGAGATGAATTAAAATTAAATTAAAAATGATTCCCTCCTGGGAGGTTGATTTATTTTTGGTAAGATTATCCATAAATAGTACTTATTGTCAGCCATTTATTTCTGAAAGTTAATACTGAAAAAAAGACGAAATATATTTTAAACTGTAACAGCTACAATTTTTTACAGTTTCATCTATGAATCAAGAGAATTTTCTCTTGCATAAATTTGCAGGTAAAATAAAATGGAACTAATAGCCTGTCAGGAGGATGAATGAATTTAAGTTTACTGGAAATTGCATCAAAAGGCGGATGGTTAATGATCGTCCTGTTTATCTTGTCTCTTATTTCTTTTATTATATTTTTTGAGAGATACTTTAAACTGATTAAAGTAAAAAAAATAGACGATAAAACATTTCAGGAAATTAATTCTCTGATTAAACATAATCAGATTGATCAAGCTATCAAAATAGCAGAATTCAACAAGAGTCATTTAGCGCCAGTATTTCATAAAGGACTTCAGTTTATTAAACAAGACAGCGTTTTAGCTCAGGAATCGATTGAACAAGGCGCAAACAAGATCATCAGAGACCTTGAAAAAAATACAGGTTCATTGGCAACTATCTCATCAGTCGGACCATTAATTGGATTTTTGGGAACAGTCACCGGTATGATCAAAGTGTTTATAAAACTTCAACAAGCACAGGCAGGGGTAGATATTCAACTGCTCGCCGGTGGTATATGGGAAGCAATGCTGACCACAGTGGGCGGTTTAATCGTAGGTATTATCAGTTTACTTTTTTATAATTATCTGATAAGCCGGATTGAGCTTACAGCGAATGAGATAGAAAGTAGTTGCAATGATATCATTTTACAGATTAAGGGATTAAATAATGAAACTCAGGCTTAAGAAGAAACCGATTACATCAGTTGCGCTCATATCGATGACTGACGTGGTATTTCTGTTACTGATTTTTTTGCTGATTTCATCGAGTTATGTGACAAACAATGGTATCAAGATCAATATTCCTGAATCAACTTCTACTCAAAAAGAATATACTGACAATGTCTATCTGATTTTGACACAAGAAGATGAGATATTTATCAATCATACTGAAAGTAATTGGCAAACGGTTGTGAATGATTTAAAGCAAATCATCGAAAAAAATCCTGAAGTTGCCATTATGATACAGGCAGATCAGGAAATTCCATTAAAAAAGATCATCGCACTGATTGATGTAACAAAGCTTGCCGGCTCAAAACGCTTCTTTATTGCAACCAAGCTTCATAGCTCAGAGGGTATATAATGAAAGAAAATCAGTTGAGCTGGATGATTGCAATTGCTTTTCATATGCTTATACTGTTTTTTTTAATGCTTTATCACGTAAAAATGCCTGAACGTCTGGAAATAGATCAGATAGAAGTCATTGCACTTGAAGAGATAAAAACAGAAACCAGTGACCCCGCTCAATCACGTGTAGGAGAAAAGGGAAAACAAAAACCCTCTCCTGCTTATGCGCAAACAAAAGTTACATTACCTGGTTCCACTGTCAATTTTGAAGATGCAGTAAAAATACATCATCTGCCGGTTAAAAAGTCTGATCGAATGAATGAAAGCCTGTTAAGAAGCCAGGTAGATGATCAATTGCTCGCTTCAAACAGTCCTTCTTTATCCAGTGGGTCAAAAAATGAACTACTGATTGGAAATAAGGTCGGATTATCAACCGATACTAATGAAAGATCAGGCCTCATTTCAGATGGGAATTCCAGTTTTCAGATTGAAGGAGACGTTATATCTCGTCAGATTTTAAAAAAAGAATTACCAAAATATCCAGATAATATCCAAAAAGATGGCACCGTTCGATTACAGTTTACAGTTCTACCTGATGGTAGTGTGGGAGATATTGTCATCATAAAAAAGAGTGATCCTGTATTTGAAAATTTATCAATACAAGCTTTACATAAATGGAAATTTAACCGATCAGACCGAAAAAATACGGGTATAATCAGTTTTCACTTTAAAATGGAGTAGTAAAGGCAGATGCATTATACGATAGATATCAGAAATTTAAATCAAGCTAAAACAGCGTTAAAACAAATCGAGGTAACAGAAGCCGGAATTGATTTAATGGCAGATAAAATGCTACATATCAATATTAAAATGAAGGATGTAAAACTGGCAGCGGCCAATATATTAAAACAAGAGATGCTCTCATTGGGAGCCGACGCGGCAGTTGCTAAAGGGGTGGTGACTGGCAAAGCTGAATACAGTGATGTGATTCTTAGCGGTAGTTTAAATCAATTCAATAAATTAAGTCATAAATTAGAAAAACAGAGCTGGTTTGGTTTGTCAGAAATCAGACAGTCCATCATCGATATCATGCAAGCATTTCAATCAGAAAATCAAGGGATAATGAAGATCAGAGATAAGACATTTGAGAAAAATAAGACATGGTTAATGGGAATTCTCAATGTAACTCCAGATTCATTTTCAGATGGGAATCTTTTTAATACCCCCAAAAAAGCGCTTGATCATTGTATTGAAATGATCAAGCAAGGCGTTGATATTATAGATATAGGCGGGGAATCCTCAAGACCTGGATCGGATCCGTTAAACGAGGATGATGAAATTCAACGGGTTATCCCAGTCATTGAAACAATTCGCAAAGTTTCTGATATACCCATATCAGTTGATACATATCATGCTGAAACAGCTCGTCTTTCCATAGAAGCGGGGGCTGATATCATCAATGATATCTCCGCTTTGAGATTCGATCAGAAAATGACAGATGTACTTAAAACACAGCCCCATATACCCATCATCCTGATGCACATGCAAGGGATGCCAAAAACAATGCAAAATGAACCCTTTTATCATGATGTAATAGCTGATATCCTGTCATTTTTTGATGAAAGGATTTCGTATTGCAAGGCACATGGGATTGAAAAACATAGAATTATTCTGGATCCGGGAATTGGTTTCGGGAAAAGACTTGAAGATAACTTAATGATTTTAAATCAGCTCTCTGCCTTTTCTTCTTTTGGATGTCCGGTATTACTGGGGGCTTCACGAAAAAGTTTTATCAATCAAATTTATCCTTCTTTGCCACAGGAAAGGCTTATGGGTAGTTTGTCAACCTCAGCACTTGCTTTTCAGCATGGCATTAATTTTGTCAGAGTTCATGATGTGAAGGCACACAGAGAATTTTTAAGTGTATTACAAAGTGTGAGAGAAGGATTATGAATTTTATAATACCAGGCTTTTCAGATATTCTGGATATTTTAATAGTCGCTTCTATCGTTTATGGAATCATTCGATTATTCAAAAGAAATAACGGTTTTGATATCATCTATTCACTTAGTTTTATTGTTTTCTTGTATTTTATTGCTTCCTACTTTAAACTGGAGATGATACTGGCGATACTAAAAGGGATTCAGCAATACTGGATATTAGGCTTATTAATCATATTTTCACCAGAGATCAGACGAGCGATGACTCAGTCATTTCAAAACAAGAATATGTTTAATCTGTTTTTTAGAAAAGACCATAAAATAAGCTATAATCCTATAATAGATGCAGTTAATGAACTGTCCTCCAAAAAAATCGGAGCACTCATCGTTTTTGAAAAAAATCAGGTAATCGATGAATATATTAATGCCAGTGGGGAGATAATCGATTCCGTCATAAGTGCTAAGATATTGGTTACTTGTTTTTGGCAAAATACGCCATTACATGATGGAGCTGTCATCATCCGAAAAAACCGGATATATGCTGCGAAAGTCGTGTTACCTTTATCAAAAAATACCGATTATAGTGATAAACTGGGAACCAGACATTTAGCTGCTCTTGGAATCGCAGAAGTAAGCGATGCTTATTGTATTGTAGTCTCTGAGCAGACAGGCAAAATATCATTTGCCGCTCATCATGAGATTAAATCAGGTATATCCATTGAAGAACTTTTACAATTATTAAGTGATGAAGAGAAAAAATGAGACCTGTATTAATCGGAATAACGGGTGGTATTGCTTCGGGTAAATCAACATTCAGCAGAATGATTCAAGAGGAAGGATATACAGTCATTTTTTCTGACCAGATTGGCCACGAAGTGTTAATGTTACCTGAGATCAAGCTGAAGCTTGTGAATGCATTTGGGCAGGATATTTTGGTACAGAATAAGATTGACCGTAATAAGCTGAGAGAGATCGTTTTTAAGGATAAAAGTAATATCGATAAATTAAATAAGATTGTTCATCCGGAAATTTTAGAAGCAATGGATGATGTTGTAAACCATTCTTCGTTTGAGTATTTGTTCTTTGAAGTTCCTTTATTATTTGAAACAAGACTGGAAGATTGTTTTGATTTTATTGTTCTGGTTTATGTTGACCAAACAATACAGATTGACAGATTGATTAATCGAAATCATTATAGTTATGATCATGCAAAAAGTATCATAGATTCTCAAATGCCATTAGCAATTAAAATAGAAAAATCAGATTTATCAATAGAAAACAATGGGACTGAAGAAGATCTTCACTGTCAAGTTTGGAAAGTCATTAAACATCTGTCTGGTATAAGACGAAGAAAAATCAAATCATTTGTTGAAAGTCAGGATAATGCATCGTATCATTCTTCTAAAAAAGACTTTACGAAAAAACATAGATAATTAAAATGAATCAATATCATTATATGGAGGTTAAATGCGTATAAAATCAAGCGTGGTTCTTATATTAGTATTCTTGTTCTCTTTGAGTTGCTATGCTCAGGAAAACTTAATATTAGACATTAAAGTTTCAGGAAATAAGCATATCAGTAATGAACTAATCTTATCTTCTGTCAGTTTAAAAATCGGGGATTATATTGACCCTGTTAAGGTTACTGAATCCATCAAATCTCTTTATAAGTTAAATGTGTTTGATGATGTCAGCTTTGATGAAGAAGTAATGAATAATGGCATCAGAATACTCATTAATGTGATTGAGTTGCCCGTGATTAAATCAATCAGCTATAAGGGAAACAAAGTCCTATCCGCTTCCAAGTTAGATGAGATTATCGTTTTAAGAAAAGGGAGTTACTGGTCATCAGCAAATGCTTTTGAAAATAACAGAAAAATATTAGCAGAATATAAAAGCAAAGGTTTTAACAATGCAAGTATAGAATATGATGCACAAAGTGACGAAAATAATCAAGTTGATTTGAAGATAATTTTTAAAGAAGGAAAGAAAGTAAGTGTCCGAAAAATAATTGTTTTGGGCAATGAGAATCTGACTCAAAAACAAATTCTAAAAAAGATGAAAACCAAGGCTAAAAGTTTGTTTAGAAGCGGTAAGTTTGAAGAAGAACAGTTTGAACAGGATCAGTCTGAAATAATCAATCTTTACAAAAAAATGGGCTATATGGAGGCTCAGATTGTCAATATTGACCAGGAAGTAAAAGAGGATCGTTTTATTGATATTACAATTACAATAGAAGAAGGGATAAAATATTATTTTGGATCAGTTCAAATTACAGGAAATGAACGCTTTACCAGTGAAGCGCTTCTTGAGAATATAACTTTAAAAGAAAATGAAATTTTTAATCTGGAAGAATTTAATAAACAACTTTCAAAAATATCGTCGATGTATTATGAAGATGGCTATATTTACTCTGAATTTAATCCGATCATTAACAAAGAGGGTAGCAAGGTCAATGTGAATCTGGAAATCAATGAAAATAACCGTGCAAAAATACATAAAATACATATAAGCGGTAATCGTAAAACAAAAGAAAAAGTGATAAGACGTCAATTGGAAATTGCACCTGGAGATTATTTTAAACAAAGTTTTGTCGTCAAAAGTCAGCAAAATGTTTATAATATGGGCTTTTTTGAACCAGATATGAAACTGGATTATCAACCGATCAATAAAGAGGGAGACATTGATCTCTATCTGAATGTCAATGATAAAACCTCTGGTCAGGCAAATGGCGGAATAGGTTATAACAGTCAGGATAAAGTGATAGGACAGTTTAGCGTTAGTCACAATAACATTCTGGGTAATAACTGGACAGGCAGTTTAAAATGGGAATTTGGTGCATCCGTTCAAAATATTGAATCCAGTTTTACCAATCCCTATTTTTATGATACCAAATTACTTTTAGGAACCAATTTCTATCATACACGTAAAGACTGGGACAGTTTTAATTATCAAATCTATACCAATGGTGGAGGAATACAGATTGGTTATCCTCTAAAATTTATCAATTATAGTCGGATTGTCGGTGGCTATTCCTATTATTCAAAAAAGTATAATATACAGGATTGGAATGATTCCTATACCAGTAGCCTGGCTGAATTAGATTCTACTGGTTGGCAAAATACCAGCTCAATTTCTGCTACTATCAGCAGAGACAGTCGTGATAATGTCTTTTATCCAATGAGTGGCTCACGTGTTACTTTATATTCAGAATTAGCCGGTGGCATCATGGGGGGTGATTTTAATTATTTTAAACAGATAGCTGAAGTCAGCTGGTACACTCAAACATTCTGGAAATTAGTTTTAAGAACTAAATGGAGAATGGGATATGTTACGTCTTATGGAAACTCATCAAACGATGTTCCTCCTGATGAGAGATTTTATCTGGGTGGAACAGGCGCTGACGGCTTGAGAGGTTATGGTGACCGGTCAATAGGACCAGCTGACGGCGGGAAACGAGAAATCTTGTTCTCTACAGAATACACTGTCCCAATTTCAACAGATCAGATAATCGGGCTGGCTTTCTTTGATGCAGGAAATAGTTTTAATAAATTTGAAAACTTTAATTTCCTTGATTTTAAAAAAGGATCTGGTTTAGGTGTCAGAATCAGAAGTCCTTTTGGGTTAATTGGATTTGATTATGCATATAATTTTGAAGAAAAAATTTGGGAACCTCATTTCCAGTTTGGAACAAACTTCTAATCGCAGGAGAATCTAAACATGATATGGAAGAACTTGATACGAAAGAAATTCAATTTTGATTTGAAATTGATTTTATTAGTTATAATCTGTACTTTTATAATGAATGGACTTATCGCATCAGATGTCTCTGTCTCTGCATACGTCGATCAAAATAAAATTGGATTGAATGATATTTTTCAGTTATATATTGAAATTTCAGCTTCTGATATATCAAATATAGAACAGCCCCTGTTACCTAATATCCCGTTTGAAAACTTAGGTGTCAGTCAGTCTTCATCAACATCAATCAGTATCATAAATGGTAAAATGACTTCAGTCAAGAAGAAAACTTACATTTACAGCCTTCAGCCTCAAAAAAAGGGTACGTTTAATATCCCCTCTATTAGTGTGAAAGCTGAAGGTAAAATATTCAAAACAAATGGAATACAAATCATCGTGAACGAAGGAAGCAGTCAAAGACAAAATCCAACTCCAAACCGACCTCAAGCTTCTCAATTCAAAACTTCAGACAGAATTAATGAAGAGGATATTGTATTTGTAGCCGAACCATCCAAGCGTTCTGTCTATAAGAATGAATCCTTTATTGTTGATTATACATTATATACCCGCTATAATCTGCAATTGGACAGATTAGGCGAAGAACCTGTTTTTAATGGCTTTTGGAAAGAAGATATTTCTGGTGATGGTAATATCAAAATGATTGAAACAACCTGGCAAGGTAAAAAATATTATGCCCTTCATATACGAAAGCTCATTTTATCAGCTAACAAAGCGGGAAATTTACAGATTCCTTCTCTCACATTATTTGCTGATGTCGCTTTACCTGCAACAGGCTTTTTTGGTTTCTCACAGTCGAAGTCCATTACCTTAAAATCTAAACCAGTCAATATAGCTGTATCTGACTTACCAAAAGTACCAACAGGTCTCAATTTTTCAGGGGCTGTTGGTCAATTTGATATTAATACAAAGTTAAATCCAAAAACTGTCAAAGCGGGTGAAACGGCTACCCTTACGATAACAATAAGTGGTACAGGAAATTTGAATCAGATGAATAATCCGGAATTTCCTCCTGTAACAAATTTAAAAGTATTAGGACCTGAATCCGAAAACAAAAAGGATGGGAATAAGGCTAACCAGATTACCAGAATTTTTAGATATGCTTTTTTACCTCAGGATGAGGGTTTATACAGTATCCCTGCTATTGAATTTATCTATTTTGACCCTGTTCAAAAAAAATATGTAAATAAGACTAGCCCAGAGTATAAATTGCAGGCAGAAAGAGGTAATATTGTACTTACTACTACCAATAATCAAAAAATTATCAGTTCTGAAGGTAGCGATATTGGTTTTATCGTTACCGATTTAAATTTTATTGATTTTCCTGTCTTGTTTAAATCAGGAATTTACTGGCTTGCAATACTGTTGCTTGTTTTATCAATACCTGCTCATTATTTTTATAAACTGGAACAAGATAAATTGTCTTCTAATTTAGATTATCTGAGACATCGAAAAGCAAGTAGTATTTTAAAGAAATATTTGAAAGATGCCAGCTTTGCCTACAAACATCAACAAGACAATCAATTTTATGATTCATCCTATAAAGGTATCTTACAGTATCTGACAGACAAACTTGCTATTGCCAGAGGTAGTACAAAAAATGAGATTTTTGATACCCTTAAACAACATCTTGATAATGAACAACTATATATTCAGCTTAATCACTTTATGGATAAATGCACTCAGTTTAAATATATGCCTGGAACTGAAGGGCAAAATGATTTGCGTGAAGATTACCAGCACTTAAAAAATCTTGTTAATGAATTAACCAAGCATATTAAGTAGAGCTGAAAGGATTAATGAATGAGTACCAGAATGATAATATTTAGTCTTATGATAATGATTTTTACAAGTCTTATCTCTGTTGATAATGAAAAAAAAATACTCTATTCAGCAACAGAAGCATATAAGCTAAACGATTTTGATAAAGCATTAAGTTTGTATAGTGAGTTAGAAACGAGAAACCAGAAGAATCCAGATATATATTATAATATCGGAAATTGCTATTTTCGTTTAAACCGCATTGGGCTGGCAATATTATATTATAAAAAAGCTTTGCTGATTGATTCTTCTCATTCTCTGGCAAAGAAAAATCTGAATTTTGCTTTGAAGTTTACATTGGATAAACAGGATTTTGAGAATCAGAATTTCTTGAGCAATATTATCAATACCGCATATCAATCACTTTCTCTGAATGCCCTTGCCTGGATTACACTGATTCTACTCACTGGCTTAGTAACTGTGATTCATGCAATGATTCGGAAGGGTCAGGATTACACGCATACCAAGCAAATGATGTTAATGATAATGCTTGCTTTTAATCTCGTTTTTATTGCCTGGAGTGGTACCCGGTTTTATCACTACAAACACAATAATGAGGCAGTAATCTCTTCTTCAAAAGTGAATGCTTATAGTGGTCCGGGCGAAAATTACACAAAATTGTTTACCATACATGAAGGCTTAATAATTAAAATCAACAAAATTGATAATGCCTGGACACTCGTTTCTTTATCCAATGGATTTAGCGGATGGGTGAGGACTTCCACTTATAAAGTCGTTGCAATATGACCGATAATCAGGCACAAAAGAAACTTCTCAAAAATACCGGCATCATGTCGGTAGCTGTTTTCTTAAGCAGAATTCTCGGGCTTGTACGAGATCAGGTAATGGCCGCTTTTTTTGGCACATCTTACATCAATGATGCCTTTAATATTGCCTTTAATATTCCCAATCTACTCAGAAGATTGTTTGGTGAAGGTGCCTTATCAACTGCATTTGTACCCATTTATAATGAAATGGGGATTAAAAGAGGGAAGAAGTTTCAACTGCTTTTTGCAATTAATCTGTTGAGTGTTTTGAGTCTTATATTGCTGATTATGAGTGTCATCGGCGTTCTTGCTGCTCCTTTAATCGTACATTTAGTCTATCCCGGTTTAGAAGTAAAGACTGCTGATTTAGCCGTGAAACTTACTTATATTCTGTTCCCTTATCTGTTTTTGATTGGTTTATCATCAACTATGATTGCCATTTTGAATTCTCATGATTATTTTTTTATTACCGGTTTATCTTCTGCCTTGTTAAATATTGCCTGGATTGGTACGCTGTTTGTCGCTGCCTGGTTTACCAAAGATCAGGTCAAACTCGTTTATTATGCAGCTTTTGGGGTCATAGCAGGCGGTATATTACAAACGATCATCAATTTGCCTTTTTTAAAGAAGGCAGGTTATCATTTTAAAGTAATTATTCGTTTCAAAACAACTGCGATGTTGATGTTATGGAAGCGATTTGTTCCGGCAATGGTGGGCTTGGGTATCAGAGAAGTGAACCTGCTGATGGATGCATTGATAGCCTCATTTCTTCCAGGAGGCAGTATTTCTGCATTGATGTTTGGTAACCGCTTGATGCAGTTACCTTTAGGGATATTTGGAATATCAGCAGGGACAGCTGTTTTACCTTCATTTTCCAGAAGTCTGATAAATAAAGACTGGAAAGAATTATCTGCGACATTACGGTTTTCTATTTTATTTATGTTATATGTTATGCTACCGGTAACTGCTTTAATGGTAGCCGGAGCAAGTGATTTTATCATTTTATTATTTAAAAGGGGAGCTTTTGACAGTCGTGCAACGGAAATGACCGTTAAAGCATTGGTATGTTATACATTAGGTTTAAGTTTCTATGGATTGAATCAGACGATTACCCCTGTGTTTTATGCCGCAAAAGACACCAAAACCCCTGTCAAAATTGCCGCTGCCATGTGCCTTACCAATATTGTCTTGAATGTAGCACTGATGTTTCCTTTAAAACATGCAGGGTTGGCACTTGCAACCTCTATATCAGCTATGTTGCAATTTATTATTATGCTTATAATTTTATTAAAACGATTCCCTGAAATCAGAATCTCAAAGATCAGGATTAACTTGTTGAAAATACTTCTCATTTCCAGTATTCTTTATTTTGCAGTTTTCTTCGTTTCTAAAATATGGATTACTCATGGTTTTCTTTTGTTACTCATAAAAGTGTGTGTGATGATTGCATTATGGATATTTCTTTTTATTAGTTTAGGTTTTGTTTTTAAACTGGAATACTGGGATAGTGTCACTCAAAGACTATGCAGCCGATTTCTGAAAAAGTCCGTCAAAAACTAAGTTTACTACCCGAATTACCCGGCGTTTATCTGATGAAGGATAAAGAGGGTAAGATTATCTATGTGGGTAAAGCACTGGTTTTAAAAAACCGTATCAAAAGCTATTTTTCCGGTCAGTTTAATGATGTAAAAACAGAGAAATTAGTCAGTAATATTGATGATTTGGAATATATCATTGTCAATACAGAGAGTGAAGCGTTTATTTTAGAATCCAATCTAATCAAGAAATATCAACCTCACTATAATATTTTGTTAAAAGATGACAAAAAGTACCCTTTCTTAAAAGTAACTTACAATGAAGTGTTTCCCAGAATAATGGTTACCAGAGACATCGTAAAAGATGGTGCAAAATACTACGGACCTTATACAGACGTAAAGTATCTCAGAAGTACGCTCAGAACACTTGAATGGCTGTTTCCGCACAGAACCTGCGCCAGAAACATCCCTGAATCTCCTGTAATTTACAAACGAGCCTGTCTGAACTATCAGATGAAAAAGTGTCCGGCTCCCTGTATTGGTATGATCTCAAAAATCGACTATCGAAGAATCATACAGCGTATTAGTAATTTCCTGATTGGAAAAAACCAGGATTTGATCAAAGATTTAACAGATGAAATGTATCAGGCATCAGAAGAGATGCTGTTTGAAAAAGCAGCAGCATTAAGAGATCAAATCAGGGAGATTGAAAGAATACAAAAATCTCAAACCATGCATTTCCCTGATGAAAAAAACAGAGATATCATCTCAGTATATCAGGATGAAAATCTGAGCGCAGTTGCGGTATTGAAGATAATCAGCGGTAAGATGAGCTCAAAAGAAATCTACTCATTTAAAAATACTGAGTTTGAAGGAAAAAGCAGTCTCATTGCTGCTTTTTTAAGTCAGTATTATGCCCCAAAAACAGATGATCTACCATTCAGAATCATCGTTCAGGAGGCTCCTGATAATTTGGATGAGTTACAGGAATTTCTCCAGAAAAAGATACTTGTTCCTCAGAGAGGTGAATTTAAACAGTTAATCAAAGTTGCAGAGAAGAATGCCTTTGATTATATTGAAAACCAAAAACTTTCTCATCTGAGAAAAAGCAGTCGTACCATATTCCCTGTTCAGGAGCTAAAAGATAAACTAAATTTATATAAATTACCACGTCGTATGGTTTGTATGGATATTTCTACCATTCAAGGAACAGATACCGTTTCATCTATTGTTTTTTTTGAAAATGGAAAACCTTTAAAAAAGCAGTATAAGCACTTTATTATGAAAACCGTTGAAGGTCAGGATGATTTTGCATCTATGGCAGAGACGATGAATCGATATTTGAAGCACTTTTATGATAGTTCTCCAAGCCCGGAACATGCAGAAAGCGACAAGCAGGATGCTTGTCGTACGACAATTGAAGAGAAACTTAATCTAAACGAGCAGGATGCTCGTTCTACAAATGATTTGAATGTCTGTGAAACTTTAAACAAGCAAAATGCTTGTTTTACCACAAAGGATACAAAGGAACAGGACAACTGGTTAAAACCGGATTTAATTGTTATTGATGGTGGTAAAGGTCAACTCAGTTCAGCCTTAAGAATATTGCAGGAAAATCAGGCCCAGGATATAGAGATCATATCACTGGCAAAAAGAGTTGAAGAAGTCTTTTTACCTAATCAGTCTGAATCTATTTTTCTTCCAAGAAATTCTTCAGCTTTGCGTTTACTGATCAATATCAGAGATGAAGCCCATCGATTTGCCATTACTTTTCACCGAAAGAGACGCAGTACAAGAACACTCAGCAGTCAGCTGGATGAGATTAAAGGGATTGGAACCGAAAAAAAACTCGCTTTACTGAAGCATTTCGGCTCAGTAGATGCCATTTCTAAAGCTGAAGTCAGTCAGCTTTGTCAGGTGAAAGGGATTGGAGAATCTTTTGCCAAAATTGTATGGGATTTTTTTCATCAGAAAGTATGACATTTTTAAAGTATAAATTTACTGGCAAGGGTGAAATAGATAATCAGCGAGGTTGCATCAACAAGTGTGGAAATCAAGGGACTTGCCAGAATAGCAGGGTCAATGCCCACTTTTTTAGCCAGTAAAGGCAGGCTTGAGCCAATGATTTTTGCCATCATAATGGTAAAAAATAAACTGATGCTTACGATTGCAGCCACTTTATAAACGGTATGATCGATAATAATAATCCTGATAAAATTAGCCAATGCTAATGCCAGACCTACAATAAAGCTGACCTGGAACTCCTTAAAAAGGACTTTGAATAGATCAGGGAATTCTACTTCTCCAAGTGCGATACTACGAATGATTAAGGTTGAAGATTGAGAACCGGCATTTCCTCCCGTACCCATGAGCATAGGGATGTAGCTAGTCAGAATTACCATTGAACTTAAAAGTGCTTCAAAACGTTTGATCACAAGTCCGGTAAATGTAGCGGAAATCATCAGTACAAAGAGCCATAAAATACGGTTTTTTGCCATAATCAGTGCATTTGTTTTCAGATAGGTGTCTTCGTAAGGTGTCATCGCTGCCATAATCTGAAAATCTTCTGTATTTTCCTGTTCAATGACGTCAATAATATCATCAACGGTTACGATCCCTACCAGACAATTTTCTTTATCAACTACCGGAATCATGGTAAGGTCATATTTTTTAAAGAGATCTGCGATTTCTTCCTGATCATCAGATGTAGTCACTTTAATGATGGCAGTTTCCATAATCTCATGAATAAATCTCTCTTCCGGGGCGAGGATGAGTCTTCTGATGGAGACAATTCCTTCCAGTTTTCTGTTTTGATCAATCACATAACAGTTATTGATGGTTTCTTTATCCACTCCGGTTCGCCGAATATGTTGAATTGCTTCAGAAACGGTCATGTGTTTTTTAAGATCAACAAACTCAATCGTCATGATTGAGCCTGCAGAATTTTCCTTGTAATTCAGAAATTGATTGAGGATTTTGCGGGTTTGTTCATCTGTATTTTTTAAGACTTTTTTAACAACAGATGCCGGCATTTCTTCAAGGAAGTCCACAGTATCATCAATAAACAATTCATCAATGATATTGTGAATTTCTTTGTCAGAGATCGATTCAATAATCAGTTGCTGATGTTCTCTACTCAAATAGGCAAATACCTCAGCAGCTTTTTCTTTATTTAGCAGTCTGAATACGATAAGTACATGCTCCAGATTAATTTCTTCAAACATTTCAGCTATATCGACTACATTTATCGAGTTCATCAAAATCTTTAATTCTTTATACTGAGTCTTCTGAATCATTTCAGTAATTGTATTTATCATCAGCCCTCCTTTTAGAAAGGCCGGAGTATGATCTACTCCGGCTTAATCATTTATTATTTTATCAATTTATTTAATTCTTCAATCGCTCTTGCAAGTTGTTTATCATTGTCTTTAATAATATCATCGATCGTATGAGGGATTAAGATATCCGGTTTAGCACCTGTTCCTTCCATATTGGTATTATCCATGGTGTACCATCCGTTCGAAGGCATTCTCATGGATGATCCATCCATAAAGGATACTGAGCCTGTTCCAATTACTGAACCACTGGTTGGCATACCGATAATGGTGCCAAGTTTCATGTGTTTAAAGAGGATGGGAAAGATCTCTGCATCTGAGAAAGAGCCTTCATCGATCAGCAGAACAATCGGTTTTTCATAGGTATTAGATGGAAAAGCGACGGGTGTTTCATCTGAATACCTGCTTTGAGTGAAGGCATATTGTTTTTTGGTAAGAATTTCAATCAGTTCATCGTGGATATTGCCACCTCCATTGCCTCTGACATCAATAATTAGTGCTTTTGTATAGTAATTTTTGGCAAACAGGTCTTCTTTGAATCGTGCCAGGCTTTCTCTGTCCATACTCTTTATGTGTAAGTAGCCGATTTGCCCTTTGCTTGCTTTTTCAACGATTTGACTTCTTTCTGCCACCCAGTTGTCATAACGCATTCTGTTCTGCTCAGAACCGCTGATGCCTTTTATTTCGACCGGTAAGGTTTCTTTATTTCTTTTGAATGTCATTTTAATTTTTTCACCTGTTTTGAAATACAGAAGTTTTTCGAGAGAGGTGTTTTCATCAATTTCCATACCATCGATTGAAGTTAAAATATCACCTGATTGGATACCCCATACTTCCGCTAATGCCGAATTTCGATAGACTTTTGCGACTCTGATGCCTTTTGCCGGTCTGTCTGAAAAATCTGGGATCATACCTGTATAAGCAATCTCTTTGGATGCTCTGTAGTCATCATTTCGGACATAGAACCCTGTATGAGAGGCATTCACTTCTCCGATCAATTCTTCTACAACTGAGCTAAGCATCCCTGTTGTTATCAAATTATCAGAATATGCAGAAAATCTTTGATATAACTTTTCCCAATCCTGGTTATGCATATTCTTATCATAGAAATTATTTCCAAAAGCTGCCCAAACTTGTTCCATTATGGATTTATTAAGTTTAACACGATCATACTGGTAACGGTGTTTGAAATTGAGCTGATCAGATTTTTTAGAAGATATGGCTAGTTTACTGATGTTTTTACCACTCAAATAGTAAATAGATTTTTGGTCAGGGCTTAATTCGTAGGCATCTATATCTGCTTTAGGATCAAATACTTCAGAATCTTCCTTGCCATCAAATTTGACTTTTCTGAGAATTGTTTTACTACGGTTGGCGCTTATATAGTAGAGAACAGAATCTTTGGTGGTAAAGAAGGGGTAAACCCACATTTTATCTTCCGCTTTGACTATGTTCACAAAGCGATTATCGATATTAGACCAGTCAAAATCGGTATTTCTGGTTTTCACGGGTTTGCTTGATTTGTTTTTCAGGATTTCATTCCATTTATCCTGTTCATTTTCAAATTCACTTTTGGGTGTCAGATCCAGTCTGCTGATACCGGAATTAAAGGATAAAAACAAGGCTTTATTATTTTGATCCCAAACAATACTGCTGATATAAGCAAGCTGACTGTGAACCAAACGGCTTTCTTTTTTGGCAATATCGATAAAGTAAACATGGCTTGCGCCTGATAGTCTGTCATAAGTCGTATAAACAGCATATTTTGAATCATTACTGATAGCGTAATGACTGACATGATTTTCAGTGATAAACGGATCAATCTTTGTAAAACTGCTATCCATTACAGCAATTCGATTGCGTTTTTCACCCTGATCATAACTGATATAGAGTTTTTTATTAACGATGTCAAGATTGTGGATGCGTTTATCTTTTGACCAGTTAATGATTTCAATTTTATCTGTTTGATTGATATTGGTTTTATAGAGTTTCAGATCGCCTTTTAGAAAAGAAGTAAAGAAAATGCTTTCATTATCATGTGCTATTTTGATTTGCTCAATACCCGCCTGATTAAAGGTTATCTGTTTAACCGTTCCGCCGGCAGTTGGCACTGCAAAAAGGTCATATTTGTAGGCAAAAACCAGTAGTTTGCCATTTGGAGATACAGAAAACGCACCTGCTTTATTGTTGTTAACTTCTTCAACAATACGACTGTTCAAAAAGTCTTCTGCAATTTCTATTTTTATTTCTTCAGGTTTTTTGCTGTTGGGATCCAGTTTCCATATTTTATTAAAGTATTCAAACACGATCTGGTCCTGATTGGATATGGATAAATCACGGGGTGACCAGGTATCAAAGTGAGTGAGCTGAACCGGCTTTGAAAAGTCATTCAGTTTGCTTTTATAAATCTGAAATACCTTTGAGTCTGATGCGCAGAAATATACTTCATCTTTATTGATCCGTGAAAAAACCGGATAACGTTCAGTTGTTTCAGTCTGAGTTAACTGAGTATATTTTTTAGATTTGATATCGTAAAGAAAGAGGTCACCATTATGACTGCCTTTATAAGCTTCGCGGTACGGATCTCCACCTTTGTTAAAGATAATTTTTTGATCATCGGCAGACAGTTCGGCAAATGAATCTGCAAAATCTGAAACTGCAACAGGGCGTTTTTGGTCATTGATATTGACTTTTACAAAGATTGATTTTTCACCAGGGATATAGATAGATGCCAAAATATGCTGATTGTCATGATACCAGTCATGCAGTGTAAGCCTTTCTGATGATATCGCTCTAGCAAGTCCCCCTTTTGAAGGCATAATATAAATCTGATTAAGACCTTCTCTGTCTGAGTTGAAGGCAATCATGCTGCCATCAGGAGAAAATACCGGATTGCTGTCTTTTCCTGATGTACTGGTTAAGCGTTTGGCGATACCGCCATTATAAGAAACCATCCATAGATCATCCATATAAGAAAAACAGATTTGTGATCCATCAGGGGAGATCGCCGGATCAATCATAAATTCTGGTTCAAATGCAAACATCATTCCTATGCTAAGAATGAGCATCAATAACAGTAATAATTTTTTCATGATCTACCTCTTATCTTGTTTTTTAAACGAATATTCTATTAAAGCATGTTTGTCAACTCATAATTATGTTAGTTTTGAGGATAGATATAGAAATATCTCAATATGAGAAAATAAAAGAACTCCCTGAAGTATTTTAGTTTAAGAAATTTCCTTAATTATATCTCAGGGAGAGTGTAAGTGTAATTAAAAATGATTTTGAGAACATTTTTAATCAATCATTGTTTCTTCAATTCATTGTCAGTTTAAGCTGAATTTTAAGAAGAAAAAGAGTATCTGTTTTTTTAAATCCCTTTCATGATTAGTTGTTCCCATGGTTTTGAAAGGAAGTAGTTTAAAGTAATTTTCTTTTTGTTTTTATGAAGTTCAGGTACCAGATGATCGTGTTTATCCAGAACCAGAAAATGTTCAAATTTTAAATCTAATTCGTTTGCAACCTCCTGTACAATATCAATTCCATTGCTGATGACTTCTTCAGTTGTAAACTCCATGAGATTAGTATTAGAAATAAGTTCAGTGACATTGAGTTTAGAAGTAAATTCCAACATATTTTTCATTTCAATGATTTCTTCTTTAGTTTGAGTGAAAGGTCTTTTGGTATTGATGACCAGTCTTATTTCGTATCCTCTGTCCAGAATCTCTGTATGAAAACGACCAAGCGTACGACACCCAGCAGGGTCTCCTCCAACATCCAGAATGACAGCTTTTTGTGTGTTTTGAATTGCACCCTTGATTTTTGGGGAGATCATTGGCAGGTCAGCATGACTAAAATGACCTTCTGGTGCAATTACTTCAATGCCAATTTTAGCAAATTCATCACGTACATCACGACTTCTAAAGTATGGATTAACAACATCCAAATCTACCAGTACAGTTTCATTTTCAGATTGATGCAATTGATTAGCAAGATTGATTGAATATTCACTCTTGCCACTGCCATAAGCACCAATTACTATGATTAAAGGATTCATTTTATACTCCAATTATTTTCTTTTTTTATAATGTAATGCAATACCTTGAAATGTCCAAATCATTTCAGAGAACTAGACTCTTTTGACTCTATGTTTAGAGAAGAATTTAGGTAGAAAAATCATTCAGTTAGTTCATAAAAGTATAAATATTGAGGTTGATCTTCTGACTTTTCGCTTAAGGTAAAATATCCTTTAGAATCATTATCCCAGCAAACAGCTTCACCTTGAGGTTCTATTTCATAATCCAGCATTTTTGCTTGTCTCGAAAAGCATACATTGATATCCTCATTGTTTTTTCTGGTGTAGAGCCAGATATTCATATAATTTTTTACCAATATCATTGATCCATCTGAGTTAATGTCAGCAGCAGTTATCCAGGTGCCAGGAATCGTACAAATTTTTTCTGCAACATTCAAGCTGTCGTAATTAAATGGATACTTGATTTTATAAACACCCACTTCTGGCTCTCTTTTACTAATGATAATAATATCCTTATTTATTGGATCAATAAAGAAGGCTTCCGCATCTCTGGCACCATCGTCATAGATGTATTTAATTGTTTGAATATTTGTTATTTTCACAACAGTTTTTTGGGGATGAAAAACAGGCTCTTCAAATTTATAAAAAGTATAATGAGGATACTGTGCTTTATTATCACCAATATCTCCAACATATAGATAATTTTTGTTATTTTCTCTGGAAATTGCAATCTCTTCCCAATCACGGTTTTTTACATTTTCTAAGATGAGTTCACCTTTTTTAGTACCCAATGAATCAATAATGAAAATTTTAGCCTCTCCGCCGGAATCATTATGCGTGTAAAGCAAATCAGCATTTGTACGTCCTTTGATGAGGCCTGAAGCTTCATCTGCATCGTTAAAATTAAGCAAATGCTTAGAATATAAAAGCATACATGAAAAAAGAATAGTCAATACGATTAATGATTGTTTCATTATTTTCTCCTTTAAAAGGATAAATAAAAATAATACATCTTTTTATCAAGCTATTTTTTCAAATATGAGGAAAAATAAATTGCACATATGCAAGAAAAAGCTTGACAATAAAAGAGGCTCTTGTAAAAATGCAATTATATGGAGGTATTTATGATAATGAGTTTTGGAGAAAAGCTGGTTTTAATTCGCAAAGAATTAAACATGAACTTGTCTGAAATGGCAGACTATCTCGATTTGGTCAAATCTAATTTGTCCCGTTATGAAAGAAATATGATTGTGCCTTCGGTAGATTTTCTAAAAAAACTTACAGCCGTATTTCATGTCAATTTAAACTGGTTAATAGGAGGTTTTGGAGAAATGTTTTTATCAGAAGAAGAGATTGGACAACTTCGTGTCGAGGAGATTCTGAGTGTCGAAGATGCAAGAAAATTATGTAGCTCAGTCAGAAGAATCGATATTCCTAAATATTTTTATACTTCAATGGGAGTACCTGTTTATATTCAGGATCCTCCTGCAGCTAATTTTGAATTATTGCCTGTTGAAGGTGAAATTTCCGCTGGAGAACCAATGGAAATCAGAAATAATGAACCATTGGATTTTGTCCCTTTTCCGTATTACCGCCCAAACATGAATCTTGATGATTTTCTTGTTTTTCGTGTGAACGGCTTGAGTATGCATCCTGATATTGAACATCAGGATATTGTCTTTATTCAAAAAAACAGCAATTGGGAAGAACTTAATAATCGTGTAGTTGCAGTTGTTATTGCTGGAGAACTTACTCTCAAGAAACTAAATATGATGCATGATTTACAGGAAATACATCTAATCCCCATCAATAAAAATTTTTCTGTGATAAAAGTTCCTTTGGAAGAAATTCACCAGATGTACCTTCTTGGTGAGCTAAAAGCGATACGAAGAATCAGTAAGAATTAGTTTTAGAATATCTTTTTAAAGCTATCTGTTTTTTTTAAAGTAATTACAGATAGCTTTTTTATCATATCTTAAAACTAATATATGATAGTTGCATAAATTATTAAAATGATAGCGTTTTATGATGTTATAGTTAAAACGGTAATCAGTATCTACAGTGTTTAGTTTCAGTCTTTGTAGCAAACAAGTGAAAAGCACGATTAAGGGCGTTAGCCTGTGGTCTTCGTAGCGGTCAAATTTCCTCGCAATAAGCCAGTTCCCAGCCATGAAAGACGATGATGACTTTTTTCAGGCTAACCATTCCATAAGGTGGCAAACCCAGCATCTGGCGTTCATATTCATCTTCCGAGTATTGACCAAGTTGCTTAGTAGCTTTATCAATTTTTTGTTGCAAGGCTTTTTCAAGTTCTTTATCACTGATACTTCGAGGAATATATTTCAGCTCAATCAGATAAGCAAATTTGATATCTTTGTACTTGATGTAAAAAGGTTTCATAATCAGGTCAGCATAGCCTTTATTCATTTCTTCTTCAGAAGCAGAAATATAGAAATCATAGATGTTTAAGAACGACAGATAAAAGGCTTTTACAAAAGTCTCTCCGTCAATAAAGTCTCTGAGTGAACTTTGCTTTTTAATCTCATTTTCTATGAACTCAAAAGCCTCTTTAAATTCACCCCTGTAAGCCATTTTTCTGACTAAGAGCAATAATTCATACATTTGAACCGAGAAACCATAAGCATTTTCAAAAGAACGCCGGATATATTCAAAAACCATTTGTTTGATGGTTTCATTGGGGATATGCAGAAATGGCAGACCTTCAACATATTGCCCTGAAAAACTCAGCAATCCAAAAAAGTAAAGCAGTGAGATAAAATTATCCTGTTGGGTAATCTGGTCAAAAGGAAAGCTCTTCTTGATTTCAGAGGGAATTCCGCCATTGTTGATAATTTCTGTCAGGCGTTTGAAGTTGCCATTGAGGGCTTTATCCTGAATGATGAGATACTGTAGTTTCCCGTAATCCATCCGGAGATTGTCGTCTATGAGATTATCGGGTATCTTCTTAGAACGGATGGACTTATGTACAAAATATAAGATTGCATCAGAATTATGAACACTTTCAGTCGTTTCTGTTGAAAAGGTATAATTGTCATACCATTTTTTGATGATGGTCATGGCTTCAACTTTGTCAATATTTAGCTCTCCAACCGAGATATAGTAATCTAAAATATCACTAACCTCTTTTTCTGCAAAACCTAACAACTCATTAAAGGCAAGGTCTGTCGATATATTGTCCCCAATGTTAAAACCGCTGGTGACATCATCCATCGTTACCGGAGAGACTCCGGTAATAAAGAGTCTGGCAAGGCCAGAACCGGTACCTGATGTCAGTAGTTTCAAGTTAGTAAAAAACTGTTTAAAATAACCCGCCTGTCGGGTGATTCTTTTGTATTCACCTTCACCAAAATCAGTAAGCAAAGTATTAGTAAAATTATCATATTCATCTATGAAAAGGTAGATTTTATAGTCTTGTTCTCTCAGTTTACTTGCGAGAATATGTAGTTTCTCATGAGCAAGTTCCTGACTGTTAACTAATTCAATAATGTGTTTTGGGATGTAATTATGATATTTATCCATAAAAGTATCAATCTCTAAATTGCAATACCGGTTAAAATCGTATTGTACTTTATCTTTATCTTTCAGAATAGCAGAGAAATTGAAGTATAGAGTTAGATATTTTGCTCTTTCTTCAGTTGGATTATTCAGTATCCATGTATCACGATACATATCTTCAAATTTGTCTTTATATTTGATATCATAGTACGCCTGCAATGTGCTTAATAAGAGAGATTTACCAAAACGGCGGGGTCTGATGAGAAAAACAAACTTTGTTTTTTCAATTTCAGGTATAAACATGGTCTTATCAACATAGTATTCATTTTTACTGTTTACAGCCTCAAAGTCGCTGATTCCATAAGGTATTCTTTTTATCTTATTCATAATCTCTCCTTATGCCATGATTACAAGTATTCAACATATTGTCAAGCAGGAATTAAGAAAGACAACAGTAACAGATACAGAATCCTGACATCTTCTTTGCTAAGAAACATAAAATATTAAAGGGTCTGTAGGGATTTGCGAAGCTAAGCGCCGTAAATCCGCATTCGTACTGCATATAGGATATTTGTTGTACTTTGAGCGCTTTGAATTAGAAAGAAAAAGAATTTGAGACACGGATTACGCTGATTTTAAGGATGATATGTTTTGTACAAGCTCGAAAAAAGGCATTATCACGAAGGTTTTTTTAAAAACAGACTTTAACTTCATCTGTTTTTAGTTTTAAACAAGGCATTAAAGACTAATTCAAAGCTTTCGAGATTATAGATAGACATGATATAAAAATAAGAAACATGGTTTTTTATATCAGACTTATTGTAACTTTCTAAAGCATAGTCATATATATACTCATTTTTGTAGATTGTATATAAGAATTATCACTTATTGTTGTTAATGACTTATGTTTATTAAAACAAAATTCTTAATACTTAATGCTATACTTATAGCTTCATTTGTTTCTTCAATATCAGGCATATAATAATCGTCAGGATATCTAAGCTCTACAGCATATTTTGACAGGATTACAGCGGATTCAAATTGTTCTATATCAGGATATTTTTCAGATAATAAATCTATAAGCACTTCAATGTTATGCGTTTTAGGAAAATCAATTTCAAGAAAAATCAAAAAGCCTTTTAAATATTTTTCTACAGCTTGTTGGCAGTGAAAACATACTGTATCAAGAGGTTTAAAATCTGAAAGGGATTTGATAATAATCTCAGCATTTTGTAAATCACTTTCTGCCTTTTTAAACCAATTTTGTACTAATTGATTTTTATCTTTCATACAATACAATGCCTGATTTAGTGATTTTTGTAATAAAAGCCGAATCTACTTCTTTCCAGTTCTCTATTTCTTCTTTGGAATAAAAAAGAAGATCTTTCGAAAAATGATATTTTCTGAGTTTATATAATAAAGACAAACCTCTTTTCCAACGGGGTTTTTCTTTTTCTTTATCAGAAATGACTAAAATGTCTAAATCACTTGAATCGTTAGCATTACCTATTGCATAAGAACCGAATAAAATTATTTTATCTGGCTCATAATCATGATAAATAATATTAGCAATTTCTTTAATCTCTTCATTAGTAATCATAATTTTACGCTTTTCTCTTTTACTAATCTGATTATAATCATCTAAATTCCCTCTATCTTTAAATAAATTAACAAATTATTGTATGATGTCAAGCTTATTTTTGTGTATATCTAAAAAAATGAGACAAATAAAACTGAAAAGAGCAAACAATCCCCTTTCTCACCTCCTTGATTCCTGCTTCATTCTCCAGGAAAGGAAGCGGGAAGGAAGAGGAAAGAGGCAGATTAACGAGTAAAAATGAGTGACAGGATAGGACAGGTTGACTTGGAATTTTAAGCAGATTCAGATATTTTGATTTTTGTCCGGGTAATATATGTAGAGGGACATTATCAGAAAGGAGATCAGCTTCATGAAAGTGTATATGACGCATTATGGATTATTTCCCAAACGGATGGATCAGTATATTATGTGCTATTATCGTTGCCAGGGAGATTATCAGGTAATCCTTAGAAGGCCGGTCAAAAGGGAAATGCAGGCTCAGAACCAAGCTATTAAAACAAACCATAGTTGTTTGCTGCAATTATGGGCAGGAGTATCGCTTCGAATCAAACAACTTTTTGCTGTTTATGCGGATAAATACCGAAAGATCAAACTCGATCTGAGAAGAAGGGGAATCTCAGCATTTAGTATCTTTATCAGGTTGATGTACCGTTTGAGTAAACGATTTCAGATAGAGATAGGGGAGATGGATTATGATTTTCTAACCAGCTTTTTTATGCAGTATTCTACTTTTTCAGCCTTGTTTAAAGCCGGACTTCTGGAATATGTACCAGGTTTTCGAAATAAAGCCTTTAAGTCTTTTCTGTTCTTTTCAGAAAAACCTATCAGAATAACTGATAATATAATTGAAGAAAATCAGGTAAATGTGTCCAAAAAAGGAGAGCAAACCGAGTATGTATTGAAAATAAAAAGAAAATTTCTAAGTGGATAATTAAGGGGGGCAGAAATAGATGAGAAATGAGCCACCACCTTAAAAAGCCTTTTTGATCGGAGTTTGACCCAATTGGACACAAAATCTAAAAAATGAGAAATTGGGGTAATTTGGGGAGAGTTGGAAGAAATAAATGAGAAAT
>JAKQQL010000405.1:0-5887 GCA_029564175.1 Candidatus Cloacimonadota bacterium
AAGACGACAACAACACAACATCACCAAACACACCCAATCCACCACAAATGGCAACAAATGCTGACAGTGTTTATGCAATGCCTGCCCAAGACACCGTATTCCCTGATTCTCTGTTGACAGATGTTTCTTATAATGGAGAAACCACAGCGTCTCTTCCTTTAACCCATTTTATTACAAAAGAAATGACTGATGCACTTGTAAGTAATACTTCTGATGATGAAACACAGAGATTATTTGCTTATCAATTGATCGCTTCTGATGGATTTAATCCAAGAGACAGAGGATATAATGATTTGACTTGGGATGTTTTTAAAACAGGCGTTTTACTTCCTAATAAATCATTCAGATCATATTTTGCTTCAGAAGATGTTGAGACTGCTTTCGACGTAAAATATCTGAGTCAAATCAAGATGTTCAGAGCGGTTCAGGTCATTAAAGCGGATGGTTCAAAAGTATTATTTGAAATGAATGCTTTAGCTGAAAACCAGGTAGCAAATTATGACAGTTTAATGGAAGCGGGCATTAAGCTAAGCAGTTTTATTACTGATTTCGTTACAACCACACCTGCTGAATATGATTACGTATTTACCGATAATGGGACTTATACCCAACAATATACATGGGCACAAATCCAGGATGGATATTGGCTGAAAGATTCAAAAAGAACGATCTTCCCTTCTTTCCCTGATATGCCAAATGCTCAGAAAAAATTTAAAAAATTAATGCAGATTCAGTTAGTACCAAAGGCTTAATGTTAAAGTTCTCTCTGAATGAACTCTTAATTATCGCAATATTGAGTGCAATCGGCTTGGCAATCAAGCCGGTTGTTACTCCTTTAGTACATTTAATATCCTCCCCCTTAATGATCCCTGGAGGTTCGCTGGCTGGTGGTATTTATATGTCCTGGTTGGTGCTGGCAAAACTATTGGTACCCAAAAGAGGATCTGCTTTTTTAACCGGTATGACTCAGGCACTTGTTGTCTTATTTTTAGGGTTCTTTGGAAATCATGGGATTTTTTCTATCGTATCATACGGCTTGCCTGGTTTAATGATTGAACTGGTTGCTCTATTATACCATAAAAGAAATTTTATTTCTTCCATTTTATACTGTCTGACAGCAAATTGTACAGGCGCTTTACTCATTGCATTGGTCATATTTCGTATGCCATTAATACCCATGATGGTATCTTTGGGGATTGCCTCTATATCTGCTGTCTTAGGTGGTATTCTGGCATGGGCAATCTTTATAGAACTTAAAAAATTAAAAATAGTCGTGTAACACTAGCTTTAGCTTCTAATTCTCCTCACATGGAGGGGTGGTATGTTGTACCGCAAGCTACCAGCTAGTAAAAAAAACGTACTATAAGCATCTTGCTTGAAGCATTTTCTGCAAGCATGATGCTTGCAGTACGATAACAAATACAAATGGAGGTCTTCATGAAAAAAATCATTTTTATATTCGTATTACTCTTATCCCTGTCACTTAATGCAATCACAATTTATTCTGATCACATAGCAGAACAAACACTTGTTTTAGATTCTCTAAAACATTTGAGTGTGGTTAAATTCCAAACACATCGTGATAAAAACGGAAAAGTCAGCGATGATGAATGGGAAGGCTATTTATTAAAAGAAATATTATCTGTGTATCATATCAAACAATTTGACAGACTGGAAATCAACTCGACTGATAATTATCAGGTAAAATTAACTGATGAAGAGATTTCTGAGCATCAACCCATTCTGGCATACAAGCGTAATGGGAAGTTACTAGATGAAAGCCATTTAAGAGTGGTGAGTGCCACTTTAAGAGATATGTACTGGGCAACAGATATCAAGAGTATTAAAACCATTCAGCAAACAGTATATCCACCGGTTAAAACCATCTATCTGTTTAGCACATTACATAATCAAATCGCTTTACACAACAATCCTCAGCCCTTTACCAATATACAAGGCTACTTCTTTAAAGATTTGTATAGTCTGGCGATTCAACAAGTTCAACTGCCAGTAAGAATCGAAACCCATGATGGGCTGATAATGGAATTAAATTATGAGCAATTCTTAAAAAATGCAGTACTAATTAGAAACAAAGATGGAAAGATAGATATCAAGAGTCCTTCCATGCCTGGTGGAATGTGGCCTAAGCATATTTTCAGTCTGACATTTGATGAAACGATCATATTGTTTGACCAACCCACAGACAAGATCGATGAAACAGTTATAAAAACAAAATTTCTATCTGGTGATAATGCAAAAATTAACATCATCTTCAATAAAAAATCTAAAATGATTGATAAAATTGAGATTAACAGATGAAAGTTTTCAATTCTTATCTCATCCTTATCTTATTCTTATTAAGCCTTCATCTCAATCTGTTTTCTTTGCAGGTTTATGGAGATGTTATACCTGGCACTCATATTAATACATTGAATGAGTTTAAATCTCTGATTAATCAATATGATTCTCAAAAAATCCTAATCTGTGGAGACAATAACATTGGCGTTTTGATAAAACCAGAGATGCTGAAACTGATCAACTGGTCAGATAAAAAGGGTCAAATCTCTTTCAGCTCAGACGAACTGCCTCCAGTTTGCAGTATAAAAAATATAAAGTATATCTCAATCGATAGTAAAGAATCCCCTTATGCAATTTCTCTGATTGACAGTGTCTTTCAGAAGGATTTTATAAAACCATTTGATTACATCCTCTCTCAATCAAGTTTACTTGGACAATCTGAGAAAAACGGACATATTGCCTCAAAATACCAGATTCCTGACCAGTTTAAACCACAATTTATCCAAAAAGACAAAAAGCAACTCTTAATCACCAATCAGGGAAATGAAATCATCTCAAATCCAAACATTCAGATTGAATTTAAAATGACTCATTTTTCAAGCAATCAGGATACAATTCTTTGTGTATGGACTGACTATCCGGAAACAGGTCTGAGAGATATTTATCTTAAACAGAAAGAGATAACTGAAAACCAGAATACACTTGCGATCTTTATTGACGGACTGGGCTGGCATTTGCTTGAAAACTACTGTGCTGTTAACAATCTGCAAAAACAACAGTTGATCACCTCAAAGTATCACCAATTTTCAGATTTTCTTCCAACCAGAAGTGTATATCCCTCAAGAACTCAATATGCCTATTATATGCTGGGATCAGGCAAATATTACAGCAAATCACCTGATAGCAAAATTTATAATGAAGAAGTTTTTAAGAATGGTTTAATCATTGAAGAAGAAAAATGTTATTATCCCTCATTGACTGAGATTCAGTTAAATACCGATGACAATGATAACGGCACAAAAGATAATGAAATATTTTTTCAGGCAATGAAGGCTGTTAAAAAGAAAAAGCATCCCTTTGTTTTAGTTCATTTTCACAGCGTGGATGATATGTTACATGAATATGGACCTTATCATCCCATTACGATGAATCAGTTAAGTAAGGTTTTTGATTATACGAATCAATTAATTAATGCCTTTAAAGGGCAGATCATCATTTTTTCAGATCATGGTGGCCACGCTGTTCTCAACAATGGTGGTACTCACGGATCTGTTAAAGCAGAAGATATGACAGGAGTATTGAAATATGTTAAAACGAATTAGTCTGATAGGCTTGTGTTTCATCGTTTTTTTGACCGCTTTATTTGCTGAAGAGCTGGTTTTAAAAGTTAAAATGGGCAAAAAAGAACAGGTTCTGAATGAAAATATATTCAACTCACTAAGCAAAGAAAAGTTTGAAATCAAAGGAAACAAAGACGCATTTCTTACTTTTAACCAGTTATCAGAACATTACAAACTGAAAACGGCAAAATCTGTAGAAATTAAAACATCCGAAGGTATGCAACTCATCATTAAACAAAAAGAATTTGATAATGCCGGTCTAGTACTTACGCAGGAGAAAAAACATCGTTATTACCGGATTGTTGTAAAAGACGACTCTTTCAGAAACCGATGGCTAAAGAATGTGGTTCAAATAGAATTTAAATAACAATGCTCAGTCTTAAAAGCTTTGGATACAGATATCATCAAAATGATCCTTACATATTCAGAGACTTGACCTTAGACATTCCTTCAGGGTCAATTATCCGATTAGAAGGAAGTAACGGTTCGGGTAAAAGCACTTTTATTTACTGCTTAACAGGCTTTATATGTCATTATCTGGGGGGAGAGATTGAAGGCTGTATTGATTTTAAAGGAGAAGATATTCATGATATGCCTGTTAAACAAAGAATTCAGACGATTAATGCGGTATTCCAGGATCCTGAAGTTCAAATCTCCTTTGCAGTTGCCTTTGAAGAATTAAAATGTCAACTCCTGTACTGTGAAAATCTAAGTTATGATAAAGAGCAGCAGATCAATGAATTACTTCACAGATTTGGGTTAAATATCTCAGATAGTACCAAAACAAGCGAACTCTCTTGGGGTCAAAAAAAGATGATCTGCCTGATTTCACTAATTGTGAATGATCCGCCTGTCTGGCTCTTAGACGAACCATTTTCTGGCTTATCTGTAGCCCATTCAGACATATTAGCCCACATAATACTTGAAAAGCTCCAGCAGGGGCGAATCATTCTGTTTTCTGACCATACCAGTTATCCCATAACCTGTCATCAGACTATCCGGTTTTCATATCATGATCCGAATTGAAAAGCTCAGTTTTGTTTACAAAGACAAGCATTACATCCATTATAACAGAGATTTAAACCTCGAAAAAGGGTCTGTTCTGCTGATCACAGGTAAGAGTGGTTCAGGCAAAACGACTCTTTGTGAAATATTAGCTAAACAACATAAGATTACATCAGGGAAGATTTTCTTTCAGGATAAAGATATTGAAATAATTAAAGATAATGACTATTTCTCCAAAATTCATTTTTTGAAACAAAATCCCCATCATAATTTTATCGGACTTAATCCGACCAGAGATTTTCTGCTCTGGAATCAAAAAGAGAAATTAGCCCAATTTTTTGAGTGCCTTGAAAAGTATCAGCTCCTTGACAAAAAAGAGGATCTCTTATGGAAGATGAGTTTCGGAGAACAAAAATGTTTATTTTTCTCTTATCTTGAAATCCTCAAAAGAAATTTATGGGTTCTCGATGAACCTCTGGAAGGCGTTGATCCAAGAAGAAAAGAGTTATTTTTGGAAACATGTCAACAGCATATAGCAACAGGAGGTTCTGCACTGATCACCAGTCACAGAACTGATCATTATCAGTCCTTAAACCCAAAGGTAATCAGCTTTGAATAACAATATTTCTACAGAAAGTTACCGTACTACAAGCATCTTGCTTGTAGCTGTAGCGCAAGCTACCAGCTTGCGAAAAGTTGTAGTACAAACTACCTGCTTGCGAAAAGTTGTAGCGCAAGCTACTAGCTTGCGAAAAATTGTAGTACAAACTACCTGCTTGGCAGAAAAAGCTACTGTAGGGATTTGCGAAATGAAGCAAAGCGAAATGCCGTAAATCCGCATAATCAATACAGCAAATAACGTGTTTATCAGAAATATCACAAGCTGGTAGCTTGCGGTACAACTAGAAAGGAAGGAATCAATGAAAAAGTTTTTCTGCACAATCGTCTTTATGACTTTATTATATACTTTAATCGCTGTTAAGGCAGATAGTACAGCCACAAGAAAATATTATCGTTTGGATGCCATTAGGGTAATCGCAAAAGAGCCTCAGGAATCAATCGGATCAATCAGTGTAAAATCCTTAAATAAAGAATACCTTGCTTTAGAATTAAATTTTCATGACACCATGAAAGGTGTATCCGGAGTTGCCATCACATCTGGTTCAAAGGGTGAATCCAATTTAAGAATCCGTGCTTTTCAAAAACAGGATGTTAAAATTATGGTAGATGGCAGAACACTCAAC
>JAKQQL010000323.1:0-1995 GCA_029564175.1 Candidatus Cloacimonadota bacterium
GCACTTGATTTGGTAATAAGATTCTCTATGTCTTTTGTACTTCCGGCTGTCTTATCTGCAAGTTTTGATATTTCTTCTGCAACTACGGCGAAGCCTCTTCCTGCATCCCCTGCTCGAGCCGCCTCAATCGAAGCGTTTAGAGAAAGCAGATTTATCTGATCAGATATGTCATTGATTACATTTACAATATTATTCATTTCATGAGAGCTTTCCTGAATGGATCCCATGGTTTTGCTCAAAATGTTCAATGAGTTTTGTCCGCTTGTGATTTTTTCTGATATGGTTACAAGAGATTCCTTGGATTTCGAAGAACTGGCAGTTAATTCCTGCATGGTTGCAAAAATTGATGCAAGTTTATTGTTAAGTGCGATAAATGAATGATAGAGAACATCACTGTTGAAGCTGATTAGATCGATTTCTTCTCTGTTTTCTATGATAAAAGCTGTCAGCTCTTGATGGAGGTTTGTCTGTTCCTCGGATTTCCGGCTAGCATCTGCAGTTGTTGCGACGGTTTTATCAGCCAAAGATGATGTTTCCATGGTAACTCGTTTGATTTCTTTCATCATTGCATGAAGAGTTTCAAAAAGAACGTTGACTGCATTATATATACTTCCGATCTCATCATGTTTATCTTTCGGGAACCGCATTTCGAGATTACCGTCAAATCTGGCTACATCAGAGATGGTTGAAGAAAATGATTTTATCGGTTTTATGAGTATTCTTCTGATGAAAAGAATAAGAAGAATACTTGCAATGAATCCGGTTATTGCGATTGCTATGATGTAAATAAGAATTTCCCGCTTAGCCTTAACAATCTCGGCATAGTCTATATCAACTCCGATAATAGCGCTGGTTTTACCTTCCGAGTCAATTATGGGAGCATAAGCCGATTTGAATATGCCGTACTGGTCATTTGTAATTGATCCTATTACGGGTATTCCTTCAAAGGCGGATAAAACAGCGCTGTCAGCTTCATATTCCATTCCAATAGGAGAGTGGTTTTCATTTTCTCCCGTATCGAGAATAAAATGTATTTTACCTTCTGAATCTTTTATCAGTGAATATATAAATGTAAGATTGTTATCTTTTTGAATCTGAATCATTTTGTTTCTGTAATAAGAATACTTCTGTGAGTTTTCTGTATTTTCAGATGCTATTTCTTTGTGAATTTCCGGATCAATCATTGCAGATAAGGTTTTTGCGCTTGAAGAAAGAGCGGAATCAATCTTGTCGTTATAACTTAAATTAAGTTTATAAAAGAAAAAACCGCTGGTGAATGCTATCAGTATCAGATTGTTAAGAGCGAACAAAATAGAAGTTTTAAACGATATGCTGAACCCTTTCATTGCAAGCCAGTCCTTCTGTTTAATAGCTCAATTGTATAATTGCGCACAGATAAAGCAAACAGTATTTTACTGTTGTCGGGACTTTTTAGATTAATTTATTTTTGGGTCTTTATTCTATCGAGAAGTGAGTCTATTTCTTCCTGGTCAAGCCATTCGTCGGAAACATCAGTCGTAGTACCGGTTGCAATCATGTACATTTCCATCGCCATGATCAGTTCTTCTTTAGAGACATAGCCCAAAGTTACCATAACCTGACCTATTGCAGTTTGAGGATTGTCTTTCTGCAGTTCGAGAGAAGCACGGAGCTGATCCTCAGTAATTATTCCGTTTTCAACAAGAAATTCGCCTACGCGTTTAAAATTACTCATAAATTCTTTTAATCCGTAAAAATGAAAGTGTCAAGCTAAAATCAGCCTTTTGATTTTCCGGCGGAATTGTCATCTATGATAAACCATTTTACCAATTCGCGTTTTGTCATGCTTTCATCAAGTTTAGATATCTGAGAGATTAAACCTTCATCTGAGTCTGAAAAATCCTTGCTGGTCAGAACCATGCTTTGATAATTTTGATGATAATCAGATTTGAGATCGAGGCTGAACACAGTTTTATTTTTATGAGAATGAAAAAAATCATTCAATTTTCTGTTTTC
>JAKQQL010000410.1:0-5848 GCA_029564175.1 Candidatus Cloacimonadota bacterium
ATGAGGTCAGCATAACCCTTATTCATCTCTTCTTCTGATGCTGAGATATAAAAATCATAGATATTCAGATAAGACAGATAGAATGTTTTTACGATACTCTCACCATCTATAAAATCTCTGAGGGAAGTCTGTTTTTTAATCTCGCTTTCGATAAATTCAAAGGCTGGTTTAAATGTGCCTTTAAATGCCATATCTCTAATTAACAAAAGTAATTCATAGATATCTAAAGAGAAATCATAAGCCTCTTCAAAAGAATTTCTAATATACTCAAAAATCATTTGTCTGATCGTTTCATTGGGGATGCATAAGAAAGGCAGATTGGAAGTTGTCTTATCAGAATAGGTGAGCAATCCAAAAAAATACAGGAGTGAAATAAAGTTCTCTTTATGAGTAATTTTATCAAAAGGAAAGCTGGTCTTAATGTTTGATTCTATTCCGTTGTGTTTGATGATATCGGATAGTTTTTGAAAGTTACCGTTAAGCTCTTTGTCTTTCAGGATAAGGTATTGCAGTTTTCCATAATCCATCCGAAGATTATCGTCTATGAGATTGGAGGGGATTTCTTTTGAACGGATAGCCTCTTTTAAAAAATATAAAACAGCGTCCGTGTTATATACACTCTCATGTGCTTTGTTAGAAAACTGATAATTATTATACCATTTTTTCATGGTTTCTAAGGCTTCTTCTTTATCAACCTGAAGATCTCCAACCGAGATGTAATAATCCAGAATAGCATTCACATCTGCTTCAGTAAAACCCAAGATGGTATTAAATGCAGGAGATATGGAAATATTGTCCCCCAGATTAAATCCACTGGTTACATCATCCATCGTCACAGGCGATACACCGGTAATAAATAGTCTGGCAAGCCCAGAGCCTGATCCTGAAGTCAGTAGTTTCAAATTAGTAAAAAACTGCTTGAAATAGCCTGCCTGTCGGGTAATTCTTTTATATTCTACTTCACCAAAATCAGTGAGCAGAGTGTTTGTAAAATTATCATATTCGTCTATAAAGAGATAGATTTTATAGTCTTGCTCTCTCAGTTTACTGGCAAGTAAGTGCAGCTTCTCATGTGCAGTTTCCAGGCAATTAACTGTATCAATAATTTGTTTTGGAATATATTCTTGATATTTATCCATAAAAGTATCAATCTCTAAATTGCAATACCTGTTAAAATCGTCCTGTACTTTATCTTTTTCTTTCAAGACTGCAGAAAAATTGAAGTATAAAACCAGATATTTAGCCCTATCTTCTGTCGGATTATTCAGAATCCATGTATCTTTGTAAAATTCTTCAAAACGCTCATTCTTTTTGATATCATAGTAAGATTGCAAGGTACTTAAAAAAAGAGATTTGCCAAATCGGCGGGGTCTGATGAGAAAGACAAATCTGGTTTTTTCTAATTCAGGTATAAACATGGTCTTATCGACATAATATTCATTTTTACTGTTAACAGCTTCGAAGTCACTTATTCCATAAGGTATTCTTTTTATCTTATTCATAATCTCTCCTTTTGTCATTATTACAAGCAATCAAATTATTGTCAAGCAGGATTTAAAGGAGATTATTACTGATGAATGAAGGACAGTGTTATACAACCAATAAATAAAAACCCGCTATAAAGAGGATGAACCACGAAAGACACCAAATAACGAAAAAAATTAATAAACCACGGATAAAACAAAATAACAAGCAGAAAAGGCACGAAAAATACGGAAATGGAATTTGCCACAAATGCCCTTTCAGGGTATTGTAAAATGAAGATTTTATTATGCCACACCTATGGCGCTGAATTATGGTTTGGATACATACCCAGAGCTGGCGCCCTGTTCCAGATTCTGTCACAGCTGACGCTGTTCAGCGCATGGCAATGATGAACGATTGCAGGATGAAAGACGATTAGATGTGAAAATGCAGAGAGAAAATAAGTGTTACGACCACGGAAAAAGCGGAAAGACACGGAAATATGTGTGATATAAGGTATATAGAAGAGTTCCGTAGGAATGAAAGAACAATGAATGATATGGGGAAATGGCAATATAGAGTTCCGTAGGAACGAAAGAATCCTAGCCCAGAGCGTCAGCTCTGGGTAAGAATGACCTCAAATCCAGAGCCCCGTCAGGGGCGAAAGAAAATCCAAGTCGATGAATATGATAAAAGATATATTTTTATGTGTGTTTGTTCCGCTCCTCTGGAGCGGTGTGGGAGAGGGTGACCTGTTCCCCATGGATAAATCCGTGGGCTACTCATATGACACCCTTTCAGGGCATTGTATAAAACCATGAAAGAGTTCACAATAAAAAGTGCATGAACCACGAAAAACACAAAACACACGAAAAGGGAAGTTTAAAAATAGTATTTAAACAAATCCCTTGGTTTTTTAAATATTTCTTCATCTGAAAATTACCTGCTTTTCATAAAACAGAGGTTTTAAAACAGACTTATGAAATACACAAAAAAGATATCGTAGCATAACAGATAATCGTAGGGGCAGGTCTTGCACCTGCCCATAGAAAAATCAGAACAATCATAGAAGATTAAAGAAAAAAGAATCTAGGTTTTCTACAGGATAGATATGAGATTTGAATAGGAATGGAATGAGAAAGGAATAGAGAACGATCAGTTTATAGTAATGAAAAAAGGACTGTTCTATTCAGCTTGTTCATTGATAAAAAAATCAGATTGTTTTAAAAGAACAAGCCAGCAATTTGCGCATTCTAACAGAATAACTTTTGAAAAACTGTGTATCACTTAAAATGAAAGCCATTTTGTAAGGTTAAAGATAATCTGTCAGAAAAGCGATCAGAAGGGCATTTTGATACTATTAAAAAAAACTTTAAAAAAGAACTTGACATAATGACATATACACTGTCATATTGAATCATGAAAGAAGATAGAAAGTACACGATTGGTGAGTTAGCTGAAAAAGCCGGTATCTCAAGACGGGCAGTAAGGTTCTATGTGCAGAATCGTATTATTCCACCACCGGTTGGGCTTGGCAGGCACAGTTACTATACGGATGAGCATTTGGAACGCATCCTGGTAAAACGAAGCAGTTCAGTAAGATTACAATCTGACAGTCAATATGACACAATATCAGGGGTTACTGAAATTCAGAGTTGTACCAGAATCTTGTTTAAAGGAGGATTTGTTTTAGAAATTCCGGCTGCTCAAAAGCTACCAGACAGGGAACAGTTAGAAAAAATCAATGAAATATTAAATCAAAGGGAAGATAACAGGGAGGATAAAAATGAAGAATAGTCAACATGAAAAAAAGAATAAGGAGATGGGGAAGATTGCTTTAAAAGGTGTTTCTGCAGATATTAAAATGACTGGTAGTATCTGTCATACCACGCTGTCCCAAAATTTTATGAATCAGGAAAGTCAGCCCATCGAGGCGGTTTACAGCTTTCCTCTGCCGATGAATGCCTGTGTAAATGGATTTAGTTTAATCAAAAACGGACAGGAAACAATCGGAGTGGTCAAAGATAGAGATGAAGCCCTTGAGTCTTATGAACAAGCATTGAGTGACGGGGATTCCGCTTATCTCTTGGATCAGGACAGACCTAATATCTTCAGTATTAGTGCAGGGAACCTGATGCCAGGCGAGAATATCATTATCAAGATTAAATACAGTCAATTACTTGAAAAGAATAATCATGCGTACCGTCTGATTTTACCAACGACTATCGCACCTTTGTACACACCAGCGAAGTTTTTACAACAGATGGACCCTGCTGAAAGAGACCGGATTTATCCTCCGATTTCTACAGAACCTCTGCCTTACGGTCTGAGTCTAAAAGCAGAAATTGTTTTACCTGGTGGCATTAAATCCGTTGAATCCCCTTCCCATACAATCAAAACCAGTATGAGTGAAAAAGTAATTCATGTAGAATTTTCAGCTGACTCTGTGAATATGGACAGAGACTTTGTCCTGAAAATTGAAGAAGAAGAGCAGTCAGAGAATTATGCTCTTTTGATGAAAGATCCTTTTGCAGATGGCTATATCGCAATGACGGAGATTAATACTGAATTAGAAATTGAAAAACCAGAACAGGATTTGATTTTTATCGTTGATTGTTCTGGTTCGATGAGTGGCGAAAGCATAGAGCAGGCTAAAAATGCACTTTTGATTATGCTCTCATCACTAAGTAAAGGCGATCGTTTTAATATGATTGCATTTGGCAGTCATTATAAACTGTTCTCTGACCGGCTTGAAAAATATGAAGACAGAGTGCTACATCTGGCAAGAAAATGGGTTGAATCCTTAGATGCAGATATGGGTGGAACAGAAATCCTGAGTCCGATTGAAGCTGTGTATGAATTGCCTTTAGATGACAAGGGATGTGATGTTATATTGCTGACAGACGGAGCAGTCGGTAATCAGTCAAAAATTATTGATTTTGTAAAGCGTCAGAAGCAGGCAATCCGCTTTTTTACGCTTGGCGTGGGATATGGCGCTGATGAATACCTGTTGCATTCACTGGCAGATATTAGTGGTGGCGCTATGGAAAAGATTCATCCGTCAGAAAAGATAGAATCTGCTGTATTGAACCACTTTAAAAAGACTTTCATGAAAAGTATTAAAGACGCAAAAATAAAATGGAGTGATGAATACATTGAACATTTTGGAAATGAAGGAAAGTATCTTTTTAAAGGGCAAAATTTCTTGCATTTTAGCCATCTGGAAGAATTACCTGCTGATGAACTCACTTTATCACTGACCTATTCTGATGATAGCACAGAGATTTATTCTGCTTTTATCAAAACAATTGAGGAAGATAAAGACTCCGGTCTGCCTCAACTTTATGCCAAATATACGATTGATGAAAAGAGTAAGAGTTTAAAGTCAAATCAAAAAAATGAAATTGCCAGGTTGGCTTTACTGGCTGAACAATATGGAATTCTGAGTAAATATACCAGTTTTGTTTTGACAGATCCGGTTTTAGAGAAAAAATATACTTCGTATGAATACAGAAGAATCCCTTCTCAGATGATGTTTGGTATGAATAATACTACTCTTGTAAAATCTCCTGTCATGGTTTACCATAACATACAAAGTCTTATTAGATTTGATCATGAAGTATTTCTGTCTGAGAACAAACAATCTACTGATCAAATGAATCAATTTGGTATAATTCAGGAAAATTTTGTGGGACAAACAGCCTTTACTGATAGCTCTGATAAAAAGAGAAAAAATCCAAAGAATAGGCTGATTAATGTCATCTCCCTACAGAAAGCATCTGGCTACTGGGGAAGTTCTGAGGAAATGCATGACTTGAATCTGATCGATAAGGATTTGATTCAAAAAATTACAGAAATGCTCATTCAAAGTTATCATATCAGCCCTGATATTGCGAATGATGTGGCCATTAGTCTGTTAGTATTGAATCTGTTTGAAAATCAATATGTTGAGCAGAAAAAGGAATGGGAACATGTGTATAGAAAATGCGAGAAGTGGCTAAAGCTGAAAGGAATCAGCCAGACAATGAAACAGAATATCTATCAGATGATATAGAGAATCATACTTCGAAAGTCATAGGATTTGAGGATAAATCTGTCAAATAGAATTTGAATGGCTTTGAGTAATTACACTCAAAGCCTATTAATTCTCTTTAGATTCATTGAGTAGCTGAATTGTTTGCTGGTCTTTTTCTCCTCCAAAGAATTTTTTCAATACTTCCAAAAACATACAGTTTTCTTCTTGATTTACATAGTTAAATAAGGTCATGCTGGATTTTAGTTTTAATGAATCAATAGCTCCAAATATTTTTAAAGGATCTGATGATTCAAGTTTTAGCAATTCAGAGCAAATATCTTTTAACCGAGTGCCAAGGATCGGATGATT
>JAKQQL010000424.1:0-10413 GCA_029564175.1 Candidatus Cloacimonadota bacterium
TTAAAAGAGGTCATAAACCGTACTTCTCCGCTTTCTTCATCCCAAACATAGAAAAACCGTTTTTGCTGAATACGTTCTATTTTATCCTTAGGCAAAATACAGAAAACCGCATTCACTTCACTTTTACGTGTAGTGATTAAACTGGGAACATCCTGCAATAAATCATAAAGCAATTGAGCCAGATGATTCGCATTTTTAGCATTATGTCGCCATAAATCATTCTCAAAATAGGGCTTATACTGACAGGTAATAAATCTCAATTTAGAGAGTAACTGCATCGATTGCTTACGAATAAAAGGAAAATATTTCGCTAAAACCGGATTAAAAAAGACGACAGCCTCTCCAAATCCCATCCCGTTTTTCGTACTGCCAAAAGAAAGTACATCAACCCCGCAATCCCTGCTCATTTCGCGGAACCCTAGCCCCATTGAAGCACAGGCATTGGCTATTCTGGCACCATCCATGTGTAAATACATATCATTTTCATGGGCAAAATCGGCAAGTTGTCTGATCTCCTCAACAGAGTAAAGTGTCCCCAGCTCAGTTGATTGAGAAATTGAAATGACTTTTGGCTGAGAATGATGTTGATCTCCCTGAAAATGCATAAAACTCATAACCTGTTCAACCCTTAACTTGCCATCTGATGTTGGAACAGTCAATAATTTTGCTCCGGTCAGATTCTCAACAGCACCACATTCATCTACGGCAATATGAGCTGATTCAGGACATACAATCGCTTCGAAGCTTCTGATAATTGTTTTTAGTGCTGTCGCATTTGCTCCGGTTCCATTGAGAACAAAAAAGACTTCTGCATCCTCACCAAACACCTTTTTAAACAGCATTACTGCTTCCTGAGTATATAAGTCATCTCCGTAAGAGATAAAATCATTTTCATTTGCCTTAATTATTGTATCCATAATTAGTGGATGAATACCGGCATTGTTATCACTGGCAAAACTTTTATTCATATTATTTCTCCTCTCTTATTCCGTACTGTGAGCATCTTGTTTGCAGGAAAACATAAGCTGACAGCTTGCGCTACTTGGTTTTTTGTAGCATTTCCTACTCATTAATCTTTTTTAGCATCGACAAAGGTACGTAGAATTTTGCAAACCGTTTACCTGCTTCATTTAGATAAGTACCTCGAACAGATGGCACCATTACTGTAGCTCTTTTGGTAATCCGATGAATGACGCCTTGATATTCAACCTGTTCATATTCAAAAGATACTTTTTGACCAACCGGAAATTCAGATTTTTTAATCACTGCCTGATTCTCATTAGTAATGGCATGTCGGGTTTGAGTATGACCAAATAATCGCCATGCGATGATTCTAAAATCTTGTTTTGAGCAACTGGAATTTCCTTTTAAAACAAATTCCAATACATGTACCAGTTCATGCTCCATCACCCGCATCAGTGCCTGAGCGGGACTTGAGCAGGGCAATCCGTTTACATCAAAAGATCTGCCTTTATTCTCTTTAAAAGTATGTAACAGGAGTGGAATAGAAAATACGATCTCAAAATGTCTTGTTCTTCTGTTGAATTTGGTAATGCCTGCAGAACGTGTCATCCGTCTGGACAAGTCAATAGCAATCTCAAGATTCTTAACCAAATAGCAATCAAAAAAGATTGAATCATAAAGATACATCAGCTGATTGATCACCGGATAAGAAAGAATCGCATTTTCATGATTTAGATTTTCATCCAGATATTTAAAAAAATCAGTTTCTACTTTTTTTAATCTGATTTTATTGTCAGAGTATCTGATTGCCTCAAGCAAACTATTCATTATGAGTTATTTAACTACCTTTGCAATAGACTGTTTAAGAATATTTTCGATCATTTCGGCAGGCGGTTCCTTAATCAATTGATTTTCCATCAGCAGATTAACCGCTTTTCGGGTGTTGACAATATCTTGAATTGTTTGATCATATACCTCTTGATAAGTGAGTTCAATTCTTGCCACCTTTTCTTCAATCGCCTGCATGGCGACATCAGCAGCTACCTGGGCAAATACTTCATATTCTGTCATAAGTGGCAGGATTTTATCTGCATGAAAATCACGTTTACGAGCAAATTCAGCCAGAGATTGCGCTGCTTTAACAGCCATCCCATCTGTAATCTGTCTGGCTTTGCATAAAAGCGCCCCTTTCAGAATACCAGGGAAACCTAAGGAGTTATTTACCTGATTTGGGAAATCTCCACGACCAGTTGCCACAATATAAGCCCCTGCTTCTTTAGCAGCATAAGGATAGATTTCCGGTACCGGATTTGCACAGGTAAAGACAATTGCTTTTTCATTCATACTGCTGATCCATTCAGGTTTCACGGTATTCGGACCAGGCTGGCTCAAGGCGATTAGTACATCTGCGCCTTTAATGCCTTCTTTTATCTCATTAATACAATCAGGATTGGTATTTTGACATAGCCCCCATTGAATATAAAATTCAGGGTCTTGTTCGATATCTTTTCTGTTTTTATGTAGTCCACCATCCTTATCAAACAGCATAATTTTTGCAGGATCTGCACCCGTTAACATAAGCAATTTCGCTACGGTTGAATTAGAAGCACCTGCACCCATCAGTACGATACGACTTTCTTCTATCTTCTTGTCTGCTAAAATCAGGGCATTAATCAGACCTGCAAGAATAACACAGGCTGTACCCTGTGCATCATCATGCCAAACAGGGATATGACATTCCTTACGTAAGACGTCAAGTACTTTATAACAATCCGGCTGAGAAATATCTTCTAAATTGACAGCACCGACACTGGGCTGAAGCATTTTAACAAATTCTATGACTTTATCCGCCTGCGGTTTCTGATTCTCATCCCGATTATCTACACAAAGTGCAATTCCATCAACCCCTGCGAGATATTTCATCAGATAAGCCTTACCTTCCATCACACCCAATCCGCCCGCAGGTCCGCAATCACCATCTCCCAATACACGGGTAGAATCGCTGACAACCGCTACCAGATTACTGCGGTTTGAAAGATGAAATGAGCTGTCATGATGATCACGTATCGTTGTTGATACAGAAGATACACCTGGCGTGTACCACACATTAAACCAGTTAAAACCATATAAACCTGCCTTTGGCAAGGTTTGAATCTTACCCTGATAAAATGTATGCATCTGTAAAGCCATCTCTTTATAAAACAAGGTTTTTATCTTTGCTTTTTCTTCCTCACTGACATTTTCAGGGAAGTATTGTTCAATATTTTCTAATGAAATATCCATTATTACACCTTTCTTAAAGGAATATGATACAATTTCATTAAAACCGTAAATTATGTAAAGAATTATTTAAAAAACATTTGACTTTTCTTTTAAAATCGCTTATACTTTTATAAAAAAGGGAGGATAAAATGGAGCGTGAATCAATCAGTATTCAAGATTATTTAAAGGATTCAACACGTAAAGACAATAAAGAGCATGTACTTGCAACTTTCTTTATCAAACGGAACTATGAGCCAAAAACACCACAGGAAAAATCCATACTTGATAATTTTTCATTTATTGCAGCAGCAATGTCTTTACTTATTCATATTACCATGTCAAAAGGCAAAATCACTGATAATGAAAAAGAAGAAATCATTGAACGACTTGTATTTCAATTACATCAGCGTTCCTTTGAATACACTCATTACCGTGAAGAATATGGGAAAGCTGAATTGGAAATTATTCATCATCTTTTTGAAAAACTGATACATGAGTATGAAAATCATCAGATGCACATTGATGAACAGGTTAAATTAATCAACCTGATCTATCAAAATAACCCTCAAAAACGCTTTTTTATAGTAAGATTGTGTTTCTATATTGCTTTTGCAGATAAATCTCTCAATATTGCAGAAAAATTGATTATCGATGAGCTTGCCCAAAAGCTCAATGTGGAAGAAACTGAAGTCAAACGAATCAAAGCGGAAGTGTCTGAAGAATTGGAATTACAATAACAATTTATCGTTGTAACGTAAGCTACCAGCTTGCGAAAAGAAAATAACAAGCAGGTTGCTTGTCTTACAACCTGCTTGCCCTGTTATCATCTTGCAGAAAAAATAGTTTACCGATATCTGTTTCTGATTTTTGTGAGTTCACCACTTTTTTCCAGCGCATTTAAGGCATTATTATATCGATCAAATAGTTTCATTGCATTTTCCGATTTCTTACTAAAAGCCGTATAAAGAGGATCTGATGTAATAATATAAGGTTGTACCTTAAAATTCGACCAGCTCTCATTTCCAATATAATATTTTGCGACATATTCACTGATTGCAGCAAATTCAAAACGATCCCCTTTGAGTTTATCAATCATGCTTTCTGATGAAGCAGATATATCTTTCTTAAAGATTTCACTCTTATCGAAAACATCACTATAAGCATATCCTCTGACAACACCAACTGTTCTGCCTTTCAAATCTTCGAGTTTGTTGATAACTGAAGGATTATTCTTTTTTGTTATTAAAACGCGTTTATCCATACTAACGCTTTTGTCAGGGTATTTCAAAAAAGCAAGTCTTTCATTGTTTTTTAAAATGCCAAAAATGGCATCAGCTCTACCCTCTTTTATCATTTGCATACAACGTTCCCATGGATAAAATTGAATTTCATAATCCAGTTTTGCTTCCTTGCACACACGATCAATGATTTCTACATCCAGCCCTTTGGGGACTTTATTTTGAGTGTACTCATAAGGTGGATATTCTTCGCAGATAAAAGTTAACTTGTTTTGCGACCACAGCATACTAAACAGGGTCATCATCAGCATCATGAAGATGATTTTTCGAGTTCCTTTCATTTTCCCTCCCTTAATTTTGAGTGACTTTTACAATTGATTTCATCACCTATACACACTATCATGTTTTATGTTTCAATATAATACAGCCTTTTTTAAAAAAAACAATAAAATAATCACTTGCTTTATGATTTATTTTAAGTATTTTATTTTTAACAGAAAGGAATATATCATGATTATTATCATCGCATATTTTGTCATATCAATACCGATACTAGCAGTTTTCTTTTTCATATTCTACAAATCGTTTCTTTCAATCAAACTTTTATCAACAAAAAATCAGTTAGCCCCTGACTTACTTGAAAAATACCAGGTTCATGACAAAAGCACACCTGAGACAAGCATCATTTATCATTCTGATGATGAGGAATCTGAAGATATTTCAGTCGTAATCAGCACGGCTGTTTCTATCTATTATGCAAATCAACAATAAATAAATAAATAAAGGAGTAATCATGACACTGAAAAAGATTCAGTTTATGGACACCTCATTTAGGGATGGATTTCAATCTGTATTTGGTGCCCGAGTTAGAACAGATGATTTCTTACCAGCTCTGGAAGCTTCTCTCGAAGCAGGAATTATGCATTATGAATTTGGAGGCGGTGCCAGATTTCAAAGTCTCTATTTTTACTGTAATGAAGATGCCTTTGATATGATGGACCGGTTTCGTCAGGTAGCTGGTCAGGATGCCAATCTCCAGACACTTGCCAGAGGGATCAATGTGGTAGGTTTATCACAACAACCCAAGGACATAATCAATCTTCATGCCCAATTATTCAAAAAACATGGCACCAGTACCATTCGTAATTTCGATGCATTGAATGATATGCGAAATCTCGATTACTCAGGTCATTGTATCAAAAATGCAGGACTTCATCATCAAATTTCCATTTCTCTGATGGGTTTACCTCCAGGAATTCAGGATAATACAGTTCACACTGCTGATTTTTACATCGAAAAACTGAAAGAAATACTTGAAAAAAATATACCATTTGATTCATTAGTTTTTAAAGATGCCAGCGGAACCACCCCTCCTCAAATCGTCAGAGATACTATCAAAAAAGCCAGAGAAATCTTAGGTAAAGACCGTATTATCTGGTTCCATACACATGATACAGCCGGATTAGGTACGGCAGCCATCATGGCAGCTGTTGAAGCTGGCGCGGATGGGATCGATCTGTCAAAATCACCTGTCAGTGGAGGTACATGCCAACCGGATATTTTAACTATTATGGCAGCCTTTAGAAATACCAATTTCACTTTGGATTTGGATTATCAAAAAGTCCTTAAAGCTGAACGTGCCTTTGAAGATGCGATGGAAAGATATATGATTCCACCAGAATCCAGAGAGACATCTCCTTTGATTGTCCTCTCTCCTATGCCTGGTGGGGCATTAACAGCGAATACCATGATGATGCGTGATAATAAAACGCTGCATCTGTATCCAAAAGTGATTGAAGAAATGGCTGATGTCGTGGCAAAAGGCGGTTTTGGAACAAGCGTTACACCTGTATCACAGTTCTATTTTCAACAGGCTTATATGAATGTTGTCATGGGAAAATGGAAAAAAATAACAGATGGATACGGCAATATGGTTTTGGGTTACTTTGGCAAGACACCCAGACCAGCTGACCCTGAAATCGTAAGAATTGCTTCTGAACAACTTAAAAAAGACCCGTTTGAAGGAGATCCGATCGATATTCTGCCACCGGCTTATGAAAGCAGTAAACAAGTCATTATCGACAATAATCTGGATGCAAGTGATGAAAATATTTTTATCTATGCAACCTGTAAAGATAAAGGTCTGGAATTCCTAAAAGGGAATGCGCCGCTTTCCGTTTATTATAAAGAAGAGGTTAAACCTGAGCCTGTAAAAGTATCTCCACCTACTCCTGAACCAACAAAAAAATCTCTGTCTCCAGAAAATCTGATTGTAACTGTCAATGGCAAACAGTATCACGTTCATGTCCAACCGGATACAGGTGAAGTTCAATCCTATACACCTATCCCACCTTCAGCACCAGTAACTCCTGCTCCAGTTCCTCCTGCTCAAAAACCAGTTCCTCAACATACTCTTACTTCTGCATCAACAGCCAGTCCTTTACTTGCACCCATTCATGGCGTTATTGTAAAAGTACTGGTTTCAGAAAATCAAACAATCAATGAAGGAGATCTGGTGCTTACCATAGAAGCCATGAAAATGGAAAATGAGATCTATGCCCATAAATCTGGCAAGATTGACAAAATCATGGTTAATCCAAACCAAAATGTGGATGAAGGTCAAACCCTTCTCACCATACGATAATATTGCTCTGATAGCATCCTGTTTTCTGTAACTTGTAACTATGACGAAAGAAAGCAGGATGCTTATCCTATCCTTATACACTTAAAAAAAAGAGTGTTTCCGATTACCGAATCTTCTTTCAAAGCTTATTTTCTGAAATCAGTTTTACTTTCAAATGAGTTTTGCGTTTCATATCCATATACTTAACTTCTTTTTTAAGATATAATTATAACAAGTAGGCTTTAATTTTAAAAGAAATCATATCTTTTTCCTTGACAAAAAAACCAGACCTTATATTTTGAACTTATAAGTTGTGAATGCGCCCGTAGCTCAATTGGATAGAGCATCTGACTACGGATCAGAAGGTTTGGGGTTCGAATCCCTACGGGCGTGCCATTTAAACAGAACACCTGTTTTAAAGCCGATTAATCAGTTTTAAAACAGGTTTTTTGATTTTAAACAAAGAACTGAAATAGCAATCAAATTAAAAAAAATTAAAGGAGAACCTTTCAGCTCTCCTTTTACATTTTCTGATGAGACAGAATTACTTCATCATGATCATTTTCTTCATTGAAGATTGAGATCCAGAAGTCAGTTTGTAGAAATATACGCCAGAACCGGCTTTTTTGCCCTGTTCATCAGTACCATTCCATACGTATTGATGTTTACCGGAATTTAGGTTGGTGTTGCAAAGTGTTTTGACCTTTTGCCCTTTAAGATTGTAGATTTCCAAGCGGGTCTGAGCACTTTGAGTTAAAGAGAAGCTGATGGTAGTGGAAGGATTAAAAGGATTTGGATAATTTGCATTTAATACGAATGAGGCAGGTGTTGGCGTAATATCAACTGATGTAGGACCAGAGGTTCCTTCAATTTTCATCATGGAGTCTGTAACAATCCAGAAAGCTAATCCAACCCAATTATTTTGTATCATATCCCAGCATTTTGGTGTATCACCATGTTCTGTTCTGGATCCCCATGCCATCCAACAGTTCATGTAAGAATCTGAAATTGGAGATAATCCAATCCAGTATTCTCCGGCACTAAGGCTCACATTTAAACTATCTGCATAAATTCTGACAGCATCTCTTGTCTCTCCGTTATCCTGATCAGTTAAAACAATACTTTCTGATGAAACAGAAACGGCAGTAGCATATAACATTGGATTAATATTCCCTAATGATTTTGAAAATACAACTAAAAATGCGGAATCTGCAACAGGAGATCCCATAGGACTGAAATAATTTGATATGTTTTTGATTATCCATCCGTTTTCAGATACAACAATGTCGTCAACCACAACAAGCCCGTCGTTTAATGATGGCCAGGAAGTAGCGTTTAAAGCTCCTGTTGAGCTGTTTAAACTGGTGGCTTCATAAAGAACATCAGCGAAGAGACCTGATATACATACAATTAGTAATGCAATTACACTGGTTAACCTGATTAAAGCTGGTTTCATTTTCATCATTCACTCCTTTTTTAAAATACGATTTATTATGTATTTTGATTTACTTTAAGTGTATCATAAAAAAGAGAGTTTATTATGTCAAGAGAAAAAACTCCCCTTGTAGCCGTACAAACATATATTACTGATATTCATACAGATAATAACTGTTAATTGATCCTTTCAGATCGACTTAACAGAATAAATTTAACTGATGATTTAGTCATCCAGGTTTATTTGCTCCCAAGGTATTGCTTTTTGCCATCTGGCTTCAAATATCTCTTTCATAAAAGCAGCAATAATAGGCTCATTGAAGAACAGAGTATTCATTTTACCGGGAGAGGGATCATTCTGACTGAATCCAAGTGCACATATCTGATTGTCAATGACCAATAGTTTGAGAGGTAATTCCTCAAGAACTCTGAGCTCATCCTTTGGTCCCATATTCTTAATTAAATCTTTGATAGCTGTTTTTGTCTTTAAATCGCCATTATATTCGAAGATTGTTCGTATCTTGACATCATCCGGAATTGTATTATTACTGCTGGAAACCTGAGGTTGTTTAAAAAAAATTAAAATTTCTCTTTCTGCTTTACCCCAGTAGTAATTAATTCTTTCTCCGATGCTGACCGGATCAGATAAATGTTCCAACTGATAATAAGGTGACTGATCTAAGGCTGACTGATTATATATTTCCTGAACCATTTCAGAGAGGGATTCATTCTCAGCTTTATACTGTTCAAATTCCTTCTCCTTTTCTTTTATCATCTCATGAAAAGTTGATTTTGGGTCTAAGACTTTATATACTTTTTTATTACCTGCCAAGTCTTCTGTAATCATCCCTTTTGATATCAGTGTGGAAAGGATTTCATAAATCCTCGGACGGGTCATACCAACCATACTGTGAATTTGCGGAGGGGTTAGATTAGGGTTCATCAACAGAATAGAATACACTTTTGCTTCTCTTTCGGTAAAACCGTTCTTCTTCAACATTTCAATAATTGTATTGATATTCATTTATACTCCTAAATTGGATAATCTTTCTTTTTAAGAAACTTCTCATACGTTTTTCTTTCATATATCAGCATACAAGCACTTAAAACTAGTCAATCTCGTTCATATACAAGGTTTTTCGTGATATTCTCAGGTATTCTGCTGTTTTGGTTTTATTGCCTTCAAATCGTTTGAGGATCTTTCTCATAATCATTTTTTGCAGCTCTTTAATATCAATTCCATCATCCGGCAACTCGATATTTAAGAATGCAGGATCTTCAATCACATGATCTTTCTGTTCCGGGTTTAAAAAAGACAAATGTGCTTTTCGGATAACAAGATCATCATTTAAAATAATGATTCTCTCAATCGTATTCTGAAGTTCCCTTATGTTTCCTGGCCAATCGTATGTCTCAATAAAAGAAATCACTTCATTATCTATAAACTGAAATTTCTTTTTCTTTTCCTCAGAGAATTTGAGCATAAACATCTGAGCCAAAGGCGCAATCTCTTCTTTTCTCTCCCTTAATGGCGGGATAAACATACGACCGGTTGTTAACCGGTAAAATAAATCTGGTCTGAACCGTTTATTCTCCATCTCAACCTTCAAATCGCGATTAGTCGCACAGATAATCCTGACATCCAGCTTGATGCTTTTTTGTCCTCCAACCCGGTAGTACTCTTTTTGCTGAATGACACGAAGCAGTTTAGACTGCAATTCTATTGGCATCTCCCCAATCTCATCCAGAAAGATGGTTCCTCCCTGAGCCAGTTCCAGTTTTCCTACCATTCCGCCCTGTTTTGCACCGGTAAAAGCACCTTCTTCGTAACCAAAGAGTTCACTTTCAAAAAGACTCGGTGAGATTGCAGAGCAATTAATACTGATAAATGGT
>JAKQQL010000430.1:0-1137 GCA_029564175.1 Candidatus Cloacimonadota bacterium
TACTTTTTTGCTATCTTTGAGCAGTCTACATCTTCTTTAATAGATCGTAGGCTTACATACCACTCTGATCCATTAAAATAGAACGATAGCATTAAATCATGTAAATTTTCGTCATACACGCTAGAGAACGTTCCGGTTGAACATCTTTGCTGATTAACACAAAGAGTTCTATACTGTTCAAAGTTTACTACAAATGATTTTTTCATGCTCGTTTCATCATACTTTTTAACATATCTCTGTATAGCAACCCCTTGACCAACTAGATAATCAATTGTATACGGATTATCCAATAGATAATTGTATGCTTCTTCTGCACTTGATACCAGTGACGAAATTGCAAATTGAAAAGGAACAATAACATTATTCCACCTTTTTTTATCCTCATTTCTCCATGAATCGTATTCACCACACAATTCAATTGATTCAGATATAGGAACGGCAGGAAATAAACATTTGTATAACAACTCGCAGGCTGCCTTTTTAGTATCTAGACAAAATCCTCGAACGCTATCACATATTTCATCAATATAAACAGATTCTAACCTTACAGTATCCGTTATAGAAAAGTATGTGGCAAAATCAGTAATTGCAGAAACGTGATGGTCTACCCACAAAAATGATTTTGTCTTTCTAAAAAGTACTTCCATAGACTTCATCGGCAGAGATATGTCCGCCATAACAACGTCTTCATTGAAAATCATATTAAAATCAAAAGGCATTCCATAATCGTACCCAATCAATTTTATGTCTGGGTATTTTAATTTCATTATAGCACCACACATAAACCCGTCAACATCGGCATTATGATAAATTCCAATCATTCTCTACCTCTTGTTTTCTTTGTTTGTAAATACGGATGCTAATAAATCATTAGGTTCAACGATATATTTTTTACCATTGAATGTGAAATGAACGTTTCTCCACTCTGTAGTTGCCAATATGATTGCATCTCTAGTAACCGATCCTATATCGCTTCCCATTACAGGCTCTACTTGCACGGAGGTTACAGTAAATGATTTATACTTTTTCATTTTTACCTCTAATTAAGTATTAAAGAACTTTTTTGAATTTTATTTTCAACTATCCATTTGAAAATATCCATACAATGAGCTCTTGTTAATAAACCATTACATTCTT
>JAKQQL010000445.1:0-1114 GCA_029564175.1 Candidatus Cloacimonadota bacterium
TCCATTCATCCCTGATTATTGTATTATCTTTACCCTGTTTTGTGTAAAAGCCATACTGAGTAATCATATTAAGCATATCTGTCAATAACCACATTACGCCAGCCTGATCACCTGCAAACACATTAACAACTTTGATATCAAATTCCCCATCCGCTTTCTTTATCGCTTTAAATTGCATGACAATCTCATCGCCTGAATTCAGGTCAAATCTTCTTGCAACATAATCGGTTTTATTGAATTTTAAAAAACTGCAGAGGGCGTTTCTTTTTGCGCGCTTATCGTGATATATAACATACTGGCCGGGGGTCTCACCGGAGAAAACATCAACTCCGTCTATCGGTTCTGATTTGATCTCCTCTTTTTTAACTGAAGAAGATGCGCATGAAATAAAAACAAGCGAAAGGATAATAATAAAAAACTGTTTCATGTTGACCCCTTTAAGTATGATTAAAGTAAAACGACTTATAATTATATTCAGAAATAAATCAAGTGCTATAATTTAATAATGATCTGAAAGATTTACTTTTTATCTTTAAATCTTATGCTGTAGAATTGAGCTAAAACATTCTCATTATTTTTATCTTCATTATAAAGAATTGTATGATATGAAAACCCCATACCGCTTTTATATTTCAATTGACAGGCACCATGTGGTGTTTCTCTCATAATGGAAACTGTTCTCACTTATTCAGTTTATACCCGGATCAAATGGTCTGCAGAAATGATACCCCTGGCAGAGATGGATATTCAGCTCTTTAACTTTTGAGTAAATCTCTTTGTTCTCAACAAACTCAGCGACAACAGTGCTCCCGCTGTTTATACAGAATGCTGAAACACCTTTTATAAGAGAGTAAGCCTCATCATCACTATCCAGTCTCCTTATAAGTTCACCGTCTATTTTAACAATATCAACACCAAACTTCATGAGGTTCGCTATATTGGAATACCCTGATCCGAAATCGTCAATGGCCACCTGTACTCCAAGTGACCTGACCCTGTTTATAAATTCAATGCACAACTGGACGTTTTCAATCTCCTCACTCTCTATAAGCTCCAGTATCAGGCTACCATTCTTATAAGATGCGTCCTCTGTTATACTTTTTATTTTTTCAAA
>JAKQQL010000447.1:0-1471 GCA_029564175.1 Candidatus Cloacimonadota bacterium
CGCTATGGGTTTCCGTGATGATTTGGAAGAAATTTTAGCAGATACACCAAAACATAAAAAAACATTGATGTTTTCAGCTACAATGCCAAACGAGATTTTGGAAATTGCAAAAAAATATTTAAATGATTTTGAACAGATTGGTATTGGAAAAAAGAATTCAGGTGCTGAAGGCGTTAGTCATGAATGTTACATGGTTCACTCTAAAGATCGTTACATGGCATTGAAACGCATTGTAGATTATTGCCCTGAAATTTATGGTATTGTTTTTTGCCGTACCCGTCAGGAAACTCAGGAAGTGGCTGAAAAACTGATGGAAGATGGTTACAATGCAGATGCGCTGCACGGTGATCTTTCACAGAATCAGCGTGATCACGTGATGGGTAAATTTAGAAGCGGTCATCTGAGTTTGTTGGTTGCAACCGATGTGGCAGCCCGTGGTATTGATGTGGATGATTTGACTCATGTAATTAACTATAATATCCCTGATGAACTGGAAGTATATACTCATCGCAGTGGTCGTACCGGTCGTGCAGGGAAAAAAGGAATCTCTGTTGTCATTGCCAATCTGAAGGAAAAAAGAAAAATTCAGATTATCGAAAAGCAGATTAAAAAACAGTTTACTTTTAAAAAAGTACCTGCTGGTCGTGAAGTATGCGAGAAACAATTATTCCATATGATAGACAGAATAGAAAAAATTGATGTCAATGAGACTGAAATTGATTCTTTCTTACCAATCATTTATCGCAAACTGGAATGGCTGGATAGAGAAGAATTGATCAAAAAATTTGTATCCATTGAATTTAACCGCTTTCTGGAATATTATAAAGATGCTCAGGATATCAATACTTTTGATTCTACAGGCAGAGGATCTTCGATTAAATATGAAAGAATGTTTATCAATCTTGGCCGTAAAGATGGCATCTCCCCACAGGATTTAATTGGTTTAATCAATGAATTCACAGGTATCCGTTCTATTCCAATCGGAAAAATTAAGATTTTACAATATTTTTCTTTCTTTGAAATTGATAAAACTTTTATCGAAACCTTGCTGGATTCGTTTAAAAACAAGGAAGTGGACGGTAGAAAAGTATTTATTGAAATCTCTCAGGAAGATGGAAAAGATCAGAGTCGTAAAAGACCAGATTATCCAAGAAGTCGCAGAGACTATGACTCAAGAGGGAATAGCTCAGGCAGAGATTACCGAAAAGAAGACTCCTCATATTCTTCCAGAAGAAAAGACTATAAATCAAACTCTCAGGACAAGCCTTATTCAGAGAGAAGACAAAGAAGCGAAAGAACAGAAGATAAACCCTACATTAGAAGACGACCTAAAACGTCTGAATAAATGATTTGAAAGCCTGGGAGACCAGGCTTTTTTAAATAATCTCCGAGATAGTTGATATTTTTTTGATTATGTTTTTGAATAAAAATAACTTTATGCCTGATAAGGAAAGCATAAGGAATGAATAAG
>JAKQQL010000462.1:0-2751 GCA_029564175.1 Candidatus Cloacimonadota bacterium
ATTTATGTTTTGTTCAGGATTTACCGGTTCACTGACTATTCCTGATGGGGTAACAATTATTGGATATGACACCTTTTATGGATGTACAGGCTTCAATGGCTCATTAAATCTCCCGGACGGGTTGACTGCAATTGGCGAAAACGCTTTTTATAATTGTGGCTTTACCGGTGAATTGAGACTCCCTGCCGGGTTGACTGAGATTTATGGACATGCTTTTGGTCTTTGTTCAGGTTTTACCGGTTCACTGACAATACCTGATCGGGTAACATTCATTGGAGAATATGCTTTTTTTAATTGTTCAGGTTTTACTGGTTCACTGACAATCCCTGATGGGGTAACATCAATTGGAGAATTGGCTTTTTTTCATTGTCCAGGTTTTACCGGTGAATTGAGACTCCCTGCCGGTTTGACTGAGATTTATGGATATGCGTTTTATAATTGTTCAGGTTTTACCGGTTCACTCACAATCCCGGATGGGGTAACATTCATTGGAGAATATGCTTTTTCTAAATGTTCAGGTTTTACCGGTGAATTGAGACTCCCTGCCGAGTTGACTGAGATTAATAGATCTGTGTTTGGAGGGTGTTCAGGCTTTACCGGTTCACTGACAATCCCGGATGGGGTAACATCAATTGGAGAATATGCTTTTTCTGGATGTAGAGGTTTTTCAGGAAAAGTGTTTTTTCCACTTATTCTCAATTATATTGGAAAGAAGGGGTTTTTCGGATGTAATACAGTGGAAGCTTTCCAATTCCCACATACCACACCCCTCACATATTTAGAGGATATGCTACCAGGCGGGGCCACTGTGGAAGTGCCGACAGCTGCCGTGGATACATATAAAGCTACTGATGGTTGGAAGAATCATAATATTGTGGGGTACTAGTTGTGTGACAGGGATTGCGGGCATGAAGTAATGATGGCAAGGTGGTGGATAAAATGTTGTAGCAGTAGACGATAGATATTTATGCAATTTATTATTCAGTAAAATACTGAAACCCGGCTTATGAAATATTTTTTACCAATCTTTCTCTTGTTTACCCTGCTCCCCTTTGGTTTATACAGCCAGACGTTCCAGGTGAAAGTTGTCGGGATCTCTGATGGGGATACCTTTACGGGATTGAACAGGGACAACCTCCAGCTGATTTTACTGAAAGGAAACAGTTATCGGATGCAAAACCGAAAAACTATTTTTGAAACACTTAATGAGAACAATAAATAATAACTATTTTTACCTATGAGAACCTGCATTCTTGATGCCAAAAGCTCTGTATCATTGATGCTTAAATCTATGTACGCTTAATTGCCAAAAACTATGTACTCCTAAATGCTGTTCTCAGCGTATCTTGTCGCCTGAGATTCCCGCATGAAAGTCATTGTTCTAAGGACGGGCAATTATGCGCAATCCGCAACTACAACTTACTTTTTCCAGTTATGCCTCATTGTAAAAAACTGAACATAAAATGAAATTCGGAAAAACAATAAAAATTTTTCTAATCGATGGAGATCCAAACGGTCGAATGAGTTGTGAATTATCAAACTGGACAGGAAAAGCATATAGAATACCACGGATAAAGATAAAAGACTGTACAGATCGAGAAGATCTTGTTAGTACAGGAGTATATCTTTTATTTGGAAAAGATGAAGAAGGAAAAGATCAGGTTTATATCGGAGAGGCAGAATCAATCATAAAACGATTAAATCAACATCTCACACAGAAAGATTTTTGGAATGAAACCATTGTCTTTATTAGTAAGGACGATAACCTGAATAAAGCACATATCAAATACATTGAAAATAGATTATTTGATATAGCCAAAAGTGCTAATCGTTATAAGATTGAGAATACTGTTACCCCTACACAATCTTCTATTTCGGAATCCGATAAAGCTGAAATGGAAGAATTTATAGAAAACATTAAAATGCTTGTGAATACACTTGGACATAAAGTATTCGATGAGAAAAGAGAATTTAAGCACAAGCAAAAACAAGATATTTTCTTTATTAAAGCTGCTCGTGGGGCAGATGCACAAGGAGAACCAACTTCAGATGGTTTTGTCGTATTTAAAGGATCTATAGCTGCTTCCACTACAGTAAGTTCAATGCACCCATATCAAATGAATTTAAGACAGTCACTTGTTGACAAAGGCGTTTTACAATTGAATGGAGAGTACTATGAATTTTCAGAAGATTTCATATTTAGCAGTCCATCCACTGCCGCAGCCATTGTGTTGGGGAGAAATGCCAATGGTTTACTTGAGTGGAGATTAAAAGACGGAAAATCACTTAAAGAATTTGAAAAGATTGATAAAAAAAACGAAGCATGACATCATATATAAAACATTTGGGAATCAGCGGGTTATCAAGAGGCTCAGTTAGTGAAATAAATATTTGCCTCCGTCACCTTCCGGCAACTGAAAGAGCGGATAATCATTTAAGGGGAATAATTGATTCTGTATAAAAAAGGAACAAAATAAAGTAGTGGTTAGTTAACTAAACAGCTGTTTTCAAGCTGTCGCACTCTTACTTAACTAGTGAACGAACCCAGAGGTTATAGAAGGGATTAGGAATTAGCCACTGGTGATAGAATTTGAGTTAAAAATAAAACAAGACAAATAAAAAGAATAAACTAACTTAGACAATTGATAAAATTTTCGCTAAAAGTGGCTGAATTGAAGACAAATATGAAGACGGACAAACAGCTTAAATCCAAAAAGCGGGTTGCAGATCATGGTGAAGTGTTTACCAACG
>JAKQQL010000464.1:0-25965 GCA_029564175.1 Candidatus Cloacimonadota bacterium
GTTTCGCCACAAAGTCTTCCAGCTATCATTGCCTGAACTATTCCACCACCGGTAATCGGATTTACCTGACGTGCAGCATCACCCACCAGCATCACATGATCAGTCACAAATCCGGTTCCATTAGAGGTAGGCACTCCACCACAAACCATATAATTTACTGAAGCATTGGGGAAATTCTGCGCCATAAAACGATCCAGATAGAACTTTGGTCCTTTACCAGGTAATGTATCGCTTCCACCTACACCAATACCGATGTTGGCAGAGGTATCAGATTTAGGAAAAATCCACAGATAACCACCAGGAGAAACTTCATTTCCAAAATAAAAACGGCATAAATCCGGATTGACTTTGATATTATTCACCGTATATTGCACACAGGTATCAATGTCATCCAGCGCCAGAGTGGTATTAATACCAGCCCACTTACCAACCTGAGATTCGACACCATCTGCCCCAATCACAATCTTACATTTAACAGAATACAGCTGATTCAGATGACTAAAACGTACCCCTTCTATCTGTTGGTCTTTATCTCTGAGTAAATCAAGTGCATCTGCTTTTGTGAGCATTACAGCTCCTTTTGAGCAGGCTAAATCAACTAATGCACGATCGAATACACGTCTCTCAAGGACATAACCTAATCCATTGTTGTACATCTCTACAAAATTTCCATCTGGAGAATGTAACGAAGCTCCTTTTATCTGTGTGCAAATCCACTTTTCATCAATATCAATAAATGGCTCAATCCCTGCATGAGAAACACCTTCCGCACATCGAACCGGTATGCCTGGCTCTCTGTCTCTTTCCAAAATCAAAACCGATGCACCATTTTCTACGGCATAACGGGCAGTTACAGCACCAGCAGGACCACCTCCAATAATGACGACATCATAATAATCGGCAATATGCTTAATCATTTTTCCTCCTGAATCGCTTCAAGGGGACATACTCTCAGGCATTTCCGGCAGTGAATACATTTATCATTATCAAAAACAATTTCAAATTCTTTTACCCTGATAGCACTGACAGGGCATACACTGGCACAAGTTCCACACACATCACAAAGTGACTGATTCACTTGCATAATAACCTCTCTTTTCTTAGCAAATTTTCGAAGGTGATCTGCCTTCGCTTCTATATTTATCCAACCTACTGATAATGAAGCACTTTGAGTTGATTCCAGTCGTTGGATGCAGTTAAAACGATCTCATTGATTTTATCATGATTTTCAGCTATCTTATCAAAAATAAATTGATTAACAAAATACTCCCTGTTTTCAATACATGATTTAAGTAAGTCTTTGTCAGACATATCATTACTAATACAAAAAACGCTTTCTGAAAAACCTTCTCCATAAGGCAGACATGCTTCATAAAAATCAAGAAGGGATTTCCATATTTCAGGAGAATATTTGAGAACTGCATGATACTCTGTTTTTTTTACAGAATGAAGTTGTTTATTCACTTCAGCGGTCTGAGTGCTAGCGATATACTGATTCAGATACTGATGATAACGGCTAATCAATTCTGTCAGATTTTCAGTATTCATCAGAAATCCGGCTGCCTTCACATGCCCACCAAAATTGACCAGGATATCTGCAAAACTGTTAAAGCAATTCAACCAGTGAAAACCGTCCAGACATCTGGCTTCACAAACCATTTGAGTTGTCTGAGCGCTATTTTCATGATGTTCAGCGCTTTGAGGAGAATGCTTGGTCTGTAAAATCATTACCGGACAATGATAGCGGTTGACCAGATTCCCAGCCAGTCTGCCAATCAATGAGTAAGCTAAACGACCTTGATAATCCACATACACAACACTCATCAGTTGTTTATCTCTGTAGAACAGATGTAATTGTTTGTTAACCTCTTTGTGTAATAACTCACACTCAGACGCATTTTCCAAAATGATACGATCGATCATCTGAATCACTTCCTGATTGATAATCGCTTCATTTGTGTCTGTCAGTACCTGATTTTCATCTTTCAATACCATTAACTGATTGTAATAGTTTTCCATAGCTTCTCTACTTTCTGATAACAGGAAAGAAAAGCATAAATGACTTCCGTTCAACTGTCTGCCAAAATAGAAAAAGCGAATCAAAGAATTTAAAAAGAGGATTTTCTCCTGATGAGTGGCTGTTGAACCTGATTTACCAGAAATGAACTCTATCAAAGGAGAAACGGTACATTTATCCCACTCATTCAGTAACTGTCTGACGATGAGATGATTCACCCCTGTCATCGGTACTCTGTCAGCAATACTGCCAATGGCTGTCCAGAAAAGATATTCTTCTTTCAATTCTATGTTTTTAAAATGTTGATTCAGACAATGCAGAAAGAAAAAGCATACGCCTACACCTGCAAGCATTTTCAGGTCTCCCTGATACAGTTTTTCAGCTTTTAAATCTGACGTAACCAGACTGGTTGCATGTTCTTCATTATCTCCGTTAAAAAGCTTGGGATTCAGGATAGCACAGGCTTCTGGCAGTTTTTCAGGAATCAGATGATGATCAAGAATGACACAATCAATACCTGCCTGATTGAGCCTGTCAACTCCATCAACCGATGAGATTCCATTATCAACGACTATCATCAGTTTTACCTGATTCTCTATGGCATAACGGATCACATTTTCGCGAATACCGTGATTTTCTATTTCACGATTAGGCAGATAATACAATAAATCACAACCGGTCTGCTTTAGATAGTCATACATAATATAAAGACTGGTAATGCCGTCTGCATCATCATGACCAAAAATCAGGATGCGTTCATGTGATTCTACTGCTTTAATAACTCTCTTCAGCGAAGGTTTAGCAAATTCAGAAAATGTTTTCATCTCTAAAAGAGAAAGATGACCATCAAATAAAAGAGGGTCATGCTTACTCAGAAAATCTTTATAACTGTCTAAATCGTTAAAAATCATCAAAATCTGCCTGTTTCATCAGGTACAGGAATGTCTCTATGACCCTTTCTGTCTAATGGTTTTTTGAAAATATCAAATCCAGTTGTTCCAATACTGAAAAGAATACCATTTTCCTGATAATTGCTTTCGTTACTCTCTCTGTTAAAGTATTTTACTGCAAAATCTATTCTCGAATCATGCGTCTTGATTGGGATGGAAAAACCATAAGTGAAGGATGTTTCTGTCAGCTCATGCGCATCGTTTCCGATACTGTTTAATGGAGACACTTTGTAGGCAAATCCTGCTCTCTGAGAGATTTTTTTAAAAAACTGTTCTTGATTCACAGATCCCTGATACTCGATCCCATAAGCCACACGGTAGCCATCGTTTGCATTTTCATACATATCGCTCTGACTCCATAAATCATAATCAATATCCATCGCCATATCCCAGTTTTTATAAAAGTTCACTGCACCACCGAAAGATACTTTTAATGGTAATTTGTATGTCTCAGAAGTAATCCCTTCATTTAAGGTAATAGTCTTGTATGATTTATCACCCTTTAACTCAACAGGAATACTAACGGTTCCACCCATAGAGACTTTTTTATTAAACTCTTTAGAAAAGCCTAGAGTTAGACCAGGGCTTTTAAACGTTTCTTCAATCTCATATTTTGTATCAATCAGATTTGTATCTTCATAATCCGCTTTGGCATAGTTGATTTTATGTCCAAATAGATAATTGATTGATAAACTGAGATTTAAGTTGTCAAACTGATAAGCATAAAACATGTCTGCCTGATACAAGGCATTATCTGCTTTTCTGATCTCAGTAAACACATCAGATCCGCTTGTATTCTTTTGTTCAGCACTAAATTTTCCGTTGCTCACACTTTGATAAGCAAATCCAAAACGGTGCTTGTACAAGGGCACACTCACATTAAAGTAAGGGAAATATGAAATATCACCATTATAAGTCGATTGATTAGTATCATCACTGACATTTAAGTTGCCCAGAGAATAAGCCGACGAAAAAATAGTATATTGACTGTTGCAGGCAAGAGACGCATTTTTCAAACCTGTATTGGGTCTTAACAGGTTACCAATGCCGGTATCACCCATTCCGAGACCAATCACATCACGCCCTGAATACGATTCAGGCATACCGTAAAAACTGAAAATTGAAGCACATAACAGATAAACTGGTAAACACATTACTACAGTTACAAACATGATTTTCTTTATCATAAACACCTCATTCTTTATAAAATTAACACTATGTGCGAATATTATTACAAGAAATATTTCATTTTTAAGTTTGTCAATTCATTTTTCAATATCAATGTCAATCGCAGCAAAAATATAAGCGAATCCAATGATTTTGCTAAGAAAAACGCAAGTCTGCCAGTACCTTTTTAAGCACTTCTTATTTTCAGAATTCTACTATTTTCTTTCTGCTTCCCCGCAGACCTTCCATTCAATCAACTACGCTGACTTGAAGCGTATTCAAGTTAAGCAGGTAGTTTTTAACAGGATAGATTAAGGAATATATCGAAAAAGATTTTGCTTTTTAAAGATATTTAATTATATTATTATCAGGAGAGTAGTATTATGAGAGTATATTTTAATTCAAAACATAAGCATGATTACCCTAAAAAACTCAACGATATTCATTTGGCCTGGTATCGTCAGGGTCAGGTATGTATTCTCAGAAAAACAGTAAAACATGAGATACAAGAACAGAATTTGTTTATTAAGGATATGAATCAGGTCATTCATACACTTTGGAACGAGCTATCCGCTTCTGTTAAATCAGAACTTCAGAAATATGCGATTTTGTATAAAAAAAGATATCCCTCTCTCAGAAAGCGTGGCAATAATGCATACAGTATATTTTTGATGATTTGTCACGGTTTAATCAGAAAATTTCAACTTAATTCTTTGTCTAAAATAGTATTAACCAGTCATTTGCGAGTTATTCTTTCAAAAATGTCTATTCATCTGCTTGTAATGCAAGGAGTTATAAAAGCGGTTAAATATGCCTACCAACTTAAAGGGATGCTGATAAAAGATCATCAAAGCCAGGATACCCCTTATCACTTGAAATCAATTATCATCAGTTATCCCGATCAACCCCATCCCTATTTTAGTGATGTTATTCACCATAAGAGAGCCATTTCCGGTAGAGACCCCTGAATTTATCACACAAAATCATTAATTCCATTGACAAAAATAAAAAAAAATATATACTTGGTTAAAAAAGCATATAGATGATGGAAAACAGATAATAAAAGCGTTTATAAAGTGTTATCTGAAGGGATTTTAACAAATAATTGGGGAAAATTATTATAGATAAGGAGCAAGAAAATGGTGGAGAAATTAAATTTAAGCAAATCAGAACAAATGTATGCTGAAGCATTAACCTTAGTGCCAGGTGCAGTTGCCGGAATCAGAAGACCCTATAACTTTGTACCCGGTGAATATCCAATCTTTTTTGATCATGCAAAAGGTGGAAAAGTAACTGACGTTGATGGTAATGAATATCTGGATATGTTATGTGCTTACGGACCGATTATTGTTGGTCACAGAGAAGATGAAATTGATGATGCCGTTGTAGCACAGATCAGAGAAAAAGGGATTTGTTTTTCATTAACACAACCCTATCAAAATACATTAGTCAAAAGACTAAGAGACTTGATTCCTTCCTGCGATATGGCTGCTTTTGTAAAAACCGGTTCTGATGCAACGACTACCGCTATCAGAATCTCTCGTGCGTATACCGGTAAAACAAAGGTATTACGCTGTGGTTACCACGGCTGGCATGACTGGTGCGTGGAAGTAAAAGGCGGAATTCCAGAAAAATTATATGAAGATGTATATGAATTCCATTATAACGATCTGGATCAGGTTAAAGACCTGATGAAAGAACACGGTAATGATGTTGCCTGCATCATCGTAACACCAGTCGGTCATCCGCTTGCTCATGAAGTTGAAATGCCAAAACCAGGTTTCCTTGAAGGCATTAAAGCTATCACAGAGCAGTATAACAGTGTACTGGTATTTGATGAAATCAGAAGTGGATTCCGTGTAGATATGGGTGGTGCTCAAAAACGCTTTGGTGTTACGCCTGACGTATCTGTGTTTGGTAAAGCAATCGCAAACGGCTGGCCAATTGGAGTGGTAGCCGGTAAAGAATCTGTCATGAAAATGCTTGAGAAAGAAGTGTTTTTAAGTTCAACCTTCTTCCCAAACAGTGATGCTCAGGTGGCTGCATTAGCAACACTTGATTTCCTTGAAAAATATGATGTACTGAAAGTGATTGAAGAAAAAGGAAACGCTTTTGCTCAAAGAGTAACTGAAATTCTGGCAAAATCTGGTGTACCTACTTCATTCAGTGGCGGACCATGGATGCCATTTATTACTTTTGAAGCCGATGAAAAGAAATTGTATAAAGATTTACGAAATGAATTTTATACCCAGTTAATCCGTAGAAATGTCTTCCTGCAACCTTATCATCATGGTTATATCTGCTATCGTCATACCGATGAAGATTTACTCAGAGCTACCGATATGATTGCAGAATCTCTTGAAGTTGTACGCAAAAAATACTTAGTGTAAAAAGACCATCCTTGTCGTTTATGTGAGCGTAACGCAAGCTACCAGCTTGCGGAAAGAGAAAAACAAGCAGGTTGCTTGTCTTACAACCAGCTTGCGAATAACGACCATCCGGGTTTTAAAACAAAAGATATAAGTAAAATACATAGAAAAAGGAGTTCTCATGGAACCGTTAATTTTGACCACTGCCTTAACCGGCGCAGAGACAACCCGTGCTTCTCAGCCTAATCTGCCAATTACTCCAGATGAACAGGCACAGACAGCTATTGAATGCTTTAAAGCTGGCTCATCTGTCATGCATTTACATGTCAGAGAAGATGATGGTTCTCCATCTCAACGCTTAGAAAGATTTGAAGAATCTATTACCAAAATCAGAAAAGCTGTGCCTGAAATTATCATCCAGATGAGTACAGGTGGAGCTGTAGGCGTTCCGTTTGAACAAAGAATGGCTCCTCTGAAACTGAGACCTGATATGGCAACCTTGAATGCCGGAACACTAAACTTTGGTGATGAAGTCTTTATCAACAGTCCAAAAGATATTGAAAGACTGGCTGCCTACTTCCAGGAAGTCAATGTAGCTCCTGAAATAGAAGTTTATGAATCCGGTATGATTGATATTGTGGCAAAACTGGTCAAAAAAGGACTGATCACCCATGCCCCACTCCATGTACAGTTTGTATTGGGTGTACCAGGCGGAATGAGCGGAAAACCTAAAAACCTGCTCTATATGGCAGAACATTTAAAAGAAGAAATTCCAACTGCAACCTGGGGTGTAGCAGGCATCGGCAGATGGCAGTTACCATGTGCTATGATGGCGGTCGTTATGGGTGGACATGTTCGTGTCGGCTTTGAAGATAATATCTGGTATCATAAAGGCGTCCTTGCTGAATCCAATGCTCAGCTGGTAGCCCGTGTAGCCCGTATGGCAGAAGAATTTGGCCGTCCGATTGCTACGCCTGAACAAGCCAGAAAAATACTCGGATTAAGTTAAAAAATACGGTAATGAATAAGCTTTCGTACTACAAGTGAAGCATAATACTTGTAGTACGATATGCTTCAAGTGAGATACTTGTTGTACGGAGGATAGTAAATGGAAAACAGACCGACCTGGCATCAATACTTTATGGAAATGGCTTATTTAGCTTCTCAGAGATCTACCTGTATCCGTAGAAAAGTAGGTGCCGTCATTGTAGGAGATAATCAGATTTTGGCTACAGGTTACAATGGTGCACCAAAGCATGTCAGACATTGCGCTGAAACAGGTTGTATGAGACAACAGATGAATGTTCCTTCGGGCACGATGCATGAGCTGTGTCGTGGAGTTCATGCTGAGCAAAATGCAATTGTTCAGTCTGCAATCAATGGAACTTCTATCAGAAATGCAACACTATATTGCACCAATCATCCTTGTTCTATCTGTGCAAAGATGATAATCAATGCTGAAATAAGAAATGTCTATATTGCAGATGATTATCCAGATCCATTAGCTAAAGAGATGTTTGCAGAAGCAGGTGTAGAACTTGTTTTGGTTGACAGAGAAAATGGAAAGTTAAAAAAACTGATTTAGATTTTGCGTTGATAATAACTTGTATAGTCTATTCTCGTATATTTAAAAACGACTATTTACTATACAAGTTTTTTTTGTTTCATTTATTTTAATCTGATACTTTTATAAAAACAACAATTTTACTTCTTGTTTTTGGATAAATCAATCGTAAAGAAATTCATACATTTCAGGCATTTTTTAAAAAATAGATACGATTCTGTTTTTGGTTAATTTTAAAGTCAGAGAAAAAAAAGTTCAATTTTTAAAAAAAACGCTTTACAATTATACAAATAAAATTTTTTCTTGTCATTAAGAATAATATTATCATCAGAGGGATGGATGCAAAAAAGATGGGAAATAGCTGAAGAGATTTCTAAAGACTTGAAACAAAAAGCAAAAGCACTGACAACTGAGATACATTGTCCATTGTTGATTGCTGAATTACTGGTACAAAAACAAATTGATAATAGTAGCAAAGTTGACGTTTTTTTCAAGCCAAAGCTTGATCAACTGTTAGATCCTTATCTTTTTAAACAGATGTCAGTGAGTGTTGACAGAATTATAAGCGCAATTAACTCTGGAGAGAAAATCACGATTTATGGGGATTATGATGTCGATGGTACCACCTCAACTGCCCTACTCTTTCTTGGTTTAAAAAAAATCAATGCCGTAGTTGATTACTTTATTCCTCACCGGATGGTAGATGGGTATGGTCTTTCTACAAATGGACTTGAACAGTTGAAAGAAAAAGGAACAAAGCTGATTATAAGTGTTGATTGTGGAATCAATGCGATTGACGAGATAAACATTATCAATCAGATGGGTATGGAAATCATTATCACAGACCATCATAATGCCAAAAGTATTCTGCCTGAAGCCTATGCGACAATTAATCCTAAACTTGAAGATTCAGGCTATCCAAATAAAGATCTTGCAGGGGTTGGAGTTGCTTATAAATTACTGATGGCAATTTATAAGAAACTGGGGCTGGATACCGTTGAAAACCAGATGAAATATCTTGATCTGGTGGCTGTAGGAACGATTGCAGACATCGTACCCCTTACAGGAGAAAACAGAGTATTCGCATCTCTGGGTATGGACAAACTGAAAGATCAGAAAAATATTGGTTTACGAGCACTTATGGAGATTGCTGGTATTGCCCAAAAAGACATTGATACCAGTGATATTGTATTCGGTATCGCTCCAAGAATCAATGCCGCAGGAAGAATGGGCTCAGCTATGCGAGCTGTAGAACTACTGATTGCTACTGATGAGCCCAAGAGTCATGAGCTTGCTGAAATTATTGAACGTGAAAACTCACTGAGACAGCAAATTGACCAAAAAACATATCAGGAAGCCAATGAAATTATTGAAAAAAAATATAAAGATATCAAAAACACTTATTGTATGATTCTTTCATCTGATGACTGGCATCCCGGTGTGATTGGTATTGTATCATCCAAACTGGTAGAAAGATACTATAGACCAACCATTATGATATCATATCATGAAGGCATTGGAAGCGGATCAGGACGTAGTATCAGTGAAGTCGATTTGTTTGAAGCTTTATCTTCTATGGATGATGTTCTTGAAAGCTTTGGAGGACATAAGTACGCAGTCGGTTTGACTATCTTACCTGAATATATCGACACCTTCGAAAATAAACTGACACGCTATATCAAAGAACGAATCAGACCTGAAATGATGAAACCGGCATTGAAGATTGATAAAAAAATTGAACTGTACGAAATAACCAATAAACTGATGGAATGGCTAAACCATTTTTCACCCTTCGGGCCAGAAAATATGCCGCCTGTATTTTACACCAAAGATGTCATGATTGTCGGATATCCTTATACTGTTGGACGAAATCATCTAAAACTTAAAGTAACAAAAGATGGATGTGTCCTCGATTTAATCGGATTTAACCTGGGCGATTTTTTACCAGTCCTTAAAAAAAATGCCTACATTGATATCTGTTTTACGCTTGATATGAATTTTTGGCAGGATAAAGTGACTTTCCAGGGTAATCTCAAAGACATCATTATCAAACAGGCATGAAATTGTATAGAATAATCGCTTTCTTAATCATCACTATTTCATTATTAATGAGCTCATGTGCTCATATCGAAGAAAACTATCTTTATGAAAATATCAATCCGGTATGGTCACCCAAAAAACTCGAACCCATACTGGTTCAACCCATTCGTTTTCCTGTCAAAAAAGCAATATTTTCTGAGCGGAATCAATCCTTGTACATTTTGGATGAAAACAATACAGAACTAACAATTTACAGAAACCAGAAGCTTGTTAACAGGATTGGCAGAAATTCATCAGGCACCGGTACAATACAGAGAATATCTGATATTGCGCTTGCTAAAGATGGAAATCTCTGGTTACTGGATAATTTTCAGAAAAAACTCTACAAGATAGATTTTAACGGGATGATACTCTCTCATTTTACGCTCACTGAACCTTTAAACCCTACTCAATTTATAATTGACGAATACAATAGTCTAATCATTTACGATAAAGGTAGAAATGAATTGATGGTTTATGAATCTCTCAGTTTAAAATATATCTACTCTTTTGCTAGAATGATGTTTGTTGAACCTTTGAGCCTTTCTGCCGTTAAAGACCGTATATGGATTTATGACAAAGGGCAAAATAAAACTTTTGCATTTCTTACAACCGGCAAATTAATTTTTGAGATGTCTGGACAATGGTTTTATGACACTCATCTCAACTTATTTCAATATGAGCATTCTGCACTTCAAAATAAATCAAACCACTTTATCAGTCCACTCAATTACTTAAATAGAGACACAATCTCTACAGAAGGGCATTTTATAACACATACCGGAGAAAATCAAATCAATGTCTATGAAATTAAGTATTAAAAATACAGAAAGCTACCTCTGTGTCATCATATCTGCTATTCTTTGCGGGATAAGCAGGTTTGATCTGCCTTTAGATTTTATGATTTTTTTCGCTATCATTCCTATTTTCAGGTACTTCCAGCTAACAACTACCGAGTATAAAAGCAGATCTTTAAAAAACAATATTTTTCGTTCATTTATACATGCTTCGATTTACAGTACGATTTTCCTTTTGATTAGTGTCCATTGGATATCACTGGTTACAATACCTGGTTTTATCGGAATTCTCTTTTTATATGCTTTTTATTATACCGTCTTTTTTAGCATTTTAAATTATGGAATTAGCAGAAATCCTGCACATTTACCTCAATTTATCATACTGGGTTTTATCAGTTTAGAACTAATCCTCAGCTATGGTCCCTTTAAGTTTCCATGGTTAAATCTTGGATATTCATTAACACACAGTCGATACCTCATACAAGCACTTGAAATTGGAGGCGTATATTTACTTTCTACTTTGATTCTGGTAGTAAATTACCTTCTTTTCAGCATCATAACAGGTCTTAAAAACAAGGAAAATTCAATAAAACGTTTATCACTTTGTTTAGTAATTTTAATCTCTTCATGGTGGGGTTTTGGTTATTGTCGCTATCATCACCTGAATACAGTTAAAAAGAAAGCAAAAGCAGGTATTGTACAGGTAAGTATTCCTCAGGAAATGAAATGGAATCCAGCCTTTATTGACAGTACTCTGACAATGTACGAACAAAAAAGCAAAGAATTAGTGAAAGAGAATGCGGTTGATTTAGTGATTTGGCCAGAAGCGGCAGTTCCTCTGTATTTGATGCAATGGCAGGAAAGTTTAAACCGGATGCTTTTCTTTACTCACTCAACTGGTGTGAATATATTTACAGGTTTTCCTCATTTTGTAGAAGGGGTAAAATACCCTCAACAACCGGAGCCTTATCTATTTTACAATTCTGCCAGTCAGTTTAAACCCTATATGCAGTATGATTCTTTGTATAGTAAAAATCAACTTGTACCTTTTGGAGAAAGAATCCCATTTCTGGAATATTTCCCAATTCTATGGAAGCTTCAGTTTGGACAGGCCAATTTTGAAAGAGGCGGGCAGTATCGCTATTATCAGGTTAAAGATGCCTTATATTCTCCGCTGATATGCTATGAAGTACTTTTTCCAGATTATGTACGTAAGATGATGGATAAACCAGTCGATTTCATAGTAAATATTACGAATGATGCCTGGTTTAAAAAATCAGTTGGCACTTATCAACATAAAATGATTACTGTGTTTCGAGCAGTTGAAAGCCGAAGACCTGTTTTTCGCTCAGCAAATACCGGCTATTCAGTGATAATCAATCCTCGTGGAGATATTGAAAAAGAACTGATTTTGTATGAAAAAGGGACAATTTCTGCTCAGATTGAGAGCTGTGAGCTGAAGAGTGTTTACCATAGAATTGGTTTTATACTGCCATTTTTAGGACTTTTTTTATTTTTTATAGAATTTATTTTGACAATTTTTACAAAAAATGGTAAATGTGCATTATGAAAAAGAAATTATATTATTCGATAGGTGAAGTATGTGAGTTGATAGATGTAAAATCTCACATTATTCGTTACTGGGAAAGTGAAATACCCCGTCTCAAACCTAAAACTGCCAATGTGCGTAATCGTCGGTATGACGAAAAAGATATTGCGCTTTTGAAGCTTTTAAAAGAACTGATTTACGAAAAGAAATACACTCTTGAAGGCGCAAAGATTGCAATTAATGAGTATAAAAAGGCAGACAAAACAGTCAAAAAAGAAAAAAAAGAGATTGCTCATGAAGCAGCGATAAACGTTTCAAAAGAAGCGCTGCTTGAACAGCTCAAAGAAATAAGAAATTTTTTAATGAATAAATAACGAGGTAAGTATGCAATGGTATATTGATATTGTGACAAAATGTCCAATACTAAGTGCAATGGTTCAATTCGCAATTTTAGGTACACTTGGAGATATGATAGCGAAATGGAGCCAGGCAAAAAAGATTTACATGCCCTTTTCTTTTCCAATGACTTTATGGAAAATGATTGAATGGGCATTCCTGGCAATCCTGATAAAGTACGCCTTTGTCGGATTTCAGGGATTTGTAGATGGTTTGATTGAGCACAATATGTTAACTGCTTTTATGCAAACAGGTGGCATTGGTCGCGCATTTATCGTTTCTTTTCTGATGAATGCTCAATTTGGTATCTTACTGGTATTGTTACACAGGATACTAGATTATCTTCCTGTAGGTAAAGTGAACTGGAACGGCATCAATAAAGGTATTTATTCACTTTTCTGGTTTTGGATTCCAGCACACACAGTCACATTTACATTGCCCAGACCATTTCAAATTGGTTTAGCCGCTTTATGGTCACTGGTACTAGGTCTGATTTTAGGGCTTTTTAATAAAAAATAATTGCCATACGAGCTAAATGATATATATTATCAAACAGGAGTATAATCAAGAAATGATAAATGGGGAAAGCTTAAGGCTTGAAAGCCAATTAAGGAGTAACAATGAGTGACGGGGATATTCGTAAAAGCTTCTATCATGATGGTACATTACATTCATTAGAAATCTTTCATGATGATAAACGTAATGGTATATGTAAATGGTACTATGAAAACGGAACTCTTGAAGCAGAAATCTCTTTTCTGGAAGATAAGAGAGATGGACTTTATAAATCTTTTTATGAATCAGGCGCTCTCTGGCAGGAAGCCTATTACAAAAATGACCTGCAAGACGGTTTAACCCGCTGGTATTATGAAAATCAAAGTCTGGCTGCAGAAGTCAATTATTCAAATGGTGTCCTGGAAGGTCAAACAAAATGGTATTATGAAAACAGAAAACTGAAGCTGGTAGAAGAATTCAAAAATGGTAAACTTGACGGAAAATCTGTTGGATATGATGAAAATGCCAATATTCTCTTTGAAGAAGAATATAAAGAAGGCATAAAAATGGCATGCAGACGCTTTGATTCAGAAGGTAATATCATACAATCTCAATCATTTTAAAAAATAAAAAGGAGTATTTAGAATGAAAAAATCATGGATAGTGATTATTGTAATTGTCGTGCTTTTATTTATGGCCGGAAATTTCTTTATTTCCCGCTTTAATAAAATGCGAGTGATGGAAACAGAAGTAAAAAATTCATGGGCTGAAGTTGATAATCAGTTAACCAGACGTTATGAGTTAATACCAAATTTGGTTGAAACAGTCAAAGGTTATGCAAAATTTGAAAAAGAAGTACTGACTGAAGTTACTGAAATGCGTTCAAGAGTAGGCTCAGCACAGACTATTCCTGATAAAATGAATTCCAATAACCAGTTATCATCTGCTTTAGGCAGATTGATGGTTGTCGTTGAAAAATACCCTGAGTTAAAAGCTAACCAAAATTTTATGGCTTTACAGGATGAACTGGCTGGAACAGAAAATCGCCTGAGTGTTGCACGTAAACGTTATAACGATACAGTCACTTCTTTTAATCAGTATCTGGTAGTTTTCCCTAATAACATTTTAGCAAATTTCTATAATATTAAAGCTGCAGAATTGTTTAAAGCACCTGAAGCAGCAGCTACTGCTCCTAAAGTAACTTTTTAATCATTAAAATTTAAATTTAAGGGAAGCTCTATGGAGTTTCCCCATTTTTATTCTTATTTCAAAGTTTATGAATTTGCACAGAATGATTAAAAAACACCTTCTTAATCGAAGTGTGTTATCTTATGGGTTATATCCTTTATCTTTAATCTATGCCATGATAATTAAAATCAGACGTTGCTGGTATTCAGATAAAGCGTATCAATGCTCTAATATAAAGCTGATCTGTGTTGGTAATATCAGTTCAGGTGGGACAGGAAAGACTCCCTTTGTCATTTTTTTAGCAAAGTACCTGCAAAGTATCGGTTTAAAACCTGCAATCATTAGCAGAGGTTATAAGGGAGCATTTGAACATCAAAACAAGATAATTTGTGATGAACATGGACTTCGACCTGAAGCATCTTTAGCAGGTGATGAACCCTATTTGATTGCCCGTCATCTCAAAAACATTCTGATAATTGTAGGTAAAAACCGAATTCATTCATTAGAAATTATCAAAAAGCAAAAAAGTATTCCAGACATTGTCATTTTTGATGATGCCTTTCAGCATGTAAAAATCAGATATGATTATACTTTTCTGGTGTTTAACGGAGAAAAACCTGTTGGAAATGGATTTAATTTACCTGCAGGCATATTAAGAGAGCCTGTTTCCCATACAAAGCTAGCAGACTTTTTGGTATATAATGCATATGAGTCAATACCTTCGGTTTTAAAGCAATTTGAAAAACCGGTATTACGGGTTCAGTATCAGATTACCTGTTTAACTGATATTCATGGTAATGTCATTTCTGACCTGGCTCAGAAAAAAATTGCGTTATTAAGTGCAATAGGAGTCCCTGCAGCATTCGAAAAAACAATTCGGCACATGAATATCAACTTTGATAAACACTACATTTATCCTGATCATTATGCTTTTAATGACATGAATGAAATTGAAAAAATCAGACAAACGATAACTGATTCAAAAACAGATTATATCATTTGTACAGAAAAAGATTTTTCTAAGTTAGAAAAAATAGCTCATAATCTCCCTTTGTTAATAGCCTGTTCAGAATTTAAACTGGCTTCAGAGGATTATGCTTTCCTAAATCTGACATTTAAAACTAACAAGTAAAACATGAGGAAAAAATATATTGACTTATAAACTCACTTTGCTTTTTTTACACTAAAGGCTTATAAAAAACTAAATATGACAATTGAGGTAGAAAATGAGAATTATGAAATACATTATCAGTCTTTTAGCACTTATGCTTTTGCTATCTTGCACGAATCATAATAAAGTGACTCATGATAAAATTGAGATAAAATTCTGGCATGCTTTAGGAGGTCCTCTGGGTGATGCGTTAACTCAATTAGTGGATGAGTTTAACAGAACTCACGAGGATATTTATGTTCGTGTGATTTCTATGGGGAATTATCAGGCTTTATCTCAAAAACTGATGGCATCTCTTCAGGCTGATAATCAACCTGAACTGGCACAGGTTTTTGAATCCTGGACAGCGAATTTTATTGAGGGTGACGTGTTAGTGCCGATGGATGATTTTATCAATAGTGACCCCACTTTTAAAGTTCAAATGGATGACTTTTACCCTGTTTTTATCAAAAGCAATACAATTAATGGAAAGATTTGGTCTTTTCCTTTCAATAAATCACTTAGAGTTCTTTTCTATAATAAAGATGCCTTTTATCGTGCTGGTCTTGATCATGAGAAAGCACCTGTAACATGGAATGATTTCAGACAATATGCAAAACGCTTAAGCCAGGATAATAACAATGATGGAACCTATGATATCTACGGTTCTACTTTTGCCATTAGTGCATGGCAGTTTGAAAACTTGCTTTTACAAGCAGGTGGAAGAATAATGAATGAGGATTACACTACTGCTATGTTTAACAGTCCTGAAGGTATTGAAGCAATTAATTTTATGTCAACCCTTCTTAATCAGGATAAAACAGTCTATTTGTCAACTGGCTACGAAGGTCAGAATGACTTTTTATCTGGCAAAGTAGCAATGCTGGAAAGTTCCAGTGTTTCATACGCTTATATGCAAGAATCAGGCATTCCCTTCAATCTAGGCGTATCAGCTATACCTGTTTACAAAAACAATAAATCAATCGTCAGTGGAACTAATGTCGCCATTTTTAAATCAAAAGACAAGAAAAAGGAAGATGCTGCATGGGAGTTTATCAAATGGTTTACCGATACAAAACAGACAGCAAGATTTTCAGAAATGACGTATTATATGCCTATCCGTAAAAGTGCCATGCAAGAAGCAAATATACAGGCTATGCTTGCTGAAAATAAAGGTCTGGCTGAAGTATATGCTCAGCTGGAAAGTGCAGAATATGAACCTCAGATTCCTGAATGGTTTGAACTACGTAAATACATTGAGGAACAGGTCATTGAAAAAGTATTTCGAAACACACTCCAGGCTAAACAAGCATTGGATACAGCCGCTAAAAAATTAAACGAAGATATTAAGAAAAAGAATAAATAGGAGTTATTATGATTAAAGTAACATTTCCTGATAAAAGCATAAAGGAATTCCCCGAAGGGATTAGCCCTGAAGAAATTGCAGAAGGAATAAGCCATAATCTGGCTCTGAAAGTAGTTGCTGCTGAATTTAACGGCAAAATGATCGATTACAATGAAAAATTAACTGAAGATGGAGAAATAATCCTTCATACATTTGACACTGAAAAAGGTAAAGAAGTGTTCTGGCATAGTACTTCTCATTTAATGGCTCAGGCAGTTAAAGAACTTTATCCAAAAGTTAAAGTAACCATAGGACCTGCAATTGAAAATGGATTTTACTATGATTTTGACAGAGAAGAGGCATTTTCTGACGAAGAACTGGAAAAAATCGAGAAGAAAATGTATGATTTAGCGAAGAAAGAGCTGGTTTATACCCGTAAAATTGTCTCACGTGAAGAAGCCATCAATATTTTCAACAACATGGGTGAAACTTATAAGGTAGAGATTCTCAATGAAATCCCTGAAGATCAAACTATTTCAATGTACACTCAAGGATCATTTACAGATTTGTGCCGTGGACCTCATGTAATCAATACAGGTAAGCTAAAAGCCTTTAAATTGTTAAAAACTTCAGGCGCTTACTGGCGTGGAGATGAGAAAAACAAGATGCTCAAACGAATCTATGGTATCAGTTTCCCTTCCAAAAAAGAATTGACCGAATACCTGAACAAACTTGAAGAAGCGAAAAAAAGAGACCATAGAAAGATTGCGAAAGACCTTGATTTATTTTCTATTTCCGATGAAATCGGTGCAGGACTTGTCTTGTGGCATCCTAATGGCGCTATGATGAGACATTTAATAGAATCCCACTGGAAATCAAGACATATCAAATCAGGTTACAGTCTGGTTAACACACCTCATATCGGACGTGCAGAACTCTGGAATACTTCTGGCCACCTTGGATTTTACAGTGATTCCATGTATGCGCCAATGGTCGTTGATGAACAGGATTATTATATCAAACCAATGAACTGCCCATTTCATATTGCCATCTATAAATCTCAAAAAAGAAGCTACAAAGAACTGCCGCTTAAATACTGCGAATTAGGTACAGTATATCGTTACGAACGCTCTGGTGTTTTACATGGATTAATGCGTGTCAGAGGCTTTACACAAGATGATGCACATATTATCTGTACTTCTGAACAGCTAATGGAAGAAATCGAAAAAACTGTAGAATTTTCAATTTCAATGTTAAATGACTTTGGTTTCAAAGATTTCCAGATTTATCTGTCAACGAAACCTGAAAAATCAGTAGGAGAAACAGAAGACTGGGAAAAAGCAACCCATGCACTTGAAAATGCACTTCATAAACTGAATCTGGCTTATGATGTGGATCAGGGTGGTGGTGCGTTCTATGGCCCTAAAATTGATATTAAGATTAAAGATGCGCTTGGTCGTTCATGGCAGTGCAGTACCATTCAGTTTGACTTTAATCTGCCAACCCGTTTTAATATGGAGTACGTTGGCTCTGACAATCAGACTCACAGACCTTTCATGGTTCACAGAGCATTACTGGGCTCAATTGAAAGATTCTTTGGTACCTTGATAGAGCATTATGCTGGTAATTTCCCAACCTGGTTATGTCCTGTTCAAGGTATTATTCTAACGATTTCAGAAAATTACGAACACTATGCAAGACGTATCCAAAAACGTTTCCTTGAACATAACATTAGAATGGAATTTGATAATCGCAGTGAAAAAATCGGTTATAAAATCAGAGAAGCTGAAATGAAAAAAATTCCTTATATTCTTGTAATCGGTGAAAAAGAGGAAGATACAAACACTGTTTCTTTGAGAAAACATACTCAGGGAGACTTAGGTTCTCAGGAAATCAATGCAGTCATTGACTTGATTAAAAAAGACATTGAGAGTGTAAATCCTCATCAAAAATAAAGTACTTTAGGCGGAGCTGGTCTCCGCCTTTTTATATTACACTCTGATAGTGATTTATAATAATCACTTTTTCAGAATGACTTATGGAATGGACGATCTAAATGAACATTAAAGAATTTGTAAAACAACAATTGTATCTGGAAGCCGATTCAATATTAAAAGCAGCAGAAAAAATTAACGAAAATTTTGAAAAAGCTGTAGAGTTAATTCTAAATTGCTCAGGAAAAGTAGTTGCCATTGGTATGGGTAAATCTGGTATTATAGCCAGAAAAATATCTGCTACTTTAGCTTCAACCGGTACAACTTCTATTTTTTTACATCCTGCGGAAGGTATTCATGGTGACCTCGGAATGCTTCAAAAAAATGATGTCGTCATTGCCATTTCGCAAAGTGGTAATACACAAGAAATGCTGGCAGTGATACCCTATATCAAGTTTATGGAAATTCCACTGATTGCTATTACAGGCAATACTGGTTCCGGATTGGCTCAGAATGCTGATATAGTTCTGGACAGTGCAGTACCGGATGGCTATGAACCATTTAATCTTGTACCAACTTGTAGCACTACGGTTCAGTTAAGTCTTGGAGATGCGCTTTCAGTTGCCCTTTTGGAAAAAAGAAATTTTAAAGTAAATGATTTTGCTTTATTTCATCCTGGTGGCACGATCGGGAAAAAATTACTGTTAAAAGTGTCAGACCTTATGCATTCAGGTAATGACAATCCTGTAATTGAAAACACTGAAACGATGAGCTCAACCATTATGTTAATGACATCAAAAGGACTTGGTTGTGCTAATGTTGTTAATCATGACAATCAGTTAACCGGTATTATTACAGATGGAGATTTACGTCGTTTTTTAACTCGGGGAAACATCGATTTGAATATAACTGTTGAAAGTTGTATGACAAAAAATCCAAAACGTATGAAGCCCAATGCACTGGCAGTAGAAGCTTTAAATCTAATGGAAAAGTTTAAAATTACCATGTTGCCTGTTGTTGATGATAATGACAGACCAGTTGGTCTCTTGCATATGCATGACTTAATTCGTTCTGGTGTAGTCAGTTAACAGATTGATAGAGAAGTAAACAGATACAAGCCTGTCTTGTAGAAAAGGAGTATAAATGAATCTGATAAAGTTTGCCCTTATCGGTTGTGGCAGAATATCCGAAAGACATTTTGAAGCTGTGTCTCAAATTCCTGATGCTGAAATAATTGCCTGTTGTGATATTATTGAAGAAAGAGCGCTTGAAGCTGCAAAGAAATATAAAATAGACAAGCACTATACAGACTATAGAATAATGCTTGACGAGACTCAGCCTGATGCAGTGCTAATCACCAGTCCAAGCGGATTACATGCAGAAATGGGCATTGAAGCTGCTAAAAGGGGAATTCACGTGATCACTGAAAAGCCTATGTCTATCAACCTTAATCAGGCAGATTCACTAATAAAAGCATGTGATAATTACCAGGTACACCTTTTTGTTGTTAAGCAAAATCGTTTAAATCCCTCCATACAATTACTAAAAAAGGCAATCGATAAAGGCCGCTTTGGTAGGATTTTTAGTGCAAATGCGACAGTCAGATGGTCAAGACCCCAATCTTACTATGATTTAGCAAAATGGAGAGGCACCTGGGAGTTTGATGGAGGTGCTTTTTTAAACCAGGCTTCACATTATTTTGATTTACTTTACTGGCTGATTGGTCCGGTAGATTCAGTCATGTCCATGACAGCAACACTGAATCATCAGATTGAGGTAGAAGATATAGGAAGCGGATTGATTCGCTTCAGAAATGGTGCACTGGGGACAGTTGAAGTAACAATGAACACTTATCCACGCAATTTAGAAGGATCTATCACTGTCATGGGTGAATTTGGTACAGTCAAAATTGGTGGCATAGCAGTCAATAAAATAGAACACTGGGAATTTAAAGATTATGACGATGATGATCGTTATTTAACTGATTCCAGCACAATGCCAAGTAGTGTGTATGGATTTGGACATACAGGATTCTTAAGTAATGTAGTTGAAGTGCTGCAGGGTAAAGCGGAACCTAAAACTGACGGTAGAGATGGCAGAAAATCGCTTGAAATTATTCTTGCGATGTATGAATCAGCAAAGACAGGCAAAAAGATTGCCCTGCCTTTTAAACAAGTATAAGTATCTATAAACAGGATTTCTAAAAGTGAAGTATTCCTTTAATTGAGGTGCTTCACTTTTTTGATTTGGAGAGGATAGACTCAATATCTGACATTTTGTACACATATTTTGATACAAAACAAAACTCATGCATAATGATATTTGGATAATTTGTTGTATTTTAGAGGCTTAAAAAAAAAATGGCGGAGATGTAGAGATTCGAACTCTAGATACGTGACTAACGTATACACGATTTCCAATCGTGCTCCTTAAGCCAACTCGGACACATCTCCTATTAAGGCCAATATTTCATATTATACTTTTTTTGACAAGTTTTTTTTTAATATTTTTTTAACTTTTTTTATTGTGCCAGTATAAAAGTATTATTTGTCATAGAGTTAGAAATACGATAAAACTCTACCATAAACAGAGGATCATAAGATTTTTTTGCCTGTCTTAAGCCTTCAAGATTCATGTCTTGCTCTCTGTTTATGAATAAATAAGCATTTTCTCTGGCAAATTTAGCCATTTCATATACAATCATCTGGGCTGCACCTTTAATCTCGTAATTATATTTTTCAAAGTGTTCTGTTAACATTGTTTGATTCTGAGGACTAAATATACAAAAGGCTGCAAGCTCACCATTGACTTTCAACATCAAACCTTTCGATTCGATTTCTTCCCAAAAATCAAAAGTTCTCTCAATTGCCAGAAATTCAGTTTCAATATCAATCTGATTCTTATTTTCCTGCCATTTTTTACAAAATGCTAAAATGTCCTCTTTGTGATGGTGATGAATTCGTTCAACCTGATAATCAGGATAGAGTCTCATAAACTGAGAGATCAGATTCTTCTTTTTAGCCAGTTTTTTCCCTGGCATCGTAATTAATCTGTCAACGGAGTAAACGTAATCAGACCATTCCAGGTTTGGGATAAGGGTACATCTGTTATGAATTTCTGGATTTAAATCAATAAAATCCTTTGGGATCAAAATTAGTTGAACCTCAGGATACTCCGCTACAAACTCATGATAGACTTCACATAACTCATCGATGCTAAAGTATTTTCCAACAGGGAAAAAGAGAAGTGAATAGACGGGATTAAAGAGAAAGAGTCGGTTTCTAATAATTGTATATTGAATTTTATAATACTCGCCCCAGGTAAACAGATTGCTTAAATTATAATCACAGGCTATCTGGGGATAAAGGGTCATATATTTCTTTAAAAGCGGATAATCATCAAAAGAAAGTGTTTTGAATTGAATCATCACAGTTTTCCTTTCCAAAGATAAGGTGTATAATTCTCCATAATTTTAAAATTAAGTGATTCATAAAAATGTTCAGCACCGGGTTCGCTAATCAAACCAATCCAGGTCAGTCCTTTGTCTGTCAGAAAATCAATCATTTTATTGATTATTCCTTTTCCAATTCCTTTACCCCGTAATGACTGCAATACAACCACATCCTGAATATATGCATCACTGACACCATCGCTGATACATCTACCCATTCCAACAATCTGCTTTTCCTGTACAGCAATCACAAAGCAAAATGAGCCTATAATAATTTTATCTACAAATGCAGGGTCAACTTCGTCATTTTCCGGAGACCACCAACCGGCATCTTTGTATAGCATTATCAATTGATTTCTGTCTGCTTCTTTAACTATTACATACTCTATATCACTCATCTTTTCTCCTTTTATTACTAAATGATAATGATAATATAGAAAAAAATCGTACTTAAAGCAAATTACTTATATCAATTCCGAATAAAACCAACATAAATTTTAAAATAAGGCTTTGTTCTTTAGATGATTACATCACTGATTTTCATTTATCAAAAAGCGAAACTTTGGCCAGCATACCGCATTTATAATGAAAACAGTCCTAATACAGAGAAAGAATTTCTCTTGATTTAGTTATTTTGATACAAACTTATTTTATTATAATTCAAGATGTTATATATTTCAAAAAACGCTTTTTTTATATTATTAGAATAAAATCATTGACAAAATTATCCAATTCATCAATAATTCTTTCAAATTTCATTTTGGGAGGTAGGTATGACAATACCAATGATATGGTGGATCGCACCATTGTCAGCAGTCATTTCGTTAGTATGCGCCTGGCTTTTCTTTCATCAGGTAAAACGAAAAAATCCAGGGAATGCTCGTATGCAAGAGATTGCGGGATATGTAAGAGAAGGCTCTTTCGCCTATTTAAAACAGCAGTACAAAGGTGTGGGGATATTCTTTGTATTTGCGTTTATCATTTTTAATATTATGGTCTGGGGTTTAAAACTCCTTGATCCACTCATTCCATTTGCTTTTTTAACTGGCGGATTTTTTAGTGGTTTAGCAGGATTTATCGGAATGAATACAGCAACAATGGCATCTTCCAGAACAGCTCAGGGATGTTCAAAAAGCCTGAATGAAGGTTTAAATATTGCCTTCAGAGCAGGTGGTGTCATGGGGCTGGTAGTGGTTGGTCTTGCACTTATAGATATATCAGCATGGTTTTATATATTAAACGTTTTTCACTACCCATTGGAAAAAATAGTTGTTATTATGTTAAGTTTTGGTATGGGTGCTTCCACTCAGGCTTTATTTGCCCGTCTTGGTGGTGGTATATACACAAAGGCAGCTGACGTAGGTGCTGACCTGGTAGGAAAAGTAGAAGCCGGTATCCCTGAAGATGATCCCCGTAATCCTGCTGCTATCGCTGATAATGTAGGCGATAATGTTGGAGACGTGGCAGGTATGGGAGCAGATTTATATGAATCATACGCAGGCTCTATCCTGGCAACTGCAGCCTTGGGAATGGCAGCATTTTCACAAATTAACCTTGATGCCAGCTGGGCAATCAACTTTGTTACAGCACCAATGGTTTTAGCTGGTATAGGTGCTTTTTTATCAATAATCGGTATATTTCTTGTAAAAACAAAGGAAAATGCGACTACAAAAGATTTGATGTTTGCTTTAAATAAAAGTGTTTATGGCAGTTCTGTATTAATCGCAATTGCTGCTTATTTTGTCAGTAAATCCATGTTACCTGCAGAGTATTCTTTTGGCATCTTTTTATCCTCTGTTACTGGATTAATTGCCGGTATTTTAATTGGCTATACAACCGAAATTTATACTTCTTATAGTTTTTCTCACACCAAAAAGATAGCAGAACAGGGTTCTTTTGGACCAGCTACAGTTATCCTTGAAGGGATTGCTGTTGGAATGCGTTCTACTGCAGCACCTATCATTATCATTGCTTTGGCAGTTTTAGGCGCTTACAGTTTCAGTGGAGGGTTTAAACTTCCTGAAATGGGTCTTTATGGCATTGGTTTTGGTGCAGTTGGTATGTTGGCAACTCTTGGTGTAACACTGGCGATGGATTCATTTGGACCAATTGCCGACAATGCGGGTGGTAATGCTGAAATGAGTAATTTACCTAAAGAAGTTCGTGTAAAAACGGATGCCCTGGACTCTGTAGGCAATACGACCGCTGCTACAGGTAAAGGCTTTGCAATTGGATCTGCTGCATTAACAGCAATGGCCTTACTGGCAGCCTACCTTGAAGAAGTCAGAAATGCACTTCTGCTGATGGGACATAAAGTAATTGATATTCAATATACCGCTTCCCTTACAGAAACTGTCGAAGTTACCAAGATATCGATCACTCAGTTTATGGCCATGTACAAAGTTAACCTTATGAATCCAAGATTTTTAATTGGTCTGTTTATAGGCGCAATGGTAACCTTTGTATTCTCTTCTCTTACAATTAAAGCCGTAGGACGTGCTGCAGGTAAAATGGTTGAAGAGGTCAGAAGACAATTCAGAGAAATTCCGGGAATCATGGAAGGAAAAGGCAAACCAGACTATAAAGAATGCGTAAGAATTTCTACAGTTGGTGCTCAACAGGAGATGTTGATACCTGCTCTGATTGGTATCATCACCCCAATTGTAACCGGAATCATTTTAGGTGTTGCAGGCGTAATGGGTATTCTTGCCGGCGCACTGTCATCCGGTATTGTTCTGGCAATTATGATGAATAATTCAGGTGGCGCATGGGATAATGCAAAAAAATACGTTGAAACGGGTGCAAATGGTGGTAAAGGTTCTGACGTTCACAAAGCGACTGTTGTTGGTGATACGGTTGGTGACCCATTTAAAGATACCGCAGGACCATGTATCAACATCCTTATCAAATTAATGAGTATGGTCTCTATAGTTTTTGCAGGATTGATTGTCGCTTACTCACCATCAATTCAAAAAATCTACACTGGCATTGACGATGCAAAAATCATTGAAAATACCAGCTCAGTCAATATGCAGGAAACCGTAATCCCTGAACAATAGTTAGAATTACCTGATTTTTAAAGGAAATATAAGTGCCCCTCTTTCTGCACAATGATTGAGGGGCTTTTCAATGGAAACATGTCACTAATACAAATATATCAGACAAATAAATCATGTCAACTGAATTCATTTTTAAAGCCATTTTTTTACAAAATTACTCAATAAAAATTTGTTTTTATTTTTTTAATATAAATTATATTAGAGATAAGGATGGTATAAGGATAGAATAAGGAAAGGTTCAGATTATTGATGTCCTTTTTGAGTCATTCTGACCAAGACAGATGACTTTTAATCATCAGAAATTTTTAAAATTTATTAAAATAAGTTGACTGAAAAATCGCTTTAAGAAATGATGTTATCAAGGATATTGTATGCAGAAAATTAGTATAAAAGATTTTAAGAATTTGAAGAATCTGACACAGAAAAAACACAGAAAACAGCAACAGATGCTGATA
>JAKQQL010000468.1:0-8700 GCA_029564175.1 Candidatus Cloacimonadota bacterium
TGTTGACATGATATTCTTCCATTAACCAGATAATAAAGTCTTCTGCATTTTCAATAGGCAGTTTGGCAATGATATAGAAAGCACCGCCTGGTTTAACACAAACGATACCATCAATCTTTTGTAATTCTTCAAAAACAATATTTCTTCTCTTGTCATATTCAGCTAATATGTTGGCTGTGTATTCTACCGGTAAGTCCACACAGATAGCAGCTGCCAGCTGGTCAATGGTAGGAGGACATAATCTTGCCTGAGCAAATTTTAAGAGAGAATCCATCAGCTCTTTATTTCTGCTGACAATACAGCCGATTCGGGCACCACAGGCAGAATATCTTTTAGAAATACTGTCGCACATAATGACATTATTTTCAATTCCTTTGATACTTAAAGCACTGACTGCAGGATCTCCTTCATAAACAAATTCACGGTACACTTCATCAGAAATCAAATACAGATTATGTTGTTTAACAATATCTCCCAACATTTCCATTTGTTCTCTGGAATAAACAGTACCTGTAGGATTACCCGGATTACAAATCATAATCGCTCTGGTTTTATCAGTAATAACCGCTTCAATTTTTTCTCTACCGGGTAAAGCAAAGCCAGTTTCTGCATAAGTGGTTAACGGAATCAGATGAACACCTGCCATGGTAGCAAATCCATTATAATTGGTATAAAAAGGCTCTGGTACAACAATTTCATCCCCGACGTTACAGGTAACCATCATTGCAAAAATAATGGCTTCAGAACCAGCAGTCGTTACGATGATTTCATCTTCATGGAGTTGAATATGATGTTTTTGATAGTATTTAACCAGAGATTTACGGTATGCATCTACACCTTGAGAAGGACCATAGGCTAAGACTTTATCATCAAAATGGTGATAAACGTTTAACATTTCCTGAGGAGTTTCAATATCTGGCTGGCCAATATTGAGATGATAGACATGAATGCCTTTTTTCTTTGCTGTATTGGCATAAGGCATCAGTTTACGAATGGGAGAAGCCTGTATTTCCTGTGCTCTTTTTGATAAATTCATGACAACCTCTATTTTTAATAATTATTTTTAAATCAAAGAGATAATGCGTTATGTTTATGTCAAGGGAATTCCCAAAAATAATAAATCAGTTGACGGATGAACCATGTTTTAGTATGATGCCACATAAGAATATACGATGGAGATACAATGCCTTTACATGTATTATCAGTAGAGCCTGGTTCACCGGCAGAATCAGTTGGAATAAAAGAAGGGTCAGTCCTTTACTCGATTAACAGCAGACATTTAGAAGATGTACTGGATTTTTATTTTTTGATTGAGGATGCTTTTTTAGAGATTGTGTTTAGAAATCCTGACGAAGAAATTCAGGAAGTCTCTTATCATAATACATTTACTGACGCTTTTGGTTTGTCATTTGAAGCACCTGAATGTAAGGAATGTATCAATAACTGCGTGTTCTGTTTTGTAGATCAAATGCCTCATGGGATGAGAAAATCTTTGTATGTCAAAGATGACGATTTTCTGTTTTCCTTTATGTATGGTAATTTTATTACACTGACAAATCTGACAGATCATTATCTCAATAAAATGATTGAACAGCATGTCAGTCCGCTTTATGTGTCTGTGCATTCTACCAATCCTGAATTGCATCAGAAGATGCTACGATATAAACGTTCTTTTAATGTGATTGAAACTTTAAAAAAACTAGCTGATCACGAGATAGAAATGCAAACTCAGATAGTTCTTGTGCCTGACTGGAATGATAAAGAAGAATTAAGGCGGACATTAAATGATTTGACAAACCCGGAACTGAACATCTCATCAATTGGTATTGTACCGGTTGGATTAACCCGTTTCAGAAATCAACTAAGTCCTTTACGCTCATTTACTCAATCAGAATGTCGTGATGTCATCAGATTGACGAAGAAATTCAGGAATGAAGGCTATCCCTATTTATATTGCTCAGATGAATTTTTTTTACAGGCAAATATGCGAATTCCTGCTAAACAATATTATAATGATTTTGAACAGATTGAAAACGGTATTGGGATGGTTAGAAAAACATGGGATAATTACCGGAACAGAAAAAAAAGATTCTATCAGATGGTTAATCTCTATACTCAAAATATCTGCTTTATCACAGGAGAATCAGGTCAGAAAGTCTTGAAACCAATAGTAGAGGACATCAATCAGAATGGATCTCAAAAAGAGAATAAAATTGAAAAAGTTGAAAATGACTTTTTTGGACATAGTGTAACTGTTTCCGGTCTTTTGACCTGGACTGATGTAAAAAAACATATCCCTGATAAATCAGATTTTATCTATGCTTTTTCAGATAATTTTTTCAATTTTGAAGATATAACGCTTGATGACTTTAGCATTCAGGATATATCTTCTTACTTGAAAAAAGATTTTCTTATTATTGATGCCTTATTTTCAGATTATCGTGTTGTCCCATATCAGGAACGATAAAGATTTCATTTAATCGAATATACTCTCTAAAAAATAGATTTAGTTATAAAAATTCCTAAAGTTACAGATGTAATTTTCGGGGTATCATTTGCGACAAAGAGAAATTTGAACTAAACCGGACTCTTTTTTTTGATATTCAGAATTTTTAACTTGACAATATTCAAGAATTTTGCCAATTTAACAAAAAGATTATCTTTTACTGAATCAGGGTAAAAGAAAGCCTGTAGATTAATCAGATAAATAATGCAGGAAATCAGTTATGAAAGGGTTTCTGATGGATAACGAAGAGAAAAAATTGTGGGAGTTGTATAAAAGAACAGGACGCCCTGAGTTACAGGAAGAAATAGTCATCCGGTATTTACGTCTGGTTCATTATATTGCCAACCGATTAGTCATTTATGCATCTAAAAGCCTTGACAAGGATGATTTGTACAGTGCAGGCGTTATTGGCTTACTTGAAGCGATAGAACGCTATGATCTGACAAAAGGAATTGAATTTAAAAGTTTTGCAGGTATCAGAATACGTGGTGCAATCATTGATGAAATCAGACGATTTGACTGGGTACCCCGCTCTGTACGTCAAAAAGCAAAAAGAATTGATGCTGCGATTCATCATTTATTCATTGCCAATAATAAGATTCCTTCTGATGAGGAAATTGCTGTAGAACTGGATATCAGCGTTGAAGAATATTATCAAATTACTGATAATCTGGGACCCATGTTTCTGCACTCTCTGGATAATGAATATTCTGGAAGTGGTTCAGATCATGATTCTCCTATGAATGAGCTGGTAGATAATCAACTGGAAGATTATGAAACTGAAAAAATAAGATTAAATCTGAAAAACCGACTGATGAAAGGGATTAATGATCTGCCTGAAAAAGAAAGACTGGTCATTTCTCTGTATTATTATGAACAGTTGAATCTGAAAGAGATTGGAATCGTGCTTGGTGTTACAGAATCAAGGGTATCACAAATACATTCATCAGCAATTGTAAAATTAAGAAATATTATTAATAGAACTGTTTAAATTTGAGGATGTTATGAAGAAATTACTTGTATTGACCTGTTTGATTTTGATATCATTTGCTTTGCTAGCCCAACCTAAATTGCTTAATTATTCTGTCAGTAGTTTTGGAGAAATTGCAAGGGTCAGACTTGAACTGAGTGAAAAAACAAGCCTTGGACTTCGTAAAGAAGCCCAAAACCAAAGAATTGTTATTAGCTTACCTAATGCCAGAAATCAGGCGGCTAAAAGTAAAAACTATAATCTGCCAGTAATAAATACCGTATCGGTTCAATCAATGGGCACACAGGTAAACATCAGTATTAAAACAGCAAAACGTTTTTCTGAAGTCAGAGAATATTCTTCTTCTGGCTCAGTTTATGTAGTTTATTATGATATTTTCAACACCAGTGATCCACAAACCTATAACGAGCTGATTTCTTGTGCGAAATATTACAATATGCTGGGAGATACCAGTAAATATCAGCAATATTCTCAGAAAGCAAAACAGTTGAATCCTGGTGCTCAGATAAAAAATGATGTTCCACTTGCTAAAAAAACAGAAAAAAAAGTAAAAAAAGCAACAGTTAAACCAGCTAAGAAAACAAAGAAAAATGAGAAGCCGATAGTAAAAAAAGAAGAACCTAAAAAAGAAACTTCAAAAGTAAATCCAGTTGAACCTGTTAAAAAAGAAGAGCCGGTTAAAGCGGCAGAATCAAAGATTTTGACAACACCTGCCAAAGCGGATTCCAGCATTAAGAAAATCATCTTCATGAAAAATCAAATGCGTTACCCGATTACACGTCCTGATCTTAAACCGAAAAAGCTTGAAAAAACGCCCGAGATACCTGTGGAAAAACAGGAGATTAAGGCAGATTCCATAAAGACAGAAGAAAAGCCAATTCCTGTTCCGCAACCACAGGATACTGTAAAAGCTGTTCAGGCAGATACCACGACTGTTATACCACTTCCAATCAATGGAAAACATGATTCTCTTTTACTTGATCTGTTCCAGTCAGTGGAAACAGACTCTGTAATGCAAAATTATATAATTGGATTTGTGGCATATCATGCAGGAGCAAACAAAGAAGCGACTGATTTTCTGAAAAGCATCCCCAAAACATCAGAATATAAAAAAGAAGCAGATCTTCTGCTCTATGATGTTTACAAACGAACAGGAAATGAAATCGAGGCAAAACTCCTTTATGCAGATATTTCTGCAGATTCAGCCAACACTCAAAAAACTTCATTGTTGGATACACCTGTAAAGGCATGGATGGCTCTCCTTTTTTCTGCGATTGTGCTGATTGTGGGGTTGATTGTTACAATGATTATCGTTCAGGCAAAGATGAAAAAACTCAAACCTGCTGTTTCTGAATCAGAATTTGAGATTCATAAAAAGCATCTGCAAAGGGCTTATGAGAATAAAATGGCAGCAGAAAAAGAAGAACCTGAACCGGTAATTTCTAATAATTATTCTCAGGAAAGTATCGTACCTGATTATGATAATCCACCTTATGTGGCCGAAGATCTGAGTCATGAAGAAGAGAAAGAGCTGGAAGAAGATGAAGAAGACTTTATCACAATCGTAAAAAAAGATAAAAAAGAAAGCTTCGATTCCATGGACGATGAAAATGAAGGATTTGGTGACGAAGAATATAAAAAGAAAATGATTCTCAAACTTTATAATGATGGCTGGGCAATGGAAGAGATTGCCAAAGAACTGCAAATTTCCCAGCGTGAAATTGAATTTATTATTAAGATGGCAGAATAAGGAGGGTAGGCTTAACACCTACGGATAAATCTGTAAAATGGATGACAGCCCGAAGTCGAATATACAATTAAATCAAAGTCAATTGTCTGAACTGCAAAGATTTCTGAAAACAGGAAATGTCTTTCCTGTTACGATTGAAAAGCAGATAGCAGCTAATTACTATGCAATAAAAATCAGAAATGTGGCGCTTAATGCTTTTTCAGAAGTTGATCTGAGAAGTAAAAAAGTATTTGTTCGTGTCAAAGAGAGTAGCCCTGTACCTAAACTTCAGTTGCTTTTTTATGATGATGATGCTAAAGTATCAATGTGGGATGATCTTGATGATCAGATAAATTATCATGATTTTATAAAACTCAGGCAGGTAATGCCTTATCTTCCAAAATCTGAAAAGATGCCGGATGCCCAAACTATAAAAGCGTTATTATACTGGCTTGATATTAAATCCGGTTTTTCTATAATACCCCTTGCCTCGTGTTTCAAATCTGAATTATCTATAACTCAATTACAAAATATCTATTCTTATCATAGCCTTTCATCTCAAACAACAGAACTCTACCGTTATCCTGCTCATATTGTGCCTTATGAATCAGATTTTTCAAATCTTGACAGTTTTAATCAATATATGTCTTCTGAGAATTTTAGACTGGAAAGATGGTATGTGCCAGTAAAGAATCAAATATTGAGTTTACCAATTGAAACGCTATATGATCAGCATCAGCTTTTTCGCTTTTGTTCGTGTTTAAATACTGAAAATTATGGACAAATACGGATTGACGCAATCAAAAAGAGTAACTGGAAGATTCAAATTGATTTTGAAAATGCAATTTATCAGAGATCATTCATCCCTGAACTTCAAGCATTTTCCGACAGAATCAGTCAACAAATGAAACAAACGATTGACCTGAATTTCGGTTTGATAGAGATAAACAGATATGAACAGCCAGGTACTATGCTGGATACGATTATCCGTAACTAAAGGAGAATAATTTTGGAAAAAGATTTAAACCCTGAGACAGAATCTCCGAATGATAATCATAACAATCAAGATCAAGATGAAATCTTTGAAGTGTTTACCGGCATTATTGAACTGATCGTTGAAAAAGACCTGGAGATTTAAATGAAAAAACATAAACCAGCTGGCAGAAGCCCAATTCTGATGCGAATTGCAAACCTGTTTGAAAGTTTTAATCTGGAAGAAAAGGAATCTTATTATCAGAAACTCTTTGGTATCTTAAAAGATGTCGTTCATTTTTCAAATGCCAGTATCTTTTTCTTTAACTATGATAATAATAAACTGGAATTAATCTCCACATACGGTAATGCGGTTGATTTGATCCATACAGTTGAATTTGAATTTGGTAAGGGATTATCCGCATGGTTAGCTAAAGAACAGAGAAGTGTGATATTAAATAATATGAAACAGAATTCCAACAGCCATGCCATGCACAGTATTCGCTCTTTTATGAGTATTCCACTGATTCTGGATAACAAGCTGTTTGGTATTATCAACTTCGGTCATGTTAAAGCCAATGCCTTCAGCAAATCTGCGCTGCCTTATTTAAAAGTGTCTGCACCATTTATCGCAGCCATGCTTTCTCAAAATCATTATATCGAAACGCTTCAGAAAAAGAATGAAGAAATATTAGAAATCAATGAAAAACTCAAAACAACTCAGAATGAACTGATCAACCTTCAGAAAAAAGAAGCCGTTTCTGCCACTGTATGCAGTCTGAATCATGAAATTAATAACCCGCTAATGATCATATCCGGAAATATACAGTTGTTATCAGCTCTTGAAGATAATCCGGTTAAACTGACTAAGCTGACTTCTGTGGAAGAACAGATTGAACGAATCAGTTTTATTATGTCAAAATTGAGAGAAATTGAGTCTCCCTTGTTTGAAAAGTATATTCAGGATGGGGACTATGATAAAATATTGAAAATAGATAAAGATGAGGTTTAAAAAATGTATAGCCAACAGGAAAGAGAACTAATGGATGCTGCCAAAGAAGCAGCAGAACATGCTTATTCACCTTACTCCCATTTCAAAGTAGGCGCTGCTATTCTTACCGATAAGGGTCATATTTATAAGTCCTGCAATATTGAAAATGCTTCCTATTCTCTGACGATTTGTGCAGAAAGAAATGCTGCCACTCAGGCTGTATATCATAAAGATACTCATTTTGTTCTTGTAGCTGTGTACGTTGATAGTGAAATACTCTTTCCACCCTGTGGAGCATGTCGTCAGTTTTTATCGGAATTTTCACCTTCTGTACCAATCATCTATTTTAATCGCAATGAAATCAAAAAAACATCACTTGATAAATTACTGCCAGAATCATTTCAACTGGCGAATCAGTAAATAAGCATAAAAAAGGAAAGGAGCTTATGGAACCCGACAACCCGGAAAAGTGTATTCAGTGTCCACGCTATTGTCAGGTGGACAGAATCACATCACTCGGCTTTTGCAAAGCCACTAATCAAATGAAAATTAATCTTTATCAACTTCACTTTGGAGAAGAACCCGTTATCAGCGGAACAAAAGGCAGTGGCACCATCTTTTTTTCACATTGTAATATGAAATGTGTTTATTGTCAAAATTACAAAATCAGCGACTGGGGAAATGGTCAATATTATAGTACGGAGCAAGTAGCTGACATCATGCTTGAATTACAACAAAAAGGCGCTCATAATATCAATCTGGTAACTCCAACTCACTATTCCTTACAGATTAAGGAAGCCTTGATTTTAGCAAAGAAAAAAGGTTTGAATATTCCTGTCGTCTGGAATTCTAATGGCTATGAAAATGTGGAAATATTACAACAGCTGGAAGGTCTGGTAGATATATATCTGGTGGATTTCAGGTACTGGGATGATGAAAATGCTGTTAAGTACTCTGCAGCAAATCATTACGCTGAAACAGCCAAAAAAGCAATCATGGAAATGTTTCGTCAGACAGGCAATCTAAAAGTGGATGAAGATACTGAGCTTGCCTATCGGGGTGTGCTAATTCGTTTGTTGATATTACCAGAAAATATAAATGGAATCCAGTCTGTGTTGCACTGGATATATGAAGAAATCGGCAATATGGCTTTTATCAGTCTGATGTCTCAGTATTATCCAACTCATCGTGCAGATGAATACCCTGAGATTAATCGCCCGATTACCCGTGAAGAATATGACTATGCACTCCATGTAATGGAAGGCTTAGGATTTGAAAATGGTTTTATTCAGGAGATGGGCATCACTCCGGAATGGACACCGGCTTTTGTGGAAAGCCAGTAATACAAATTAACCGTTTGTTATCGTACTACAAGCATATATGCAGTTTCATCATAATTGCGAAGCAACTTAACTGATGAAAGTGCTCTTGAACGAGCTCAAGCAGTATGGGGTTTACATTTTATCTTCTACCTATATAAACTAAAATATCTGTCTAAATTTGAGCTCAAG
>JAKQQL010000474.1:0-98440 GCA_029564175.1 Candidatus Cloacimonadota bacterium
TTTTCATAAATTTGTTAAGGCTTGACAATCCACTTCTGATATGATATACTTGTCTTAGATAGGAAAGATATTTAAATTCAGAAAGGATGAATATCATGACTATTAACACTTCTTATATGTTTGTTGTTGAAGTCGATGTCAATGATGGAGATATTTTAACAAAAGTTTCTGAAATTAATGATTCTAATAAAGTATCTAAAATAATGAATCTATTGATTAAAATCCAGGAAGATACATTGAATTTTAAAGATGGAAAGGGAATACCTTTTAGTGAAGATAATATTCATAAGTATTTGAAAAAGGGTATTTTAACGGAAAAAGAAATTCAGCTACTTCGTAGTATAATTCCTGATAATAATATATTTGAAGATGTTCATACTATTGTATCAATTGTAGGATATCAAATTGATGGAAAAGATACCTGGATTTAAAAGGAGATAGAAATGAATATTTCAGAAGAACAAATTGAACAATTTTTTCAATGGATTAGAGAAATGCCTAAAGAAGAGTTTGAAGAAAGATTTAATAAGTATCATAAACAATCACAAAATCTTCTTGAAAAAAAAGAAAAAGAAGAAGAAGAAGAAGAAGAAGAAGAATATCAAAGGAAATTAAAAGAAACACTAGACAGTCTAAAAAATAATCTCTGAGAAGAAGATCAACCCAAAATTTATTTTTTCTTGGGTTATGGGATAAAATGAAGAATCTCTATTATTATGATGATAAATACCCTTATTGTTCAAATGGAAAATTGCATGAAATTCCATATTCTTCATTAAATCCAAACATTCGTCAAAGAAAATGTGATGTTTGTGGTGCATTAACAGTTGAACAAAGAAGGGATTTTGGCAATCTCACGGGCCTTTAGTTTAACTATCTAAAATGACGGCCTCCAAATCCGTAGAACATGGGGAAGCACCATGAAGGCCCACCAAAAATAAATTTGAGCCGATGAATCTTGGTTCTCGTTTAAATTAAACGATGTAGCTTAATTGTGGTTAAAGCGTCTGACCTAGGTCAGAAGATGTTGGTTCGAGCCCAACCATACAACCCGAGATTCCTAACATGTTCAAATTTTCATTTCGAAAAAGTTTCTGCTTGACAAGTTAGATCATGTGTGGTAGAATGGTTCTTGTTAGTTAGGAAGTCTGAAGCAAACTTTCTAAAAGTTATTGTAATATCGGGAGTTAGTGAAGTCTGGTCTATCACACCTACCTTGGGCGTAGGTAATCATTGGTTCAAATCCAATACTTCCGAGTCCTTCAATGATAATCTACTTCCACGTAGTGAAGGATGGTAATTGACTAATAGGCAAGCTAAATGATTATCAATATATGTTTGACTGATTATTTCTGAAATAGTTTGGACCAAACTATTAAGTTTGTAATTGGTCGGATGAAAATTAATTTTCATGCTCCACCAGGCACACAATAATTCGGGATTGTGATGAAATCGTTATCATAACGGACTTTTAATCCGTCTTTTAGAGTTAAAATCTCTACAATCCCAGTCCTTCAGAGAAGAAGCCTTTACGTGGCGAAGGATATAAGTAGCTTCAATAGGAAGTGAAACTAATTCTTTTAAATTTTAATATGGAAAATACCGCTGAATGGTCGGCAACCGGACTTGAAATCCGGGGTTTCCCTTATAAGGAAAGAGGTTCGATTCCTCTATTTTCCGCATCTATCATGATAAATGCCTCTACGTGGCGATAGACAGAAACGTATAGTAAAATATACGGCTAAATTTATCAATCTAATTTAATTGTTCAATTCTTTTATCAATAACAAAACAAATGGCGTCAACAAATTTTTGAGAAGATTTAACTGTAAACTTCTTTTGAGAAGAAACATCAATGATGCAAAGATTAATATTTTTCTCTTGACAGAGTTGATGTTTTCTAGCATCTTTATCTAAAATGTTTTGAAATTTGGAATCCTTTTCTTCACTTGTTTTACCAAAAACAGGTTGATAATGAAAAATACCATTCAATTCAAATGCCAAATTTAAAGATGGAATGTAAATATCAAGTTCCAGACCATCGAGAGTTTTTCTATCATTGTATTCAATATTTAAATTCAAATATTTTTCTTGAAGAGTGTTTTGAAGATAAAGTTCCAATTTGCTTCTTCGATATCCAGAAGTTTTGTGTGTGTTATTATATGTGGCGGCACAAGAACGAGAACAGAAATCGTTCCCGGATTTTGAAAGTTCAGAATTTTTCTTTTTAATTTCTTTTCCACATTGGGCACATTGAATGATTTTAGATGTTGAACGAAATTGTCCATGGCAAGAATGGGAACAAAAAATTTTAAATCCCCTTTTGATTTTGGTTTGAATTTCGTTTTTTGGAACATAAAATGTTTCACCACAATTGAGACATTTAATAGGAAGTTTGTCTCTTGAACCTGTATTTATAAATTCCCATTCGGAAAATAGAAATTGTTCATTGTCCATAAAATGGCCATATTCTTCATAATTCTTTTTACACATTTTAAAAATCACTCCTTAATAGTTTTGGTTCTACTATTAAGTTTGGAATTTTTATTTTCGATTCCTCTATTTTCCGCCAGTAAAAATAAATGATTGGAGAATACGACAACACTCTCCAATCAAATCATCCTAATTATAATTTTATCAAACTGGAAAACTACCATCTTTAGGTGGTAGATAAAAATGAGTTAATTATTTGATATTAAGAAAAGCAACTGGAATTGGCAATTTACCTGCAGGTAAAGGGTTTTGTAGAAATCAAACTTTTCAAGAATCTCATTCTTTTAGGATGAGAGTATCAATTGGTTGTTCAAATTTTTAAATTCTAACGGAAAGAAGATGGAAAAATGATTGTTGATATGTATGGAAGGGAAATTCGAGTAGGCGATACTGTTAAGATTCAGAATCATGATGATGGTGGATGGTGGATGGCGAATTGCTCACATTATCAAAATTAAAATTGATATTCGATCTAAACAAAATATAACACAATTGACTACACTCATTTTACCCGAAGATCAAACCTATTATCTTCACTATTATCGTTATCGAAATCCTTTTATTTCTTGGATGAATCTGGATTCCAACAGAATTGCAAATTGCAATTCTGAATCGGTTTGATGGCAATGTTCAGAAATTAATTTCTGATTGTTCACGAGCAAAAAGAAAAGAATTTTAGGAATTTAACCAAAAAATTTGGTGCTTGACAAGTTAGATCATATGTGGTAGAATGGTTCTTGTCAGTGAGAGAAGTTAGGAAATGAATTTGAGCCGATGAATCTTGGTTCTCATTTAAATTAAACGATGTCTTAATTGGGGTTAAAGCGTCTGACTATATAGGTCAGAAGATGTTGGTTCGAGCCCAACCATACAAAACCGAGATTCCTAACATGTTCAAATTTATATTCCGTCGTAGCTTAATTGGCAAAGCACCTTCCTGTTAATGATATTTCGTGGTCAATTCTAGATAGAACCGGGAACTCTATCATTAGAGGAAAGACGGAGAGAAAAGAGGACTCTCCCACCGACAATTTTTTAAATGCCTCTATAGCTCAAGTGGAAGAGCAATTGCCTTGTAAGCAATAGGTTCCCTTATGCCGAATTAGTATATCACCTATTATGCCTGTCTTGTAAACAGGAGAAAGCCGGGGAGCACGGCTATTCGGCTCCAATAATCACTCACTTTTCTGAAGGTTGTAGTTTTTAAGCTTTCTAAAAAATTTCTTTTTGGTATGTTGAAATTGAACCGAACAATCAAGATTATCAAATTCCGACTGAATTAATAGGTTATTGTCCAAAAGACAACTAATTGCCAATCAAATCCAGATATGATTGGTTTATATCAAATTGAATTAAATAATGTGTCTTGGTTGGTAAACATGTTCAATTTGCTTTATGGCCTCTTCGTTTAATTGGTAAGACACCACTCTTATAATGTGGCAATGGCGGCAGATTACCGCAAGATATCCGTTCAAGTCGGATAGGGGCTACCAAAACTTAATAAAAAACCGGAAAGGAAGATGGAAATGAGTAGGGCAGAACAATTTGAAAAACTGTCGAAACCAATTGAAGGACAATCATCTATTCTTAGTGATCGAAATGGAAAAAGTTTTTCTGTTGGCGATAAGGTTGAATATACCACCAATGAAGTAGAATATGATTCATAAGGTATGCCATTTTTTGTAAAGAAAATATATACGGTTGAATCTATTAGAAATTACCTTAAAACATTTTATATTCCATCGCGATGGAATTCAAACTCCCAAAATCATAACTTCAATAACACTTCTTTATGAAAGCCGTTATCATTATGAAAACTATCGTCGTGGGGTTCGATGGACAGAATTAATTAAGGGCAGATTAGAAGTCCTATCGTCAATTGATTAAGAGGAGGATAATTCAATGAGTAAAATTTTGGAAAATGGATATTATCTCATGTCCCTTCCTAATAAGGAACAATTTGAAGTTGTCCAGATTGGAAAAGATGATGATGGAAATAATGTAATGGTTCGTCTTGGCAAGAGTGAAGATGCTTATGACCCTTGGGAATTTAAGATTCTTGGATATGAATTTGAAAGGCTGGACTTTATTATTAATTAAAATTTTGAAAGGAGTTTTTCAAATGTTGATTTTGGATGGCCTCTAGGATAGTTAATCTAAACTAGGGGAGAGTTTAAAATTGAAAAACAAGTTTTGGATTTATCAATATGAGAAATGGCAGGAATATTCTTATGTTGATTTGATGATTTTGATTTATGATGATGTTTCTTTGGAACCTAGAAATCTCTGGTGGGATTATGATACATTGGATGATTCTTGTCGCATTGAAAAGAATGGGAAATGGTTTTATACCAGAGCACTTCGAAAGTTTGCTCATTCTGTAAATGAACAGAAACAAAATCCTCATAGAAAAATTGTTATGGATAATCTTGACCGAATTGTTAATATGAGAGATTTTATCTTTGAGAATTTCGAAGTCATTTATAAGGCCATTCTTGCCGCCAGACGTGCCCCCAAAAATGCATTTGGAATGAATCTTAAAACTTTTAAATTTTACAGATCATCTTTTTTCAATATCAGAAAATATCTGGAAGGGAAAAAGGAGAAGGTAAGATTTAACCCAACTCCGGGAAGCGGGCATGTCAATGCTGGTTCACACTGTTTCAGAAATTTCAAATACAAACATACTTGGGTAAACTATATTCCCGATGGTGATGATTTGGATTATGTTAATCGTAATGCCTTTAAAATCAAATCAACGGATAAATTAGACGTATGGGACGATGATCCCTATGCCCGATACAAGAGTTGGAAACATAATACCAAATGCCGTAAACAATATGAAATTCATTTGAAAAAACATCAGGAAACAATTAATACATGGGAAGAAAATCTTCCCTTTAAATGTGGAAGTAGTTTAAAGGTAAAATAGTCGGTGTCCAACTGATAGATACAGACTTCAAACGTTTGTCTTCCGCTCCAAAAAAGAAAGGTTGTCTTGATATTGAAAAATACTTTAATCTCAAAAAAAGACAATCTGGATAGATTTTACACTTCAAATGAATTGGCTAAAAAATGTGTTCAATATGTTAAAGATTCTTGTAAAGATATTGAATTGTTTTTAGAACCATCTGCGGGAAAAGGTTCTTTTTTAAATCATTTTGACAAAGACTTTGTTGCTTATGACATTGATAAATCTTTAAAAGATGATAGAATCATTAAGAAAGATTTCTTTTCTATTCTTTTATTTCCTTTAAAAATAACATGTTGTATTGGCAATCCACCATTCGGGACATGTTCGACATTAGCTATCAAGTTTTTTAATCATTGTGCTTTTAATGATCATACGAAATATATAGCTTTCATTTTACCAAAAACATTTCGAAAAATATCCGTTCAAAATAAGTTATCACTTGAATTTACTCTTTTAAAAGACTTTGAAATTAAAAAAGATGATAGTTATTTTGATTGTCAGGGTGAAATGATTTATGTTCCTGTTTGTTTTCAAATATGGGAACGTCAGAAAAGAATGATTCATAAGATTCCAAAGAATATTTACTTTGAAAAAGTTAATAAAGAAACTGCTGATATTGCCATTAGGCGTGTTGGTGGGAATGCTGGAAAGATTAGTCATGATATTCAAAATCAAAATGAAAATTCAAATTATTTTCTAAAGATTATCCATCCAAAGTTTTTTGAGATTTATAATTTAATTGATTTTGATACGGTAAGAAATAACACATCTGGCATTAGAAGCATCTCACTGAATGAGTTAATCATTCTTTTCTCGGAAAACGAAGGGAAGTTAAAATGACATTTGAATTTGATAATACCTATTGCCTTCAAATTAAGCCAGAGGATTTGAAAATACCTTTTCTATCATTTGAGGAATCTCTAAACTTTCTTAGAAATGGTAGAGTTGGTGGGTTCTTGGTTGAACAAATGTTAAAGAATATGTTTGGATTTAAATTGACACAAAACAATAGTATGTATGATGCTGAATTTAATGGTAAAAAGATTGAAATTCGAACAATCAATAAAACAGGTTCTAATTTAATTCCTTCAAATATGATCGGTGCCAGTAGGAAATATGATGAAAAGAAATATCTACAGAAACTTGGTTCAATTGATTATTTTTGTTTTGTTGATATGAGAAATTTGCCAAACATATTTATCTTTTGTTATCCTTCGAAAAGGTTCTATCAGAATGGTGTAATGAAGACTTTGCCGAAAGAATTGATGACAAAAAAATTAACTGCAAAAATTGAAATGGTGAACGCTTGACAGACTGACCGAGATATGGTATACTTGTTCTTGTCAGGGAAGTCTACTTAAAGAATTGGGCGAACAACGATTGACAGGGTTGTTCATGGAACAGAAAGGGATGGGGTTCTGTTCCAATATAAATAATGGAATGTTGTTAGAGTGGTCGAATAGGCAGATTTGCTAAATCTTGACTGTGGTAAAACACACAAACGTTCGAATCGTTTACATTCCGCCAGTATTTTAAATGGAGCCGTAGAAATACTATTCTCTCAAGTTCTTGGTTGAAGGTTCAAATCCTTTATTTCCCTTAAAAGGGAAATTAGCTCAATTGGTAGAGCTAGAACTCTCAATGGTGTTTCGATTCCATGTTCCATTTATTTTTTGTAATAATGGCCCTGTAGCCCAATTGGCAGAGGCAAGGGACTTAAAATCCCTCAGGTATGGATTCGAATTCCATCAGGGCCACCAACACCAGTAAAAATAAATGATTGGAGAATGTTGGCCGCATTCTCCAATCAAATCATCCTAATCTATTTAATTATTCCAATCTCTTGTCTATAACGAAACAAATAGCATCAACAAATTTCTGTGATGATTTGATAGTAAATTTCTTTTGGGAAGAAATATCTATAACACAAAGATCAATCTTTTTTTCCTGACATAACTGTTGTTTTTTAAAGTCTTTGCCTAAAATATTTTGGAATTTAGAATCTCGTTCTTCATCAGATTTTCCGAATACTGGTTGATAATGAAAAATACCATTCAGTTCAAATGCTAAGTTAAGTGATGGAATATAAATATCTAATTCTAGTCCATCTAAAGTTTCTCTGTCGTTATACTCAATATTTAGATTTGTATATTTTTCTTCGAGAACATTTTGTAGATAAGTTTCAAGTTTGCTTCTTCTATATCCAGATATTTTGTGAGTATTGTTATATTTGGCGGCACAAGAACTAGAGCAGAAATTATTTCCTGATTTTGATTTTTTAATCTGGCTTAAAAGTTTTTTACATTCTTTTCCACATTGGGTGCATTTAACAATTTGAGTTTTATTTTTGGTTTGAAATTCTTTACGACATTCAGAGGAACAAAACATGTTTTCACGGTTCTTTCTAAGAAATACATGTATTTTTATTTTTGATCTGTAAAATGTTTCACCACAATTGAAACATTTAATAGGAAATTCTTCTTTATATGAAGAATCATAATATTCCCATTCTGAAAAAAGAAATTGTTCATTATTCATAAAATGTTTACACATTTTAAAAATCACTCCTTAATAGTTTGGTGGTTCTACTATTAAGTTTGGAATTTTTATTTTCGAATTCCATCAGGGCCAACCTTTCACAGAAGAAGCCTTTACGTGGCGAAAGGTATAAGTAATCCTATCAGGATGATTAATCCTTTGGGATGAAACCAATTCTCTTAAATTAAGAATGAAAGGAGATAAATCATAATGGATAATAGTCCGCCGTGGTATTCCTTTTTTCATATCGCTCTTTAGTTTAATGATAAAACACATCTTTCATAAGGATGAATTTTCGGATTCCGAAAAGAGCGACCATTTACCGGATTTGACCAACTTAAATCTTTAACACTGCAAAAACCAACGGGGGTTGAAGTGCGGAAAAGTCAAATATAAAATGAAATTCCTAAATGACGATTTAGGATACTTTCACTTCTATAATGGATGAGTAGAGAAGCCGTTTGTTGGTTTTGCCGCTTCCACAAGAGTTTCATTACAGGAGTAGGGGCAATTACCCTTCCGGTATTTTTAATGGCTCTGTAGCCCAAAGCAGAGGCAACAGTCTCAAACACTGTCAAGTATCGGGTCGAACCGATCAGAGCCACCAATACCAATAAAAATCACATAATGGAGGAATCGTGATGAAAGCTGTTCAAATCAATAAAGACTGGTGGTTTGTCCCGGAACGAGGTGGAAAGTTTTTCTGGAGCAATGATTCTGGCTATGTGTATGTTGAAGCTGGTGGAGATAAAGGTTTGACAATTGGAAGGATTGAAGACTTCGAAGAATTTCTAATTAAATGTGGATATACTCTTGTTCGATCCCAAGAAGATTCCTTTCAAACTAAAAAAATGTTGGTCGATGAAACTGGAATTTATTATCGTGAAGAAGATATTAATTCTGATAAGAAACATATTGGTTATTATTATAATAGATTTGGAGATCAACAGTTTGTTCCTCGCACTTCCATTTTTGGTCAATCTTTGATTAAAATGGTTAAAAATAATAAATAATTTTTAAAAGGCCAACTGACCGAGCTATTGAACGGCGATGACTGCAAATCATTTGTTTGTAGGGTGAAATTCCCTAAGTTGGCTCCATTGCCTTTATAGCTCAAGTGGTAGAGCAGTTGTCTTGTAAACCATAGGTTTCGTTTATGCCGAATTAGTATATCAGCTATTATTCCTGTTTTGTAATCAGGAGAAAGCCGGGCAGCACGGCTATTCGGCTCCAATGTGGGAAGATCACGGATGCAGATAATAGGCGTGGTCAAGAATTGGTGTGGTGGCGGGTTCTGCCAATTCACTTATTATATCTTTTTATATTTTCCGAGCGAGTTTAATAAATAATTGATTTAATATTAAGACATTCAATATATTGAATGGGTTCCAAACAAAAAATTAATTGATATTAAATCATTAAAATTGTTTGTTAAATTCAAAAGATTCAAAAGCTTCAAAAGCAACTGGAATTGGCTTAACGCCTGACCAGATAAAGGGCATTTTGGTGTTCCCATTAAAAATAAGGGTTTCCTAAAGAAACCAAACTTTTTAAGAATCTCATTCCTTTAGGATGAGAGTATCAATCTTTTCATTCATGTCCTGATAGTTCTGGCCGACGAGGCAGGGCAAGGGAGAACATAAACAATCCAAAAGGTTTTAAAATGGCCAGACCTTTTTGTATATACGTTTCCCTTTTATTCCCGTAGGATTGTGTCCGTCCTACGGGTTTTCTTTTTATCATTGTATTTAAAATGGGTTCTAATAAAAATATGGTAAAAAGTTTTTTGACGTCGAAATGCTCCGGGTGGGAGAGTTAGGAGTATCAAAATTCAAAATCCTTATTTTTATTGAGCACGTTATTCTTTAATGATTTCGTTAAAGTATAGGAAAAATATAGATCAAACATTATTTTTCATTTCATCCACCCCATGCCCAATTGGGTATCCGAAATTCAAATCCCTTATTTTATCTAAGTTAATTTTAAATATAATAAATTTCAAAAGAAAGTGAATATGATGAAGAAATTTATAAAAATTATGCCAAGAATGGTAATTGAAAATATTGATTTTAATAAACTATCAAAGGATGATCTTGAATCACTTTTGATTATTTCAATAACAACTCCCGGTGATCCGATGGCAAGTTTCAAGAATCTGGATGGTGTGCCAGTTCTACATCTCTAGTTTGATGATCTTAAAGAGAAGGACAATTTAGAGCAGGTTATTTCCTTTTATTTGGAGAGGATGGGTAGAAGACCCGTCTTTTTTGGATGGGAGATAGCCGAGAGAATTGTTTCCTTTGTTCTGAAATTCAAGGACAAATCAATTATTTTAATTCATTGTGATGCCGGAATTTCTAGATCAGCTGCTGTTGCCAAGGCATTGTCCTTGTGGTATCATAAAGATGGTTCGAGATTCGACAATCTCTATTTGCCAAATCCAATGATTTTTAAAATTATGAATCAAACAATTGAAAGGATGGATAAAAATGAAGAATCAAAACATTGAAATTTTCTTTTCTAGGAAGTGTTCAAAGACGGGACATGTAAAAACTGTTTATTCTTATAATGAAATGATATATCAGGTCATTTATGATGAAGTCAAGGGAATGATTTCTTTTGGGAAGTATCTTCCAAAAGAAGATAGGGAACAACTTGGGATTCCCGATGTTGTTCATTTTTAAATAGAAGTATTGAATATAATGTTAAATTTTGATTTAATTGAAGAATTAAATAGATTTATGTTTGACATTTTAAATTGTCCATCAGATACCCTACAAACGAAGAAGATCATGAATTAGTTAGAAATTCCTCTTCTCCTAGTGAAGCTAAACAACTAGGAAGATATATTAAATTAAGAAAAGATTGGGATTTAATAAAAGATCGTATAATGGAAAAAGGTATTCGAGCTAAATTTGAACAAAATAGGGGATTAAAAAAAGAATTCTTTGAAGTTAAAATTAAATCTCACACAGATAAATGGAGTGATAATTCAGATGTCATCAGTTAAAACAATTGTATTACATGGATTGTTCTCATATCCATCGTTATTCCAAACACCGGAAGATGTTTTATCTCATGTATTTTCAGTTATTGGAAATGCATATCAATGGAATGATAAGGGCGAAGTAGAAAGTGAGGACATAACGATCAGTGATGATATCGACGTGTTATATAATGACGGTTTAACGAAATTAGAAATTGATAGACTGCAAACACTTGTTGATGTACATTCATTATTAAAGCAGGGAATCATACCAATAGATTCACCAAAGCATAAATCTGCTTTAAGAATAGTTAATCTTAGATATGATATGTATAGAGAACAGATAAATATGTATAGACGAGCGTCTGATAGGATGTTTGGTGAACACGGAGAATATACCATATTTGATCGGGTGTATAAGATGCAGTATACGGCATATAATATGTATCCATGTTGCACAGATTATGCATTAATGTTTAATATACCGCCTAACATATCTATTGATTGGGCTCTCACATGTAGTGACTGGATGACTTCTGTAATGTATAGTATTATGCAGAATAATGATTTTATTGAAACTATGCAAGAGAAAAACCAAAGGTACTTGGAACATATTCCTGGCGCGTTAAATAAATGTCGTATAAAGATAGAGGAACAACTAACTGAAAGGACGAAATGATTAAACCAGAAGCCTTTCTTATGGATGAACATATAATGAAAAATATCGTGCAAAATATCTTGATTCAATTTCTCAAGAATTGCAAACACTAAAAGGTGAAATATATTTTAAAAATGCTAAAGAAATATCGATTCGACTGCATAATTGTTTGAGAAATATAATCTTTTTGATATTTTGTTGGCGGTCAATTGTGAATTGGTCAAAGACGGATGAAGTCTTATCGTATCGGAGGAAGAATGATTTAATGATCAAAGTGCAATGCAAACAAACTATATTCTCAAAGTTGCAACACCACTAAAGAGGGAGATTGATTAAATGAAAGTTGTTATTATTGGAATGACAATGCCTGTGATTTATGATGAGATAGAAGATATTATTGAAGCTGATCTTTCAATGGATATCACTGATTTGGTTGCTGGTGCGGCGAATGTTTGTTATAATCCAATTGAGATTGGACAAATCTTTGAGAATCTTACTTCTGAAAAGAGAGCCAAATTAATTGATAGAACATTGAATGATAGGCACATGTCAATTTATGAACATGTCTCTTTCAATTTTGCCATTAGTGGTGTCAGTAGAGCACTCTTGGCACAACTGACAAGACATAGAATAGCCAGTTTTTCTGTTCAGAGTCAACGGTATTGTAAACTATCAGAACCTGATTATATCACTCCTGATTCCATTATGAATCATCCAGAAGCATTGTCAGAATATGATGGTTTGATGGAATTGATTTGGGAAACCTATAATCAGTTAGTTGATTCTGGTATTCCAAAGGAGGATGCTAGAATGGTTCTCCCGAATGCTTGCACCACTCAATTGATTATGACGATGAATATTAGGGAGTTATTTCATTTTTTTAAACTTCGGATGTGTAAACATGCTCAGTGGGAGATTCAAGAATTGGCAACCCGAATTTTTGAACAGGTTGAAATAACGGCACCTCATATCTTTTCTTATGTCAATAAACAATGTGAACATGAAAAGTGTTATAATGCCTGTGGTGGCTGTGTTATTCGTCAATATGTCTAATCTAAAAAGAGTTTAGAAATAAGAAATTAATATGTGAAATTGAGGAAGAAACCTTTACTGATGTTGCTAAAATTTTCTATCTTAAAGAAAATTATAATTTTAGCGAACGGGAAAACTACCATCTTTAGGTGGTAGATGAAAGTGAGTTAATTATTTGATATTCAGACTGTCAAACGACAGGGTTTCAAACACACAAATTTAATAAATATCAAATAATAATTAATTCACATCCTAATAAAGCAACTGGAATTGGCTTAACGCCTGACCAGATAAAGGGTATTTTGGTATACCCATTGAAAATAAGGGTTTCGTAAACGAAACCAAACTTTTCAAGAATCTCATTCCTTTAGGATGAGAGTATCAATGCCAAAAATAGATGAATTCAGTAAATAAGAAAGGTATGATATGAAATGGCAGTAATTCAAAAGTGTAAGAATGCTGAAAATGGAACATGTAAGAGTCAGTATCAAGATGATAAGTATGGAAAGAATATGAGAGTTTTTAATGATGGAGTAAAAGAATTTCATTGCACTGTTTGTGGTGCTTCTGGTGGTTCTATTGGAAATGCTTCAACGAAGGCTTCTGAAAAGAAATAATTGATCGTATAAATTAAGCCGTATGGAAAGCCGAGAGGCAACTATACGGCTTAAACTTTTTTAAAGGGTGATAAATAAATGAAGAAAGTTGTAGATTTGAATTTCTTGACTTGTCCAAAAGAAGAATTGGAATTGCCAAGTAAAGGCAAGTTTTATAAAGAAATGACATATAACAATATTCCAACGGGATTGGAAAAAGGTGTGATTCACATAAGACCTCTTTCTACAAAAGAAGAAAGAAATATGGAAAGAATTAACTCAACTAATTTCTATAATATTTGGGCTGAAATAATTGCTTCCGTCACGGCAGAACAATTTGATCCTATGGATTTGACAATTTCTGATTTGTTTTATCTTATTTATTGGCTTCGTGCTAGAACATTTGGCCCTACTTATGAGATTAAAGCCGAATGTCCTAATTGTGGTGAAGAATATAATGATAGGGTAAATATTCCCGATTTTGGAACTGTTTATCTTGAAGATGATATTATTGAACCATTTGAATTGACCATGCCAAATTCTGGCGTCAGGGTCATTTTTAGATATCCAAGGGTCAAAGATTTGGTGGATGCATCCAAGAGAAACTATTCCGAGAAAAAGAAAAAGGGTGTCAAAATATCGCCAACAATTTACCAGAAGGTTCTTTGCACTCAAGAAATGGTTTTGCCAGATTCTACGGTTCTGACAAATGAAGAAGATTCAGAATTGATGATTGATATTTATTCTCGTATGCAAGCAGCTGATACTATGATGATTGATGAAGAATATGCCAAGTATGATCATGGATTGCTTGAACCTGTTATGAAGACGTGTCCAATGTGTGAAACTGTTTATGAACAGTTTCCAGTGATTTCCCCAGACTTTTTTCGCCCGAATTTTAGAAAGCCCAGATAATGCAAAATTATTAAAAATATTTTATAGTTTCTTAACACCTTATGAACCAACTTCAATTGCTAATTCAATAAGATCAGAAATATTGTTTCTTTCAAAGTTTGGTCATTTTGATGCTTTTCACATCTATTCAATGACACCACAAGATCGAAGATATTATATTGAAGAATTGAAAAGAATGTTGGATAAATCAGGTGGTCAAAATATTGAAGATGTTGATTTATAAAATAGAGCCTGAAAATAGGCTCTATTTTTTTATCTTCAAGAAATTAACATAGATAATATCCTCATGTCATAAAAGAGGGGTTTAAATGGATAAGAAAAATATTCGTAAGGAAGATTTGGAACTTCTTCAATCTATGATGGGAAATAAAAAGAAAGAGCCTTTGCAATACAAGGTTGGTGGCAAAAAAGGTAATGAAAATGAAAAGATTGGAAAAGATGTTGATACTTCCAAATTATTGTCATTTATTGAAAAAACATTGACCAAAGATTTGGTTAAAAAGTTTAAAAAATTAGGAATTGAAACGAATAAAACATACGAAGAATCAATTGAACAAATGGAACTTCTTTTAGAAACGATGGATGAATTATTTTCCATTTCTAAAAAAGGAGCTCCACAATTGGCTTCTGCAGTGGCTTCTCTTGGAAAAGCTCAGAATCAATTAATTCAAAGTGTTGAACAAACTTCCAATTCTTTTAAGAACATGCCAAAATCAATTGGTTCTAGTATTGATATGATTACGAATTCTGTCGGAAAACTTGGCAAGAATTTGAACAACATGAAAAAGAATGCCATTGAATCTTTTGATACTGCTGTTTCAAATAGTATGAATGCATTGGTTCGTGGAACAAAGAATCTTGCCATGGCAATTCCTGGCGTTAGAATGTTTATTGATATTTCAAAATCCATTGGTGGAATCTTTCAAAAAATAGGAACAAGTGTTCAAATATTTTCAGGAATGTTTCTTAAATTTGGAAGCAGTCTTTCAAATGGTATTAAGAGTATTGGAAAATTATTTGGTTTTGGTGGAAAGAAAGATGGAATTGAAAAGCCTGGATTAACAAATGCTACTCCAAAATCATTAAGTGAACAATTCGTATTAAGAAAAACAGAAGTCGGTATGTCAATTTTCTGGTTGTGGAAACAAATGGAAGATCAAGGAAGGAAAAAGGAAAAAGGATTTCTTGCTAGTTTATTAGATAATCCTTTTATGTTGGCAATTGCTGCTATTGCTGGAGCCATATGGGGATTTGCTTTAGGTGCCATCAAATATATTAGAACAATGGGAATGATTCTTAAAGGAATGGGAATTGTAGATTTATTTCTGTGGCCATTTAAAATAATTAAAAACATTTTTATTTCAACTGTTGAGATTCTTAAAGGAACAGAATGGGGTCAAAAGATAATTGGTTTCTTTAAGAATATTGGAATTACATTTATGGATAAGTTTGATGATGTTGCCAAAGTTATTAAGAATTTTAAATTGGCAGATAAATTTCCTTTTGTTGGAAAGATTATGGAAATTGTTAAAGGATTATTTGGGCCAGTCTTTAAAATTTTTAAAGGATTAGGTAATGGCATTTTTAAACTCATTGGTGGAATTGGTAAAATTTTTAGTGGTGGTGTAGGATTATTTGGTAAAGTTTTCAAAACATTTGCTAGATTTGGTGGAGCCGTCTTTAAGGTTATTGCTTGGCCAATTACTGTTATTATGGGATTGATGGATTTCTTTACTGGATTTTCAGATGATAAAGCTGCTGAATTGATAGGGAAATCAAAAGAAAATTTGACAATGTTTGATAAAATAACTTCTGGTGTTTGTAGTGCTATATCCGGTCTTTTGATTGGATTAATTTCACCAGAAGAAATTTACAATGGATTCAAAAGAGTTTATGATTTTATTGCAGGATTCTTTGGTATTTTTGGTAATGTCTTGGATTTCTTTGCTGGTAAGATATCTTTTACTGAAATGATTGAAAAAATGGGCAATAACATTAAAAAGATGTGGGATGCTTTTTCTGGTGCTATTTCATTTATATTTAATAAGGTCGGTAGCTGGTTGGAAACAATTGCAGGATGGTTGGGTTTTGGCCCTGAATGGAATTCATTTATTACAAGTATTAAAAGTGCTTGGGATTCAACCGTCGGTGTTATAACAGGCCTTTTTGATTGGATAGTTAATGCTTTCAATTGGATTACAAATTGGTTTACTGGTGAAATGAATAATTTAAAAGCTGAAGAACAAATTACAAAAACAACTCTACAAGCTAAACAAGGGAAAGATGGAACATATAATCTCAGAGATGCTGAAGAAGGTAAAGCTTTTGGCATTGGTGATCAACGATTTATAAAAAGAAATAATGAAATATTTAGAATGGAAGCCTATGAAGTCAATCTTGGCAAAGGTGATAAAGAAACAAGATGGACAGAACAATCAACGGGTCTTAAAGTAGACGAACTTGGAAATTTGATAAATGAACAAGGTGTAAAACAATTAGACATTTCTAAAGCTACAGAAGAAAATATGGCTGATTTATTGTATCATGCTACAGAAAAGAATTCAATTTATACACATGATACTCATATGGAAGAATTATTAAATATCATGATTAAGAATCAACAAGAAGATTTACAATTACAATATGAGTCTCAAAAATGGAATGAAGAAAACTTACCATCTTTACTTGGTGCACCAAATATCAATGTTGCTGTTGGTGGGCCAAATAGTAGCCAAATCAGCACTGTTCCTACTGGCAATGTCAATGTTGGAGATGGTTCTGCTTTGGGTGCTGTCATCGCTAATGAAGGTTGGTATGGTTCTGTTAATAAAAATGATAATGGTAAAGGTGCTTCTATTGGTAAATTGCAATGGAACAGTGGAAGGGCTAGAGACATTCTTTTACGTGTTAGGGAAGCTGATAGGGCTAAATTTGATCAAATGTTGCCACAGGTTGCTGCCTCTTTAGCAAATGAACAATTATGGGCTAGTGGAAAACGTTCTTTTACTACGGCTGAAGCTCAAGCATTTAATTCATATATGAAAGATAATACAAAAGCTCAAGCTATTATGGATGCAAAGGCCAGAGAAGATTTTGCTGGTTATATTCAAACAGGTCAAAGACGTGGCATTACTGATGAAAAGGCACTTGCCTTTTATGCAGACCTTGCTAATCAATATGGTCATGGTAAAGAAGGTGGCACAAAGGGTGCAATTCAATTTATCAATAAAGCTCGTAGAATGCCTGGCGGGTTGACATTAGAAAATCTTTATGAAGCCACAAGAGGAACAGAAACAGAATATTTCAAGAGAAGAACAAAGATGTATGAAGTATTAAAAAATCTTCCTGCTGGATCAATGATGCCAACAATGGAAACGAATGCTGTTCCAAAAGCTGAATCATTAGATTTAACAAAAATTGTAGAAGGATTGGAAACATCTTCTGGCATGGTATTAAATCCAATGGATTCTATAGCTCAAAGAATAATTAGTGAAAAAGGAATGAATACAAATTCGATTCGTGAAATTTTATCATCAATTCCTCTTTCACAAACACCTCCACAGGGCGATATGAAACAATTATTGAGTTCTCAATTTGAACAAGAGAAAAAATTTAAGGAAGAATTGGCACAAGCTGTTTCTAGTGGTGTTAAACAATCAATGCCAAAAAAAGAAACGACAGAAGTGCCAACAACAAAGAATACAACACCATCAACAAGTGCTGTAAATATGTCATCTCCAACAGATATGAATTTAATTCCAATTTATGTTTTAGACTATTATTTTGGATTAAATATTTCATCTGGTGGCATCAAGTCTGTCATTTAAGGAGTGAGATTAAATGGGCTATAATGAAAAAGACAGAGATATGCCAACTACCCCAATTGTTAAACAACCAGAAAACCCTAGAACAAAAGATGTTGCTGGGTCAACAAATAAAACAAGTCCTAAGAAACCAGAACCAATTGCAGCTAAACCAGAACAACAAAATCAAAATAAACAATCTCCATCATCAGAAGCTCAGGCTTCTGGTGGTGGGGGTTCATGGAATCAATTTATTTTTGAAGACCCAACATCAAACAATTTTGGTAATTTTGCTAAGATTACCATTAGTGTTAATCAAACCATAACGATGAATTTTCAAACATCTTTATTCAGTGCTTTTACTTCAACAGGTTTGGATGGTTGTAAAATTGAATTACCATTGGACTCATCACAAACTATGAGTGATAGTGTTTCTGTTTCTTGGGCAAGAAAATCCGATTCTACAACAGTGACACAAGCAGTTGAATATATGACAAATGATGATTCTGTTAATAAAGGAACACGGGCATTAGAAAGTGTTGGTATTAGTGGTATGAGTGGGGAATCAATTCGTAGATTTATGACCGAAGATTATAGTATGGGTTCCCTAATGAAATCTATTGATGTTCCATTTGTTATTTGGCAAAATAAATCAATGACACCATCAAGGATAAAAGAAGGTTTAGGTTTATTACAAGGATTGATTTATCCCGGATTAATTGGTTTTATGTATCCACCATCTTTAACATTGAGTGTTGGCAATCTTTATAGAAAAATGAAAGGTAATCTTGCAAGTGTTGATTTACAATTTGATGATGGATGGCGTTCATTAAATCCAGGCACATCAGGCATCAATTTAAATGATGATGCTTTCCCAATGATAATTAGAGGAAAATTAAAATTTGTAAATCTCTTTATGTATATGTGGGACGCTTTGACGGAAGAATTAACACTGAAAGGAAAACCATGGATATTATTTGGTGATGAAAAAGAATCCCACTCTGGTGGATCATCAAATAGTGGTGGTGGAAGTGGCCAATCAAATGCACCAGACGATAAAAAACTTGGAACACCATCTGATAAGGTTGGTTCAACTTTAGGAAAAGCTGCTCCAACAATGGGATTGCCAACTGATGGAAATATGGGCCCAACAGCGATGAATCCAAATATGTTGCCTGGTGATGCCAATTTTGGTAATACTGGAATTGGTGGTGCCTTGAGTGGAATGACTGGCATAGGTGATAATATTGAAGGAATTCCTGAAATTGGTGGAGGCCTTGATGGAAGTGGTGTGGGTTCTATTTTTGGAGGGGATGATTCTAACCCCTTTGGAGCTGGGAATGACCCATTTTCAAAAATCTTTGGTGGTGTCAATGACATTCTGAATGGTGGTATGGCTACAACGTGGGATTTTGCAAATGCTGTTCAAGGTGGTGGCCTGTTGAATGGTATGATGAATATGGACATGTCATCAATATCTTCTATTCAGGGAAATTTGCCAAATTTAATGAATATGAGTAATGGTCTTGGAAATTTATTGCCGTCAACATTAAATAATTTTAGTGGAAATTTAGGAATTGGTTCACTTGGACAAATAAGTTCATTTGGTAATTCTGGGGATGTTTTAAAAAATATTATGGGAAATTTAGATTCAAAAATTAATAATTTGGGAGGTTTGGATAAATTTACATCCAATTTGCAGTCTTCGGGCAGTCTGCCAAAATTATTAAATCTCTCATCTGATAATGCTACAATGTTAAAAAATACTCTTCAAATGAGACAAGACTTATCAAAAGTTTCAGGAGTTTTAAAAGATTTGAGCAATAATACTTTATTAAAATCAACACCAACATCATCTATTATTAATTCATTAAATGGTGGATTAGAAAATGTTGTTGGACTGATTGACAATATTAAAGATGGAAAATCGCCTGTAAATCCTTCAGAAGTCAAAAGATTATTGGGAGGAACATTAGCTGCATCAAATAGTTCTGTTAATACTCTTGATAAAGTAGGTTCTATTATTGGTCAAACTTGTGAAAAAGTTCAAGAAAATAAAGGATTGGCTCCTGGAGCTGTTATTAAAAATGGTATCGTGTCATCTTTAATGAATGGTTCTGTTGCAAAAGATACAAAACAAATCGTATCAGCACTTAAAGGAATTTCGACCATTTTGGAAAATTCAAAAGAACAAATCGCTTCAAATAAAGAAGAAAAATTTGTTTGTCAACAAATTGCTGACACCATAAAAAGAAATGCCAGTAAGATCGAAACAAAAGCAACTTTGGTTGAATCACAATCAAATAATATTTTAAAAAGATCATCTGAATTATTTAGAAAAGGACTTGGGGAATAATGTGGAGTAAAGACATAAATCCAAAACCTTTAATTATTGTTGATGAATTAGAACATTCAAGAGACGAATCTAAACATCATCTTTCGTCTTATTGTAAACGATATAAATTTGAAACTAAAATAAATATGTTTCAGAAATCATTATTTGTGCCAGAATATGTCAATGGAGAAAAAGCTCATATTGTTTTAAAGGCTGATATTAATAGATTAGATTTAATATCATGGCAATATTATGCCACTCCTGAATTGTGGTGGGTGATTGCAGAAGTTAATAACATTGACCCATTCGAAATGTTTGAAGGTCAACTTTTAAGAATTTTACCATCACAATATTTGTTGTTGCAAGTTTTAAGATATACAAACAACAATTAAAGGAAGATTTTAAATGGCACAAACATCAGATTTACTATTGAAAAAGTTTCAAACATTTATTGAATTTTCATGGTATAAGACAAATGAAGGGGATGAAACAAAGGTTGCTGAATTTAAGTATTCATTAACCCAATATTCCCCTTCTGTCTATGCCACGATTGCCTGTTATATTCATGAAAGTTATCTTGAAAAATTTTCTGACATTGAAAAACTTCCTATTGAACAAAGAAAGGTTGAAATAAATTGTTTGCCTGAATTGTTCAGATGTGGAGATAATAAGAAAATGTTTTCAGGCCCTTGGAAATTTATTGTTATGAATTATCGAATTACACCAAGGCAGGTTCATTTAAATACCGCTTATGGTCAAAATCCTGAATCCGATGCTATAAAGGGTGGAAATCATTATTTAGTTGAACTACAATGTTTGGATAAAGTTTTTTATAAAATGTCTATTAATGAAAAGTATAAATCATATCCTGGCAAAATATCTGACAATATTTCAAAAATCATTTCTGAAAATGGTGGTAAGCCACAAATAACATCTACTGTTGGTGAATATGATTGGAATCAAACAAGGGAAACTGATTATACTTTTATTCGTCGAATGTTGCCTTATGCTAAAGATGGTTCTGGCAATGTTGGATTTGCTTTTTATTGTTATAATGAAGAAGGATTCTTTAAACCAATTGATGAATCAAAAAAGAATCCGACAAAAATATTTGTTGGTAATAATCCAACAATTGTAGACAATAAACGATCACAAACAATAAAATCATTAATTGAAAAATTTGGAAGTCTGGATAATCTAAAGATAGTTGGGCCTGGCTTTAGAGATTTTGATGAAAAGAATCCTAAAAAGATGATTACTCAAGCCTATCAAATTGATAAAGTGCCTGGTCAAATGCATGATACCAAATCAAAAAAGATTATTCAGATTCCAATTGAAAAACAAGAAATGATGGAAACATTTGCTACTTCATTGAGGAAAGCTGTTCATAGATTTTCAAGAATCATTCAAGTTGACATTTATCTTGATACTGAAATTACACCATTGTCTTGTATTGAGATTATCAATACTGATAAAGATTATGAAAAAGAAAAATTGTTGGATGGTCTTTATTATGTAATTGAAGTTTGTCATAGAATTGGACTAGACCCAATGCAACCATTTTTTCCAATGACAAGATTGACATTATCATCTGATGTTGATTTTAAAGGAATGAAAACTCCAGAAGGCAAACCATTAGACAAAGAACAATCAAATACATCTTCTAAACCAAAAGAACCAGAAAAACCGAAGGAGCCAGAGAAACCAAAAGAAGAACCAAAAGAAAAGTCAGAAGAAGATAAAAAGAAAGAGTGTGAGGAAAAGAGAAGAAAAGAAATGAATGGAACTGAACAAAAATTCAAAAAGCCAATTAAAAGTAAACAAGGTCATACTTATACTTCTATGGCATCAAATGTTCCATTGAAAGGCACAGATTACAATTTTAGTGGTTGTGTTTCAGATAAAAAGACTGCCAAAGGGAATAATATTTTGGATGGATACCAAACGGATTCATCTGGAAATGTCATGAAAATGTGTGAAGGTGGCACAACGCCCCCATGTGTTTATGATGTTCAAACAGGACAATGTACTGATTTTGATGGTAATCCGATTGATAGGCCAGATGATTTAGACCCTTCATATACAAAAGATAATCCAAATCTTCAAAATGATTTGAATAAAAAGTATGAAGAATATGAAGATACTTATGAAAAGAAACAATATAAAACACCATGTCCAGATTAAAGGATGATTGAAAATGAAATATCAAAAATTTGTTAATCATCCCGTTTTTGAAGATGGGATTGAAATTGGCAGATTTACAGGCCATATTTATGAAAATGGTATTAAAGATGGTGTTGTTTTTAAAATTGTAGAAGATGATGGTGAATGGATTGAACAATATGTCATTATCTATTTGAAAGACAATTTTGAAAGACCATATTATTTAAGAAATGATAAATGTTATCTTCAATTAACAAATGAAGAAGTAGATTTTATAAAACCATTACACATTAAAGCATTTCTACAATCAAGCAAAAGGTAGGTGATATAATTGCCAAATTTTTATGGTGTCTACGTTGGGAAAGTAGAAGACAACGAAGACCCTCTTAAAATAGGAAGATTGAAAGTAAGAGTGCCTTCCATATTTGGTGAAGAATCAGAAATACCAACAGATAAATTACCTTGGGCTGATCCAAATTTTCCTTATGGTGGTTCTGATGATGTTGGATTCTTTTTTGTTCCTGAAAAGGAAGCCACTGTTAATGTTCTCTTTATTGGGGGAGATTCTAATAAACCTGTTTGGATAGGGTGTAATTATTCTCAATTTGAAACTTATGGAACGCCAAAACCGCCTGGTGAAGCGATGAGTAAATATCCAAAAAGAAAAGTTCTTAAAACAAAAGCTGGATATATTTGTTTTGATGATGAAGAAAAAAGTATTACAATCAAATCAGGTGGGAATAGTTCTTATTTTGGTATGTCTGAAAGAGAAATCGAAATTGTTCATGCTTCAGGAGCACATGCCACTATTAAACAAGATGGATCAATTGCAATGGAATCTCCAGAACAAATTAGACAACGTGATCCAAATACAAAAGCTCAATGGAATCTCATAAAACAAATTTGTCAGAAATTGGATATTCCAACGTCTTCTGCTGAACCATTTAAGGCCAAGACTTGAGGGGGCCCAAAAAGCACACCAAGCTGTAAAACCGAAATGCCTAAACCTATTAAATTTACAGGTGGGTGAGGGGGTTCACCGGGGCAAGTCTTGCCCAATACTGGTGGCGGTTGACCGGCTGGTGGCGTATCCTCTGGATGGGGATATCCAAATGCACCAGAAATTCCAAAAGGAATTGCAGATAAATCTCAAGAATTAGTAAAAAATATGATTGATGCTGGAGCATGCGCTCCTGAAATGGATGGCATATTACAGAAAGCATTAAACGGAGAAAAAGAAGTGCCATTAGAATTGGGTGGCATGTTTAATGGTATGTTAGATATGGGAAATAAATCATCTGGTGGATTATCAATTCCTGGATTTGAAGGTGATTTTGTTTCAAGTTCTGTTGATACGGCATCAGATGCAAGTCAACAAATTGCACAAGGTGGTTTCCCATTACAATTCTTTGCTTCAAAATTAAGCATTTCTCCAAAATACGGAACCTTGATTGTTCAGGCAATGAATGAAACCATTAAATATAAGAATGAGGGATTATTTAAAAAGGATGAAATATTAAATCCTGATTTAATTCCCGATCTTACTCCTGAACTCTGTAAAAAATATACTGCACAATTAAAAACAGTTGAAATTGATGATGATACAAAAGACATAATGAGAAGTTTAGTTAAAAGAGTTGATCGTTATGAAAATGGTGATTCAGAATTAGGAATAGATAATAATGATCAAAATACAGGTGATATGCTTTATAAGGGAGATAAATACAAAATTTATCGTCAAGAGGGATTGACACAACTCATTGAAGATAGTGATTCTGGCGATGATGATTCGGACAATGATGACGATGATACTACGCCAACGCCAGATTCAGGGTCTTCGACGTCTCTCAAAGATATGATTGTCATGGCATTAATTTTTGGAAGAAATTAACTTGGGTGATAAAAATGAGCTATCCTTATAATTACATGTGGCCTATAGATCAATCAGTGGCGGGGCCAATTGGCCCCGTCAATGGAATATTACCACCAGACGGACAGAATTATGCCAGTGTTCATGATACAAAATCGCCAAGTGAGGTCATTAAACAATCTATTCGAAGAATATTGATGACTGTTCCAGGTGAAAGAGTTATGCAGCCTGAATTTGGATGTAAATTAAAAAGCCTTGTATTTGAACCAAATGATTCTGTTTTAGTTGGCGATATTCATTATATTTGTAAAGAAGCTATTAAAAGATGGGAACCAAGAGTCATTGTTGAATTTATTGATATACAACAATATCCAGATCAACATGAAGTAGTAATTACAATAAAATATCTAAATAAGTTTGATAATGCAAGAGATATAGTCAGTCTTATGATAAGATAAGGTAAGTGGTGAGATAAAATATGACAGTCCCATTTTCCAATCAAGAAAATGTTCAGGAATTTAAGGAGTTGCAATTAGTCCCTTCTGATTTTGAAGAGATAATGGAAGTATTAATTGCACGTGTTAAAAGTCGATTGCCAAATAAATGGCAAGATTTTTTAACTTCAAACTTTGGTATTGAGTTAGCTGAAGTCTTTTCGTATGAAGCAGCCCAATTAGTTTATCTTATTAATAGAAATGTTAATGAAGTTTATATGCCAACTGCTAGAACAAGATATGGTGTTTATAATCTTGCTCGAAATATCGGATATATGTCTAGACCACCAGCACCAGCTCGAACAACTTGTCTATTAACAATTCCTTTTGATAATCCAAATAGAAACAATATTGCCATTCCTAAATATACTAAACTGTCAACACAAGATGGTAAAATGTTTTATATTGAGAAAGATTACATATTGCCGAGTGGTCAATCACAAATTGAAGTTGATGTTGTTGCGGGAACAATTATTTCTGACACATTTATTGCCAATGGAATTGCTAGGTATCCTTATCAAACAAATTATTATCCAGTTTCTTTTGTTGAATCCGTAAAAGTAAATGATTCCCCATGGGAATATTCTGAATATCTTGATATGATAGGCCCAGAAATGGTTTATACAATTGAGAATGATAAAGACTTTAGAGCTAAAATCATTTTTGGTGATGGTATTTATGGGATGAATCCATTAAAAGATTCTGAAATTGAAGTTCTTTATAATGTTAATCTTGGAGAAAATTCAAATACTTCTGCTTATTCCATAAATAAAATTGTTGATCCAATTTATGATACTGATGGAAGAAAAGTCAATTTTACTATTACGAATCCAAATGCGGCAATTGGTGGAGATAGAGAAGAAACAGTTAATGAAATTCGTAGAAATGCACCAAGTATTTTTAGAACACAGTGGAGAACAGTGACGAAACAGGATTTTAAAGATACTTTAAGAGCTGAACCGGGGATTGAAAAGTTGATTGTCCTTGACAGATATGATATGGATGAAATTGGTATTTATGGTGTTAAAATTGGAATCATTCCAACTGAAGGCGGATATATTGATGATGCTTTTAAGAATCATATTTTAGAAGTATTGGAAAATAGAAGGCTTCTGACTACTGATATTCAATTTATACAACCAGAATATGTTCCAATCAATCTTGACATAACTATTAGTAAAAGAGATAATGTAAATGCTCATATTGTTCAAACAAGGTTAAAAGCTGAGTTGTTCAATTATCTAAATTGGAAAAATAGGGATTTTGGCAATGATGTGACGGCAATAGATTTGTATAGAATTATTGGGAATGTCGAGGGTGTAGCATTTGCTGATAATCTTGTAATTGAACCAAAAAAATATACATATATTGCAAAATCATTGAAAGTTGGTAGAACAGAAAAGAAGACGATTCAAGTCATTGATTCAATGTCAATTCTTAAACCCAATATGGAAGTTGTAATTTTGAACAATCAAGGGGAAACCATCTGTCAAAATAAAATTGATAAGATTCAAGGTTCTTCGATTACGATGAAATATGACATGAATTATGATTTTGAATATGGAAATAATATTTATCCAGTTTTAACAGTTAAGAATGATATTAATGAAGGTTCTAAGACAGTGGCTTTTGAAACAGATTATGCCAATCTTAATGATACAGTAATTTATTTTGCAAATAAACCTGATAAGTATTATACCATTCGATTTAAAACTATCAATGGTTATTATCTGGATGAAGAAATTAAGTATGATGTTCCTACTGGCACGAAAGTGTATGTCATGAGTAAGGATATTTTTTCAAGAACTGAATTTTTCCACAATAAAGGTGCTGTTTCATTGACATTTACAAATACACCAAGATTTGTTGTTGGAGCTGTCCTATATAAAGAATCAAATCCAGATGTTAAATATTATGTCAAATCTGTTGAAAATAATACAGCATTTATAACGCCAACGTTAGTTGAAGATGTTAGAGAATATGAAAAGTTTATTGTTGAATCTGATTCATTAAATCTTTATAAATATGAGATTGCGGATTGTGGAAAAATTAATATAAACATTGTTAATGCTTAAAGGTCGTGTATGTCCATGAGAAATCATAATTATTTATATGAAAGACTTCCTGAATATACACGAGAATTAACGGATATCATGTTTGATGTTAATTCATCTGGTGAGGAAGTTAAGATACTTCAAGAATTTTTGAAATCAGTAGATGAAACTACATTACAGCCGTTAAAAGAATATATCAATGAAATCATAACACTTCAAGATATTGATGCAATTAGAGATGAATTGTTGCCATATTTTGGATTTCTTTATGGATATGTTTGGGATGAAAAGTTAAGTGTATCTATTCAAAGAAGTCTTCTAAAAAATATTGTTCAATTATACAAAAGAAAAGGAACACCTTACTCACTTTACTATCAACTATATTTTCATGATAACGCTGTTAAATTAATTGAACCACATAAATACATTTGGATATTAAATGTTAGAGGTAAGTTGTCTGGTATCTATAAATTGCCATCAGAAGATTATTACAGCCGAGGTTTATTTGTTGTTGAAACTTCGGCTGATATTCCAACTGTCCGAGATATTATTGAAACCGTTAGACCAATTGGAACAGTTGGAATAATTACTTCTATTAGTGGGAATTTGGTTAATCTGAATCCATTATGTGAAGGATATAATGATATTGAAATTCCATCAATGGGAAATATCTTTGAGGAATTTATCAATGGTCAAAATCATTTGCAAACCAGATTTGGATATTATCATGACAGTAGTTCCTTTGACCTAAAGTTAATTCTATCTAGTTATGTTCCAGAAGATTTGTATGCTTACTATGTTGGATATTATACTGGAGAATTGAGTTCAAGGAAAAGATTATTTGCAACAGAACATTTATCTATTCATGATTCTGTAATTATGGGTCAACAATTATTACCAACGAGTGCTCAATTTAAACTGCACGAATTATATTCTTTGAATTTAATTGATCCAATAAATCATGAGATGGAAGATTTTCAACTTAATGATAAGGATTCATTATTGAACAATAAAACTTATTTAGTTGAAAAAGCTAAAAAGTATTATATGATGACAACTCAAAGAAACTTTTTACAAAAGGCTCAGGTAAGAACAAAAGGTAAATTAAAAGGGTTGTTCTTAAATAAAGTTGCAAGTTTATTGGGTGTTAATAATTGGTTCAATTGTGATAAAGCAGACCCGGAAGATTACAATAGAATTCATTGGGTTCTCAAAGATTATTGTAGTATGGGGAAACAAATATTTGCTTCCTCAAATTATACATTTGAACAATTAAGCTCGATTACATTTAATGAAATGAATTCCCTGCCTAAAAAATCAACTGATGTTCTCGAAAATATGAATATTACAAACATTATTCATCAGGAATTATCAGAAGAAAAAATTATGAATTGATCTAAGGAGTGAAACTAATGGCAACTACGCCAACAGTCAGCACATATAAATCACACGTTTCAAGGGCATGGTCATTTTATAATGATACGCCAAGAATCATGTTTGCAATTGGGAAAACAACACCGTGGACAAATGAAAATCAGCCGCCTAATCCAGTAATTGATAAAGATACATTAGATGAATTAATTGGATTTAAAAAAGTTGATAGAATGTTATTTGTTATTCCTGACCCTGTTAATGGGACAATTGTTATTGACAATGTAAGATGGACACCTATTGAACCTGATCCTGCAATTCCCGGAGATACATTGTATAATGCTATTCGAAGAGCCAATGCTAGATGGGTTTATGTTGAAACAGTTTTGGAATCAACAGAATTTCCAAATACTACATATCGTGAAATTGGATTATATTCACGAATCCTTTTGAATGATGGTGTTTCAACATCTCAATTAACATATAACCCTTCTGAAATTCTCGATTCTGGTATTTTGGAAGCTTGGAAAACTAGACCACCTGTTTATAAAACGAGTAGTCAACGTGAAATGTTATCCTTTGTTCTTGAATTCTAAAATAAGTTGGTGTTAATAAATGAAGCTAAATAAACAAGGATATCCATTTTATGATAAGGCTGAGCAAGATCGTGCTCAAAAAGGATATCAAGATGTTCTTTTTAATCCCGGCAGAAGTCTTCAACAAAGGGAATTAACAGAACTTGGGTCTTATCAATATGAAAGATTGAAGAGTTTTGTTCGTGAACAATTTGGTGGTAATCAAATTCTTAGTGGTGCTACTCTTTCAAATCTTAATTCTCAAACGAAACAGATTACCTTTAGTGGTGCCAAAATTCTTTATGATGCTGATTTTTATACTGTTGATTCAACAACTCTTTCTTATGTCGGGTCTGGTGAAGAAGTTTTTTCTTTGGAATTGAAAGAACAGATTATTACCGAAATTGAAGATGAAAGTTTGAATGATCCAACAGAAGGGTATGACAATTATAATCAACCAGGCGCTTTTAGAATTAAAAGATGGGTTGAATATGTAAAGAATACAACAGATACAAATGCTCTAAAAGTTTTGGTCATGAATAATGGAGTTATTACATTTCAAAGGAATGAGGCAACTCCTTCTAAAGAAACAAAGGTTCAAAATGAATCAGACATTATGGCTTTAATAGAACAAAGAACCTATGAAGAATCTGGCAATTATATTGCTTCAGGGTGTCGTTTGTTTAATAAACCTTGTCTAGACAATGAAAAAATTGGATTCTTTTTAGAGAGTGGCACAGTTTATATTGAAGGTCGCCGTATTGATGTATTGCCACAAGACTTGTTTATTAAAAAGTCATCATTGGTTGATAATGTCATTGGTGAAACACATATGACAAAAGCCATTTCTGATCCAATTTATACTTTAAGAGAATCTCCGGCTATCAAAATCAATACATTGTATTTGCCTATTTTAGCCACTGGTTCTATTACAAGAGGTTCTTCAAATCTTGACCCAATTGGTTTTAATTTAAACATTGTAGATATTAAAAAGGTTTATGTAAATGTTGGTAGTCCATTTGAAAAAAATGTTCATTATAAGCAAAATGGTAATTTTATTGAATGGTTAATAGCCCCACCAGAAGCACCTGCTGTTGGTTCAACATATACAGTAGAATATGTTTACAATAAAATCAATGGTGTAGAAAATGTTGATTATGAATTATTCTTGGGATTGCCAGTTAATGATAAAACATTAGCAACTACATTGCCTGCCAATGGCCAAATTGCAATTCCAATGGATGATGAAGTTGGCAATTTAATTGTTAAATCTGTTAAGGTTAATGGAACCAAATTAAATGATTATCAGTATATGATTAATCAGAATAAATTAACCATTCCTTATCTTACAAATAATCAAATTATTCGAAAATCTTTTCAGAAGAGTTCAAATGCTTCAGAAGTATTTCCAATTGATGCGACGATTAACAGAATTCTATATTATTCGTCATCTAATTTAAATCCTTATCTTGAAGGATTGCAGTATGTTCTCAATGGTCAGAATATTACCTTTTTAGATTCTGGAATAATGCCAAGTAAAGATTCATATTTAGTTGAATATCAATTGAATGCCCCAATCAATGCAACTTCCGGTGATTCGGTTGAAATTATTTATGCTTATGAATCAAAAAGTCAATCTCAAGACTGGCAATCTCAAGTAGAATCTGTTTTAAAAATTCTGAATGTTAATCTTGCTGAAGGATATAATATTTTTGTTAATTATTCTTATGTTCCTACACAACATTATTATATTACGGTAGATAAAGATGGAAAAATTAATTCTAAATATCAACCTTCAAAGATTAAAGATTTAATGATTTCTTCAACAGAATTGTTAATTGCAGATGTTTATACAAAACATTATAGTATGATACCTTTTGTTCAACTCCAGAAAATTTTAAATGTTTCTATGGGTGAATTGAGAACAATGAAGACTGAAATTGAAAATCTAAAATATGATATTCAATTGTCAGATTTGGAAAAATTGGTTGAATTAAATGAACCAGCTTCAAGTTTAAAAGGTGTATATACTGATGGATTCATAACAGATTCAAAAATAGATGATGGTTATTTGTCAATTAAATTGGGAGCTTCAAATTATCAAAAAAGAACTCTTGTGCCAAATATTCCTAAGAAATTATTGAATTTGAATTTTACAATGACTGATACTATTTTGTCTCCAGACTGGAATGATCCAAAAACAACAGCCGGTAGATTTGACAAAATGGTTTTAATTTCTAAAGATTATACAGATGTTCTTTGGAAGAGTCAGCCATTAGCCAGTAATTACAGGTCATTAGCAGAAGGGGCCGCTTGGGAAGCACAACCAAAAGTCAAAATCACTCCAGATAGTGATATGTTTATGGATAAAGAATCTTTGGAAAAACAATCAATTGTTTCCAAAATTGATTATACTTTGGCCAATGCCGGTGCGGCACCAGCTTTTAATAATAGTATTGTTCCTGTAGTTAATAATGGAACAGTTGGGGCAGGTTCTCAATCAACATCCACTATTGCCGGAGATTATCAAACAACCGTCGTGAAATGGTATGAAAAGAAAACTTCTGAAACTTCACAGAATCTAGGTGATTTTGTCAAGTCAATTGAAGCTGAAATGAATTTGAGACAAATTGAAATCAAACTATCGGCTGAAAATTTTCCAGACAATCAAGATTTAATTGAACTATTTTTTGATGGTATTAGATGTGAGTTAAGGCAAGACCCGGATAATTTAGTTGGCACACCAAGTCTATTATTGGATGGTGCTTTTAAAGCTAATTCGGATGGCAAATTTAATGCTGTTTTTACTATTCCATCTGGTATTAGATATGGTAATAGAAAAGTTGAATTGATGGCACCAGGTAGTAAAACAGAAACAACTTTTTGGGGATTAGGATTAAAACAACAAGTCCAAGAATTGACATATAATCAATCTATTACAAATTGGGAATTACAACAAAAAACAGTTAGCACTAAAATTTGTTCTTGTAGAACGAATTGTAGTTGTAATGGTAGAACACCATGTAGTTGCAATGGGTATGTTCCACCTTCTTGTAGTTGTGATGCTAGAACTTCTTGCAGTTGTAATACCAGAACACCAATAATTGCCTGTGAATGTAAAACACAATTGGCTTGTGGTTGCCATTCTAGAAATGTTTGTGAATGTAATTCAAGAACACATTGTAGTTGTAATTCTCGAACGCCTTGTAGTTGTGATGTTAGAACACCTTGTAGTTGTAATACTCGATATCCATGTATGTGTCAGGGTCGTGACAGTGGCAACAGAGACGGCGGCGGATGTGGTGGAACAACACCAATTGGGCAAACGTTTGTCATCAATATGGAAGATGAAAGAACCTTTAGCCCAATTCAAAAGAAATTGATTGAATTGCCATCTAAATCAAATATTTTTGTATCGGCTGTTGATCTTTGCTTCCATCGTCCAGGCAATATTGATCCTATGTTTGTTATGTTCTCACCTCTTGGTGATCAAGGACTACCATTGTATTTTGATATGGCAAGTCCAAATTATGAAGAATATTCATATTTGGATATTTTAAATTCAAATGCTTATTCTGATATTGCTGATAAATGGTTCCATAAAAAATTCTCCACACCAATGTCATTAGTTGGCAATTCTAGATATGCTATGATTTTAGGTTCTCACGATATTGAATGTAAACATTGGGTTGCTAAACTTGGAGAGAAAAACGTTAAGACAAATGAAATAATTACCACTGAACCAGACAGAGGCGTTTTCATTGCAGCACCGAATGGTGATACATGGCAAACTGACATTCAGAGTGATTTGACACATCAAATTTATATCGCTGATTTTTCTACTGACCCAAAAATTGAATTATTTGATTTTAATAATTCTACCATGTATCGTAGTTATCTTTATTACCCAACGGTTGTTTTTAATGATGTTCTTAATTCTACTTGCCAAAAAGCTAATTTTATATTGGCAAGAATTCAAGGAGAAGAATCAACCGATGGATTGGCTTATTTGAGATATGAATATTCAACAAATGCTGGCCAAACTTGGGTTGAATTTATCCCCGAAAGTCTCATTGAATTTGATGAGGCTGTTTCAAATGTTCAATTTAGGGTAATTTTTGAATCAACTAATAAATATGGTTCACCAATGTTGAAAGATTCAAAATTGTATCTATCTTTTGGTAGATATGAAAAAGATGGTTTTTATGTTTCAAGAAGTTCTAAGATTGGTGAATATAAATATGTCAATACCTATCTTGATAAGTTTAATGATCCTTCTCTTTCAACCATTGATATTTATTATTCACCTGACAATGGATATTCTTGGAGATCAATGCCACAAATGAAATCTGAAATGTTGTGGGTAGATTATCAAAAGGAAGCTTATCAAGTATATTGTGAAACGAAAAATAAATTAATTGATCCTGAAATTTTAAGTCATAATATTTCAGGTGTTGGATCATTAACAGGTAATAAATATTATTCAATTGTTTATCATACTTTAAATGACGGAAGAACATTGGCCTCTAATAAATATCAAGTTTCTGGATTGTCAAATAATAAAGTTGATTTGTCCATCAAATTTGATCCAAATAGTTCATACTTCAAAATCTACAGAAGTAATACTATTGATGGGGATTATCATTTGATTTATAATTCAGGAGTCATGACAACATTAACAAATAATGTCCTTTCTACTGATAATGTTTTACCTGTTAATTCCACGGTAGAATTTCCTGAAAGTGGATTCTTAATCATAAATAATGAATTTATTTCTTATAGTGGCAAAACATTAAATTCATTTACTGGATGTGTCAGAGGTCAGACCGATTTAAATCAATTTGTGACAGTTGCATCAAACCATAATCTTGGAAATAGTGTAATTCTTATGAGTTATCCTTCAACAGACTTGCCACTTTGTTCAGATGTTCAAGGTGCAAGTGGTAAAATACCGGATGACTTCGAAGTTCTTGGAACATTGCCAAATATTTATTGCCAAATGGTATTTACTGATGAAGGATTGAATGATTTAACTCCTGTATTAGTTGCCGAAACTGTTGTTCCAGAAGATGATGAAGCTGTTTTTGATTCTTCATTCTTGAAGATGATGATTCACATGAAAATTGATGGTGCCACGGAAAATGAAATTCAATCCAATTTGGACAATTCTAAATCATGGCCACAATGTGGTAGATTGATGGTAAGTGCAAAAATGATTGATTAAGATTTTTTGTTTGGTAAAATTAATGGAGAGGCTGATAAAGTTGGCCTCTCCATTTTCTCTATTTTGTTTTATGAGGTGAATTGAATGAAAACGAATTTAAATCAATCGCCCTATTTTGCTGATCCAGATAAAGAATATTTTGAAAAACATTATCGAAAGATTATTGCCCTTCCTGCTAGAGTATTACAGTCGAGAGAAATAACAAATCTTTCCTTTTTTCCATTGATGGCAATAAAAGAATTCTCTGATATATATCATTACAATACAAAAATTATTAAGGGAATTTCAAATCAAGTGGACAAAAAGATTAATGAAAATTCTTTGATCCTGAATACAGTAAACACGACGGTCGAATTGTTTGAGGGTGATTTATAGTGATTAATGATCCGATCATTAGAATGATTCCAAATGATTATTATGATAAAATTAAGAAGAAGTTAAAAGGTCAGAAACGTTGCCATGGTTTAATTGTTCCAAATGATTTTGGAAGAACTCTAACATCTTTTGATGTAGAATTGTTGCAATCTATTCCAATTGATCTTTTAAAAGAAGTAGGCGAATCTCTTAATATGAAACCATTAATGGTTGTTGATGGGTTATTTAATAATTCATTTTCAATCAAAAAAGATTTGGTTTTTTTAAATGATTTGTCAAATTGCCAAGTAGTGGAGGAAAACTTTCATGGCTAAGTATTTGAAATTAGCAAGTTTAACAGGAAATCCATTGTATGTGTATGATTCAAGATATCAATCAGATACTTCACATTATGAAGCTGATTTGATTAAACTATCTGGTATTGACAAATATGTTTTTATGGATGATGATGAAACAAAAGTATTTTCTGTTTTTGCAAATTGGATTCCGACAACTTGCAGTATCAGTTTGAAATTGCAATTTAACCCTCTTTTGTTAAGTAAAGATTTTAGTTTGTTTGGATATGGAAATGATTTAAATCTTAGTAATTCATGGGGTCTTTTTGTAAAAGAAAATAAATTTCAATTATTGATTTCCAATGGATTGAATTATTTAACAGTAGTTTTCCCATCTTTTACGTTTGACAATAATTTTGACTTTGCAAAGAAATATAATTTGACATTCATTCAGAATGCTAAAACAGCTACAATTTATCTTGACAATAAAAAGATTGATTCTATTGAATTGCCTTTTTCATTGGTATCATCACAGATCAATTCAAAAATCTTTATTGGTTCTCTTGGTGATATTACAAGATATGATGCATTTATGGGAAAAATTTTTGAGGTTGGTATCTGGGATAGAGAGCTATTTAATGAAGAAATTCAAGATTTGACCAATTTTAGAATTCAAGATAATCCAGCTCTTCAAACAAATGTAAAGAAGATTAAGATTTATCAAGGTAAGATTTATTATGAAGGCATTTTTCATAATGTGCCAGAATCATCTGTTTATATTCAATGTCAAGGACTTGAAACAGTTGATCTTTGCATCAATGAAAAAATAATCACTGAAAATGATGATCCTGATTTATTGGATTCATCAGTTGATTATTTCAATTTCAATCGACCCGGCGCTCATAGGTTGTCTTATGAATATCAAGTAGTCAGAAATGCCAATCCTCAAAATTATGACATTGTCATTACACTGTTAAAATTCCTTGATGGCGTTAAAATCTTTGATTTACTTGAGGAACAAAATGGCAAAACGGAATCAAATGTAGTTGTCCCAACTCCTGAAAGTTTGCCAGACAACCTTGCTGAAATTGTCATGGATATTACTGGCAATTTTATTGTTGAAGGATTGGATGTTTCTATGGTTCAGGGAGTGGATAAATATACCCTTACATTAAATCCCGGTAAATACTATCTGAATGGCAAGAAATATCAACTATCTTCACAAAGAACATTTGATATCCCAAAACAATTCCAGACACAGAAAGTTTATGGGGAACCAGTCAAATATATTGAAAATGATACTTATCGTATAAATAAACAACCTTTGACAAAATCATCAACACCTGAAATTGTTATTCCTGTTGTTGAAAGAAATGTTATGATAACAAAGGGTATTCCGGGTGGACAGGACAGTATTCAAGGATTTGGAAATATTATCAAACTCTTGAAAGTTCAAGATACCACAACATATCTCGAAGAGGGAAATACTTCAATCACCCCTTCTTGCCAATTGACAGGAAATAAAATTGACTGGTCATTACCTGGCAATGAACCATCAGAAGGATCAACATATACGGCTAATTTTATTTACAATAAGCTTTTAATTGAAGGAAAAGATTATTATAGATGTTTAGGAAATAAGGTGCAAAAAGAAATTGTTTCTTATAATGCCAGTAATCTCTATCCTGTTTATTATGAACCCGAATTCATTGTTAGAATTAAGAATGGTTCAATGATTTTTGACAATGATGATGTTGTGATTACTGGAAAAACAATTTCTTTCAAGAATCATTCTTCATTAAATAATACACAACCAATTGAAATTATTTACTCCTTTAGTTCACATTCATTCTTTAAGAATAAGTGGTCTATTTATTTTGATCCAACTTCTAATGAATTCAATGCAAACTATTGGGGATACATTAATTATGACTATGATCTTGCTGACATTTATACATTGGCTATTTTTGGAAATAATTCAATTGGATTGGTAAAAGGATTGTCTGGAAATTTGGATACGGTTTCAAAGGCCAATATTGACAAAAATTCATTGCCAATAACTGATATTTTGATTGATTCTTCTTCTTTCTCGGAAAACAATTCAATTAAAAAATATGAATGGAATAGAACACCTATATCACAAGTTGTTGAAAATTTAAGAAGAACGGAAAGACTTGAGGAACGAGTTATTTTGAGTTCCTTAGAAACTGAAGCTTCATCTTATGCTAGTGCTGATATTCTTAAAGGAACATTTACTGATAGTTTGGCCGATTATAATTATTCAAATATTTATCATCCTGAATTTACTGGCCATATTGATATGATTGATTCTCTTGGCAATCTTTGTTCTGGACTAGAAAAAAAAGTCTTTCAAACTGTTGGAAATGCAAATGCAAGATTTAAAGAATTTGGATACATGCCAATTGTTTCTCAACAGAATAATGAAACAATCCAGATTTCCGATGTATTGAAATTTGGTTCCAATACGGAATCAACATTTAAATCTATCAGTGTTTACAATGATTATGATTATATCAGTGAATCAAATGATCAATGGCCACAAAAATTTGTTGATAACATTCTTTTCAATCGTAGACCAATTATTCCATCAACGATAAATACACAATCAACAAATGGAATGGACATTCAAAATCAGTCTTATTTGAAATCAATCACTGAAAAATTAAATAAGATGGTTCAATGGTCTTCTTTTAAAATGACCAATAAAGAATTAATTCTCGTTGGTATTAATCACAATTCATCGGAGTCCAATCTTTCTGTTTTGGTTGGCAATAAAGAAGTTCAATTGGAACAGGTTTCATTGTTGTTTGACAATATTAAACAACAATTTTATGTTCCAAATGTTCAAACAACAACGTCAACAAATAAAACTGTTTATATTTATGAACCAATCCAAAGTGGCTCCGGTTGGATAGTTCAAGACAATAAAATAACCTGTAATCTCAATGGGGAATTTGTTGTTAAGGTAAAACTGGAAGGATTAAATATTTCAACTGGATTGGTTGAATTAAAGGTTGTTGATGCATCACAAAATAAATCCACAATCACTTTGAATTGTAGTGGCATCAATAATAAGATTAGAAACATTTTAGTCAACAATAAAAGAATGGATGATAGTATTTTTGGTATTTCACCATTCATGAATCAGTCCAATCCTTTTTATGTTCAACCTTTTAAAGTAAATGAATCCAGAATTCTGAACAATGTTTCGATTCTTTCAACATTTCTTGATTTTTCGAGGCCAATTGTTATTAGTATTCAAGAATTTGAAAATGGTAAGCCTGGTAAAATTCTTACTCAAAAAATCATTTCAAAGGAATCTGATGTTTCAATTACCAATGTCATTAATAGTTTAACACCGATACAAAAGATGAATGTCATTTTTAATCAACCTGTAATTTTAAGACCTGATCAAACATATTGTATTGGTATTAATTCTAGTTCACCTTCGTTGAATATTGGTATCATCCAAAAAGGTCAACCATCAATTTTTAATAATTTGATGATTACTAATCTGACACAAAATTATCCTCTTCGTCAATTGTTAGATGAGGATTCTTATAAGGTTCTTGAGAATATGGAATTGTCATTTAATCTTGGAGTAAGTTCTGTGAGTGCTCCTGTTGTTAATGGATTTTATCAATCAGAAATTGTTTTTAAGGAAATCGAATTTCAGCCATCAGATAGAGGATATCATTTCTCTGTATTGATTGATGATTTGAATTATTTTGACAACCAAACAAAAGTTGATTATTATTACACCGTTGAAACTGAAAGCACTCCTGCTGGTGTGTATGGAACAATTTGGGAACAATTTTTGCCGTATACTGTAATTCAGAATAATTCAAAAATCATTAAACTTCAGATTAAAGCTGTATTAAAAACAAAGAACATTAATTATTCTCCAAGTGTTCACTTGTATCCATCTGTGGTAATTTATAAATATAAATCATCTTCTAACTATATTTCAAAAGCTTTTGAATTGTTTGAAAATAATGCTGACAACGTTAAAATTTACTTTGATGCTTATTTGCCAACTGATAACCTTTTAAAGATTTACGTGTCTCCAAATGATTCAAGTGATTGGAGAGAAATTGATTATTCAAATGAAATTTCAAAATCAAATGGAACATTTGCCAAGTTTACATATCTGACAAAATTGTCATTGTTGAAACCAAACATTTTAGAAATTTCAAAAGATGGTTCGGGTAGTTTAACGGGTAAGTATTATTATCGAGTGGCTTTGTTAGATAGGGATGGATTTGAAATTGGTTCTGAATTAGTAGAAATTAATGGATGTTCGAATAATTCAGTGAAGTTAAAAATACAACCAGATAAAAACATGTATGGTTTTAAAGTTTATAGGGGAATTACTTCTATTCAATTGAATCAGATTTATGATTCAACATCACATGCACTGTTAATACAAAATCTGGATAATCAATCAACAACAGTATTCTTAGATACAAATAAACTCATTGATTTCCCAAATTCTGGTAAAATTAGAATTGACAATGAAATTATGACATTTACAAAATCTGGAAATGCTTTAACAGTTGTTCGTGGGTCTGATTCAACCAGAATTGAAAAACATGATGCCAATGGTGTCAGAGAAGCTTATTTGTGGGATCACGGAACAATTATTCAGGAATCATTAAATGGTCAATGTCCATCATTAATACAAGATGGAAATATATTCTATTTCAATTTTGTTGATAATGGTTCAAAATATTCTACTAATACTACAAAGGTATTTGTTCCTTCATCTACAAACCAAACTTCTATTTATCCCAAGTATATTTTGGTGAAGATTCAAATGATTAATAATTTGTTAAAAGATACTCCTTTAATCAAGAACTTGATTGTCAATGCCTTGGTTTAATAAAGAGAGGTATATTAAATGAAATCAATTATGGATGCTACTAGGAAGCCGTATTATGATTCATCGGCTGAAGAAATAAGTAAAGGATATGTCAAATTATTGTCAGTTCCCGGAAGAACATTACAAAATAGAGAATTGAATGTAATGACCGGATTGACAATGGAACATATCAAAAATATTGGGGATAACATTTTAACAAATGGAACGGTTGTGTCTGGATGCTCTTTCTTTCTCCGAGAAGATATAGGGAGAGCATCCCTTTCCAATGGTAAAATTTATGTTGATGGATATATCATTGATATTCCGAATGCTGAATGGCCCATTGAAGATGTTATTGAAGGTGTCAAATTTATTTGTGTTGAAATCCATCAAATGGCAATTACCGAAGAAGATGACCCATTATTAAAAGACCCTGCTGAAAAGTATGAAAACTATGGTGAACCAGGCGCTCATAGATTGAAAATTATTTCTGTTCCATTAATCTTTACGGAAGAGGAATTGAAAATTGCTCAGTCTGGTTCCAGAAGAATCATTGATATTTTGAAATTGATTAATGGGCGTCTTATTGGCCCAACTAAACCAAAACCTGCTTTTGGTAAAATGTATGATTATCTTGCTCATAGAACATTTGATGAAGTTGGCAATTTTATTGTCAAGGGAATGAAAGTTTCCTGTTCTTCTGATGAATCAACGATTGAAAGATACAAGATCAATATTACTCCCGGCAGAGCTTATGTAATGGGATATGAATACAGTTATGATAATCAAAATATCAAAAATAAATCTGCCATTGATAGTAAAAATTCAACAGTTGATGAAGTGAGAACATTTACTTCTTCGGTTAAAGAATATAAACTGTTTAAACCAAATGTCAAGCTTATTGAAAAAATTCAATGTCAAGTTCGAAATAATAACTTCCAAGTTATTCGATCAGTTTCAGGCTCCATGTCTGATATTTTGAAACTTGATTCTGTAAAAGAAATTCATCAGATTTTTCAAGGGAATAATGTTTATGTAAATGGAAGAGATTGGACAAGGGATGGTAATTCAATTGTGTGGTTATCATCAAATAGACCTGCTTCTGGTTCAACATTCTTTGTTGATATTTCCTATATAAGAAGATATTATGAAGGTGTTGATTATTCTCTTTCTGTTGATGATGACAATTATACCATCATAATGTTTCAAGTTGATCCAGAAGAAAATTCGGATTTTACCATTACTTATACTTGGTATCTTTCACGTTATGATTTAGTTTATATTGACATTTCTGGTGAGTTAAAAGTAATTTCTGGTATTGCTGGTGAAGAGTGGGAAATAACAGTTCCACAAATTCCAATTAATACTCTTCCATTGGCTTATATCTATGTCAAACCAGGCAAACAACCATCAAGTTATTCAGTTCAAATGTTTAATATTTATAGAGTTTCGGTTGTTGATCAAAGAGCCAATATTGATAGACTTAACAATTTGGAATTCAATTTAGCTATGACAGCACTTGAAACAGAAGCCCAAAAGATACATGAACAGAAAGATGAATCACAATCAAGTGGTAATTTAAAAGGTATTTATGTTGATTCATTTGCTGATTTTTCAAGATCAGACTATTATCATCCTGATTATAGAGCAGGCATTAATATCTTTGAACAAGAATTAAGATTACCACTGGTTTCTGAAATTCTTGGTGTTAAGGAAATTGAAAACAATCAAATCATTGATACATCCTCTACTACATTCAATAATGATTATATGATTTCTCTTCCTTATTCTGAAATGGCAATTGACTGGCAAAGATATGCAACAGATTCAATTGATTTGAATCCTTATAATTTGATTCCATTGAAACCAATCTTGGAAGTTAAACCGCCATATTCAGTAAAGATTGAAGAACGTATTGCTAGAGATACAGAAGTTATTTTACCATTAAAGACATTTATGTCAAGTTCAACAATTCGAAATTCTACATCAAGAACCGTTAGCACATCAACAACGGTTGGAAGTGGAAATACTGTTATTAGTAGTTGGAGTTCTGTTTCAACATCATCAACAACTTCAACATCAACTTCAAGATCAGTTAAAAATGAAACATTTAAAAATATTTCAATGAAATTTCTTGAGGATTTAGATACTGGATTGATGCCACAAGAAACATTGAGAATCAAGGGAAGGAATTTTATTCCATTTTCAGAAGTGCGATTGAATTTTAATGATGTTTTAATTACTTCTTTCAATCTCTTGCCAAATATGGGCACTGTCGGAAGTTTGCCATATCAGATTAAAACAAATAGTCGTGGGGAATTCGAATTAGATTTCAAAACGCCTGTTGCAACATCAACTGGAACAAAGTTGATTATGGTGGCTGAATATAAACAAATCAACAATGTATGGCAATCAACTGACACTGTTGCCATTACTTCTTATACTGGACTTTCTTTTATTCGTGAAATGGAAAGAATTACAGAAGTTCAGAACATTCAAAGAATCTACGATACTATGTATATCAACACTTTGAATACTACAACTGTTAGTGTTGTTAATCAATTAGGATGGACATGGCGAGGCGATCCATTGGCACAATCTTTCTGGTTTGATGAAGATACATTCATTTCAAGTTTTGATTTGTTCTTTGAATCAAAGCCTGAAAATCCAGAGATTAAAGAAATTTGGTATATGATTAGGGAAATATCTGGTGGGGAACCAAATGGCCCAATTCTTTATAGATCAACTTTGCGATGGGAAGATATTAAAACTTCGCCAGATGCAACAATTCCAACAAACTTTAAATTCAATTTCCCAATATATTGTCAACCTTCAAAAGAATACGCTTTGATTGTTGGCTGTGATAGGCCGGGATATAAGATTTATTTTGCTAAGATGAGTAATAAAGATATCATGACAAATACTTTATTACAGTCTCAAACACATAAGGGAACAATGTTTACATCTTCAAATAATGTTTCATGGACGACACATCAAGACCAAGACTTAACATTTACACTCTATCGTGCTAAATTCAATCCGATTGGAACATTGCTATTTAAACCATTGTCATTATCTCTTGGGAAATTTTCACTCATGAATATTTCATTTGATTCTATCGTTTTGGAAGAGACAGAAATCAAAACAACATACCAAATTAATAATAAAGAATGGTATATTTGTCCATTGTCCGAATCAATTTCAATAGAATCGAATTATGATGACAGACAAGATATCATTTTTAAATTCGAATTGTCAACTTCTGATGATAGAAAGACACCATTTATCAATTTAAATACTCTTTCAATGTTGTTTGCTAAATATGGATTGACTGGGTCTTATATTATGAGAAGCATGGAAATTCCAAATTAAAGGTGATTAAATATGGTTGTTCAAAATCCTGTTCAAAATCAAATTCAAACTAGTGAATTTATGAATAAAATTAGAGTTGTATGGAAGGAGAGTGTGGATAGATCAATTCACACTCTTTCACCAAGTTTATCATTTGATGGTGGGTTGTATTGGATTTCATTGAGTGAAAATGTAAATGCAATGAGACAACAAGAAGTTGTTTCAACTGATACAATGGAAAGAAAATCATTAGGTGATAATTATTATCAAATGGATGTTTGTATTAGTCCAACTCCTGTTGTTATTCCATTCATTGAAAGAGTTGAAATTAAAAATTCAGCTTTTGGCTTTGCAAGTGGTAAGAAATGGTATTTTGCGGTTGCATCGGAATCTTATGATGTTCCGAATATCTCAAAAGAAGATGGATCAATTAGAAATACCTATTTCCATTCACCACTATCTAAAATTGAATGTGTTGATTTGACTAATAAAACTGGAAATTTTGAAATTGATCTTTTTGTAAAATACCCTGATTTTATCAATGGTATTCTTGTTTACGTTGGAGAATCGCCAGAATCAATGGTTCTTTATCAACATACAAATATGGCTACTGAAATTTTTGACAATGGATCAACACAATCTCCTTATTTCATTACGGAAAGTGATAATATTATCTATTTGAGAAATGCTGATTATTTTCCGAAAACTAACGGGGTTATTAAAATTGATTCCGAATATATTCAATACTCTCTTCTTGAGTCCGTAGAAAATGTTTTAACCACTGGAATACCCGGTTATAAAATGACTGTTGCTCAAAGGGGATATTGGGGAACAAAACCGGAAAAACACTATTCCATGAATCAAAATCCTGTTCTGTTAGCTAATCACAGGTTTGGTGGACAATATGGTGAGATTGCACCAAAGATTTGGCCTAAGCTTCAAATGGTGCCAAATTTGATCCAATATCTTCCTTTTGATAATAGCGATTATTCAAATTATTTGATAAAAGACCCAGATACAACTTCTGAAGTTCTTATGCAAGATGTTTTGGAAGTTCCAGCAAATCAAAATGGATTATCTTTTTCAAAAGAAATTTCCATTACACAATTTGGGCAATCATTAAAAATGAACAGTATTTCTTGTTTGAATCCAAATATTGCTTGGACAAAGATTAATTCTGCTGGCGAAACGGAAGTTGTAAATGGTTTGCCTGCTAGTGGAACAATTCATTTTTATGTTGCTCTTGATTCTTTGCCAAAGCCATCAGAGAATGGAATATTTGAAGAGGACAAATTCTTATTTGGAGAAGATTCAAAACTTTGGATGAGAGTATCAAATAAAACAATGAAACCATATCTTGGATTTGGTGTAAAAGAGAATGGATTATTTACCGATAAGAATCTTTCTTTGGAAAATGATTCAAGTGTTCCTTCATTGAAAATTGGTCAATTTACGGAAATTGCTGTTGCATGGGACACTGAGATTGATTCTTCAAATAAAGCTGTCAAACAAATTTATTTTTATGTAGACAATGAATTGATTGACACATATTCAATTCCAAATGATCCTAATTTGGGTGCACCTTTCTTAGGTGCCTGTAAGCAAACTAAAAATAGTAATATTCCTCTTCATATTTTCAAAGGCTATATTGATGAGTGGAGAGTATTTAATCGTTGTTTAGATCAAGATGATTTAATTGAATTGAGTCAATTTGTCAAAACATCAAATAGAGATTATTGTGGCAAATATAGTTTATTTGATGATTCCCAGTATAAATTTTTAGCTAAACCATATTTTGAAATCAGTGCATCACCAATTGCAACAATTTCTTTAACAAAAGATCAATATCCAAATATTTTTAATGATTTTAATGATTTTAATGATGATTGTGTGTGTATTTATTTTGGAAATGTTAAACAAACAAATGGGTATACAGTTTCAAAAGATACGAATCAAATTACAATCACATTTAGCCCAACTGTTCCGGTTAATACCAGAGTTGGTGTTTTTTCAAATAGTATTAACAAATATGAACCAAAATATAAACTCTTGGTAAATGGATTATTGAACGATACTCATAATAGTATTTCTCCTTCATATTCAAAATTAGTTGTTGAAAATGTGCAAGGAGAATTATTGCCAAGTGGTATGGATTTAGGTAAATTGGAAAACGTTTTTATTGATGCCATGTCTAAAAAAGATTTGTATATTTATGAAAGAACTGGCACAAGCCCAAATTATGTTTATACACTCTATTCAAATTGGGATGTAGAACCGTTAAATGGTGTTCAAGATAAATATAAATTTACTTTTGGAAATGCTTCATCCAAAACATTAGTATTTTATTTTTCACCACAAACAGACGTATCTTTACAATTAAATAATTGGGCCCTTGAACTTGGATATGATTATGACAATCAACAAATTCCATACCCAATTAAATCAAATAATTTGAAATTGAAAATGGATATGTCTTCCTTGAGTATTTTTAGCACTCCGAAGGTAAAAGAGCTCTTTTTGATTGTGTCAAAAACATCTATGCCTGATATGTTATAATGAAAGGAAATTCAACATGGCAGTTAAAAAAAGAGACCCTATTAGTGGGGCTATCATATATGAACAGACGGCTGAAGAGAAATTAACAGAGAATTTAAGATTAGAGATTAAAACATTAAAAAAAGAAGTTTCCAATCTTAAAGACTTTCGGGTTCAATCCATAGCTTTGATACAACAATTGACTGAACGAATTGATAAATTGGAAAATGGGGGTAATTAAATGCCCAATTATCATGGCAATTTTAAAATTGATGATTTGAACATTGCTCAATTTTTAAATGAATTGGAAATTGTTCTGTTAGAACTAATGGATAAAAATGGGATTGATCCTAAAGACTTTAAATTATTTAAACAAATAGGTGCACATTATACGGTCAAAAAAGATTGATCCTATAAATAAAAAGAGAATAAAATTAAATTGGTGGTGGAGATTCTGCCGCCAATTTTTTCATAGGGAGTGCTATTATGGCTGAAATTGTAAAAGTTTCAAATACAATGGAAGAATTACGACTTCTATTAAATAAATTCTTTGGTAATTATTTTAATGATTCGACATTCCCATTAGACGACGGGATTATGACAATTACTTATAATCCAACATCCAAATTAGCTGAATTGAAAATCAATATTAATGGAACTCCTGTTTCTTTAATTCAAAAAAATGTTGAAAATAATACAATTGAATTTCCATTTCCAATCAAGGCTGAAGAATTGGAAGTTGATAGATTAGTTGTTAAAGAACAGATCAATCAAAAAGAAGTTGAATTTTTAAAAATACAAGATAAAGAAATTATTCTAAACGATGGATTAACAGGAAATAATGATTTGAGTGCCATTGGTAATGCTATGATTTCTGTTAATCGTGGTTCATTACCAAAAGTAAGTATGAAATGGAATGAAATTACAAACACTTTTGAATTTACCAATGATGGTGTTAATTTCAGTCCTTTCTTAACAAAAAATGCTAATGGATATGATTTTACAAAATCCAATGGTATTGTTCTCAAGATTGACACTGGATTGAAAATTGAGAATACGTCTTTTCAATTGGTTTTCAAAAGTGGTCAATGGTATATCACTGATAATGTTAATGGTGAATTTCCGTTAGTCCCTTCTGCATCACAAAAGTTTGCTACACAACAAGAAGTAAATACAGGTGTTGTAAATGATAAATCTGTTGCACCAAACACACTAAAAGTTTATGTTCAAAATCAAATTCAAACTGCTGTAGATAATCTACCTGATCCTCCTACAGTTCCAACATTTGCTGATAATGCAGAATCTTTGGCGGGAACAGTAGATAATAAAATTATTTCTCCAAAGACATTGAAACATGTTCTTGACAATACGGTTGTATCTGGTGGTGGCGGAAGTTCATATATTACTCTTCTTCATACTTCTAATACGTTGGAAACATTGTCTAATGAATATAATATCATGGCTGTTGGCTATTTCATTTCTCAAAAGTCTAGACATTCACAGACATTAAAATTGTATCTTGAAAGATTTAATACATTCAAACGTTCGAATCGTTTACATTCCGATGGAGCCGTTACTTCATCAACTCCAGTGCCACAATCTGATATTAAAATTACTGTTGAAGATTCTGATGGCCATATTATTACAGTGGAAGAAAACAATATTGACATAATGAGTGGTTCAGATTTAATCTATAAGATTTATGAATTGAATTGTAATACTTTGAATGATAAAGATTTGTGGACTATTAAAATTTATGGCAAAACTAATAATTCACTTTCTGAAACAATCTATCTAAATATTGCTAGATGTAAATTGTATTCAGTTCCTTCTTATGACTGTTCTGTCAATGGTATGATAACCGTATCTCCTAAAATTGATTTCAATAATGTTGGTTCATATCAATTAGTAGATACAAAATATGTTTTAGCACATCAATTTTTTGGTGATGCAAATGCTGCTCTTGAATTTGTCTGTAAATTGAATTATTATATCAGTCATGTTCTTTCTAACGATACACAATTTGATCCTATTGTGAAAGTTCTTGTTAAAGCTGAACATCCAGCTACAAAAGAAATAATTATAGAATCAATTGAAATGAATGTGAAAAATAATAAATCAGGCAAAATTTCTATTGGTAGAATACCATATCCTGATGCTCCTGCTTCATATTTAACAGTTGAAATATATGTTAAAAATAATATTTTGCCATTACAAGGGTATGTCGAATTGGAGCATTATGAATTAAGGATGTTGAGTTAAATGAGTAATAGTAATGGATTCTTAGAATTAACAGATTTTAATTATTATAATATGATGAGACTGGGGCAGGCGAACTCCATCTGCAACAGGCGGGTGCATGCGCCGGCGCAGGTGTTCGGCGTTATGGACACAGGGACGCGCAGCGTCAACGGAGCCGGTTTGGAGTGGATCGACGAAAACGGAAACATCATCACGCTGACCAAGGCGGACTTCGACGCACACCCCGCATTCAACTTCCCAGAGGTAATTGTGGGCGGAAACAGTTTCCGAAGCATTCCCATCGCCTACTGGAAGCGCGGCATAGGGCCGATCGGAAGCCACGCGGCTGGCAAATGGTGTATGTGGATCTCCGACGTTCCCCTCGACGGCTTCACCGCGAATCCGGGGGCGTTTAAGAGAAATGGGTCATGGCTCGATCGGTTCTTGTTGGGAACCTACAGGGCATTCAATAACGGCGGCGCGCCCGGTAGTCAGCCGGGAAAAACGCATTGGGGCAACGTGAGTTGGCAGGCGTTTAAAGACGCGGCCGCTGGGATCGGCGAAGGTCATCACATGATCAGTCTCCAGGAATGGCACGAGATCCTCGGCAGAGCCGTAATTGAGCAAAAAACCTTCCAGCTCGTACCGGAGGCAAGCCGCCAGAACGCTTCGCTGTGCAAGTATAGAGGCATAGAAGAATTTGCGTTTGACGGCTCGTACGGCTCGACGCACGCCGAATGGATGGACGGTGCGCGAACAGACGCAAGTGGGAAGTACGAGCTTTGGACTGAAGCAGGCGGGGATTACTCCTCGACCGGAGTGACGTGCCCGCAGGACAGCGCGAGCGAAGCGACCTACTACAATCAAGGGCTTGTCACCGGCGGACTTTTCGATCATCTTTTCCTTGGGGCCTCCCTCGGTCCGGCATCTACGAGCTTTATCCCGGACTTCTCTGGGCGGAATCCGGGGCTCGTCGGCCGCATTTGCCGCTCGCACTTCTACGTCGGTCACGCGAGCAACGGTGCTTTCCACTCGTACTTCAGCGACTTGCCGTCGCTCGTCGACGCGAAGATCGGGTCCCGCCTCGCGAAGTGGTAATTCGGCCTTGGGATCTCGACTTTCTTTCCACCATTCTGCCGCTCGTCGTACATGAGATTGGACATTGGCTCGTGGCCCGGACACAGGCTGTGCTTCCATTTCGGTTGGGGCGCCTGCTCGGCGTGAGGCCTGCCACGTGTCCTGTGGACGATGCCGCCATGACCGTCACAGACGTGGAAGCGATGCATACAGCGGGGCACAATCATATAAGTAATATAAAAATTTATAATTTTAACGAACGGGAAAACTACCACATTTTGGCACGTGAGTACATCTCCAGTGGCGGCCACAGTCTGGCTATCTGTTTATCGGGCTACGACATTCGCCACAAACAAGGTTCGATTACAAACAAGAAATGCATACCCCGAGTGGCGGTTTATAAATGCAGAATTGTCAGTGAGTGTAAATACGACAAATGGCATAGATGGTGATTGGATTACTATAAAAACAGGTATATCCATGAATGCGACGGCTGGTGGATGGATTGATATAGACATTTGATTAAATTTAGAAATAGACCCTTAAACATTGTTATCGTAAAATCTTAAAAATGAGAATTTTTAAACTGTATAATCAAAGGAGGTTGATTAAAAATGTCAATTCGTGATGGTTTTATTTCATCTTCTGTGATGGAGGTGTTGTTGCGGCAACCGAAGGTGGATGTTTCGAAGGTGGAAGTTTCATCTGTTTTTCCCCCTGTTATTGATTTTCAATTTTACTGCACTGGTGCATCCAGAACTTCTAATTATTGTGTAGAGTGTAGTCATGATGGTATCAACTGGACAAACATCAGCGGAGACAAAACGAGTCTTGTTCCTCTGACGTGGGCCTGGGCGGGGACTGGTGGCTTCCCCGCGACTTCGGCTCGTTTTTGGAGGTTAAGGGTTAAAGGATCACCCGTTTTAGGCGGGACTTGGAAAACAGAACTACGATTGCTATTGGAAGATGGGAATGGCTATACGCCAACCTTGGCACAATTATCAGAAGTAGGGATTACATATAACACTGGGTTCAATAAATCACATCTAGTGAATGGAAACTTGGACGAAAATGTGTTTTATACTGGAACAACCAATATGACTATCACCATTGATTTAGAAGCATAAAGGGAGCGTGAAAACATGGCACGAGTTTCAAACGTTTCAACCACGGTTATCAGCGCCATCAAAAACTATTCATTCATCTGATATAGGCATCAAATATTGGTGCCTATATCAATTTTTAACAAAATGAAAGAAGTGATAAAATGAATTTAAATGGATTAAAATTCTATGATCATTCACCAGATAAATTGAATTCATTTTTACGTGAAAATTATTTACATGGGAAAAATATTGAACATGATATTCCCATTGTAGAAGATGATCCCTATAAGATAACGAGCGATACAGTTTTTCTTTTGAAGTTGAATAACACAAGAACAGATGAATGTGGAAATATTTGGACATTTTCTGTTCCACAAACATTTGCCGCAACCCCGTTGCCACCTATTAGTGGGATTACTCATGTATTAAATTATTCAACATTCAATAGTAGCTATGTTGAATGTACAAGTTTAGCAGGAAATGCTATTGGAACAGGTGATTTCACTGTTGATTTTTGGGCATATACTTCTGGCCAAACTCCGGATTTTTACCCTTTTACCTGTATTGGTCATTATAGTGGACCAAATCATAGTGGATCATTAGTAAATAGATTTGGTTCAGTATTTTATTCTAATGGATATGGTCTTTGGTGTGAACGTACAAAAGCAAAAAATCTTAATCATTGGAGGATGTTGTCAGGATGGCATCATTATGCTATTGTCAGAAGATCAGGAGTCGGATATCTCTATAGAGATGGAATTGAACTAGAACAAATTGCTGATTATACTTTTTCGGCTTTATCTGGATTTTCGTTCGGAGCTTATTCAACCGATGTTCTTGAACCTGTTTTATTAAGTCATTATCGTCTTTCTAGAACAGCATTATGGAATGCCAATTTTGTTCCTCCTGGCGTTAAGGTTCAAGGAAAAGAATATGCTCCTACTAAATTCGGAATGTCATATAGTGGCAGTTCAACTGCAAATGAAGTTTGGTGTGTTGAATATTCGGATGATAATCTAAATTGGTCTTTAGCTGCAGGAAGATTTAAACCAAATCAAGCTGGTTGGAATTACATAACATGTCCTAATTATGGGAATAAGAAATACTGGAGATTTAGAGTGGAAACACAATCGAATGGTGAATATCTGAATGAGGTTTCAATTGGAAACGGACAGAAAAAACAACATGTGAATAAAAGAGGGCCATGGAAAGCTTTTAAGATTGTTGGTATGTCTCAATATCATACCACCAACAACTGTTATTATATTCAAAACGGAGAAACGCAATGGATAGAAACCGCTGGTGGAACTACTCAATGCACAGGTGGAACTCCTTTTGCTTCTAGTAATGATAAATATGATCCAATTGCAAAAGCATTTGACTCATACATATCAACGTATTGGTTAACACAAGCCTCAGCTTCACCATCAGAAATTACGGCAGGATATATTCTCTCAACACCAAAGAAACTTTATTCGATCAAGCTATACCCGAGGGGTAACTGCTCTTGTATGAATTGGAAAAATTTTAGTATTTATGGAAGTAATGATACAACAAACGGAACTGATGGGACGTGGTATTTATTATTAGATAATCAAACAACTTCATCGACAGTCGATGAATGGTCGGAACACATTATTCCTGATGTTATTATTCCTGATGTTATTGGCTTTACCTATTCTCTTTCAACAGACTGGATAACATCAAATATTTCTGGAACTCTAGCAAATCTAATAGATGGAACAACTGGAACAACACAGGCGGTTTGTCAAAATCAGCCCGTTAATACCCACATAACATTTGATTTTTCTCAACAAATTTTTCCAACTGAAGCAACAATTACAGAATGGAGTAAACTGAAACACACGAACAAACTCAAATACTGGTGGCCATTGAATGATAAACCAGACGAGGTTATGCAATATCTAAGGTGTCTGGTTCATGGGACTGTTCCATTTGATCAAGATTATGGTGCTCAATTTTCAAATGAAACCTGTATCACTACTGATATTTTAACGATGCCAACAAAACTAACACTTCTCTGGTGGATGAGACCAGATTCAACAATGTTCAATTCTGGCAATATTACCGATCCTATTGGTGCACCATCTGGAAGTGCTACAACTGGTTATCATTGGGGCCCAAGGTATGAAGCAGCAGGAAATCTTGTTCAATTCAATGGTGGCACTTCATGGCCTACAAATTCATCCGAATTTAACACAACAAACTATCCTACAACTAGACTAACACTTTGTGCCTTGGTCTTGAATAGAAACGGGTCATCTTCGACAGTTTCATACTATCGAGCTAATTCAACAAATACTGCTATGGTTCAAGTAGGATCAACTACTACTTACACTGATGCTACTCCTAGAACTCTCTTTTCTATTGGGATGTCAGAAAGACTAGCTGTAAATCTTGTAGATCAAGTTAAACATTTCAATGGATATATTAGAGATGTCAGAATTTATGAAAGAATTCTTTCCTTGGCCGACATTGAACTGATACGAGCTGCTGGCCCAGTAAATGATTTCATTTCAGAAACAGAAGAACCATTAGATTCATATAAGTGTATTAAATTTCTTGGGACGTATAATACAACTAATGATGGTTGTGGAATGAATGAAATTGAAATTCTTCCTGTAGTTGGTGGTACTGATCAGTGTGAAGGTGGAACTATTTTAAGTAGTGGAGATTTACCAAATTATAGTAAAGAATTCACATTTGATGATTTGATAGGATCGCCAACACAAGTTTGGTATGGCCCGAATAGTGGAACTTCTGCCTGGATTGCATATAAAAAAGATGCCGGTATTATTCCAAAAGTTATAAGATTTTATGGTGAAAACTGGGGCGACCCAACAAGATACCAATTCAAGAATATGCAAATCCTTGGAAGTAATAACACGACGACTGGTTATGATGGAGATTGGGAAATACTTGGGAATACTGGTAAAGTATATCATCAAGAATGGAAGAATTACACTATTATTAAAAGAAAAACATTAGCATTTTCTTTTGATTCCTTTTTAATTCACAAATGGTTATTGACAAACAATGGTAATGATGCTATTGGTAATTGGAATTTTCCTAGGAATTTTGTTAATAATGGAGCAGTCTCTTTTGGTAGTGATGGTGCTGTATTTAGTGGATCAAATTATTTAAATCTAGCTTCTATTACATTGCCAACAGCTTTTACAATTTGTGGATGGGTTAAAATTAATACATCTGCCACTTACAATAATATATTCGGATTAGTTGATTCTCGAGAAATGACTTATGCATTTGAAAATGGCGTTGCAAGACACCAATGTTGTGGCATTGAAGTTAATACGACAGGCACAATAACTCTTTCAAATTGGACATTTATAGCTATGGGAACTAATGGAACAAATTTAACATTTAAATTTTTCAATGGTTCATATTGGTCTTCAACTTCTGTTGGTGCAATAAGAACATATTCAAATTGGCAAGTTGGTCGAGGTTTTTGGGTTGCTAATGATTATTTAAGAGGAAATGTAAAAGACCTTCGAATATATTCATCTTGTCTTACATCAGACAACTTAATACAGATACTATTAGCTGGCCCAAGTTTAAATTAATTATTAAGGTGGTATAATAAAAATGTCAAGAATTTCAATTTCAAATATAAATATGATTGCTCCTGCAGGATCAACGGTAAACAAATCTATTGCAACAAACAATAGTTCTGCTTTACAGTATATTGCTTCTAGTGATGGCCCCTCTTTGGATATTTCTGATGTTGTGAGTGGGTGTTTAAATATTGGATTTCAATTTAGTGTCGCTCCTACTGCTGATTCAAAATTAACATTTTATGCTTTATATTCTAATGATGATGTCCATTATGACAATAGTGCAAATGTTGCCAATTTGGTGAAACTTGGAGAAATTGTTTTGGCTGCAAATACAAATCAAATTTATACAGTAATTCCTTTGGATGGTAAACTTTTTAATAAGAATATGAGATTGGTATTTACGTGTAATGCTACTGCTGGCACGGGCGTTATTAATAGGTTAATTGCAACTCTTAAAAAATTGATTTAAGGATATGGTATCATGTCCAATGAAATTGCTTTCAGAACAGAAGTATTCTTTAATAGAGGATACAGTAATAAAATAGAATTTACAAAAGAAGAATTTGAACAATTATCTCAACAATATCCTGATGCTTTTAAACCAATTGAATTACCACCAGAACAACCATCTATTGAAGTTTTAATAAATAGAAAAATGGAAGAGATTATGAGTGGTTTTCAAAATGAAATAGAAAATGTTGGTGTTATGACTTCACTTGGTATTAGAATGAAATTTAGAGAGGTTGACATATCAGCCGTTGATGGAATGGTAAGATATTCACAAAAGATTGGAATGGATAAATGTTTAATGATTGTAGATGCAGATGGAAAAGAATATCACAATCATTTTACATTACAAGAAGGGGAATTATTAAATATTGAAATGTTTACAGCTCAATTAAAGGCTTATCAAAAGTTGAAGGAAATTAAAAGTTTAATTGGTCAAATTCAACAAACTGGTGATATAAAAGAACTTAATAAAATAAAGTGGTAATAGAAGACGGCTCAATGAGCCGTCTTTTTATTTTATAACTTAATAATAGAGATTCCGACATGAAAAGAGGAGAAATAATGAATGTTATGGATTAGTCTATTTGTTGTTATTAGTATTGTGTTGTTTATCTTTCTAATTATTTTAAATGTGGGGAATATACAAAAGACCAATCATAAAATAGATGATTTAGAACAACTTGAAAAGAAAAAACTTGAAATGAAAGAATTAGAAGACCATCTTAAAAAATTAGCTGAAATCAATATATCTTACTCTAAAGAATTGGATACATTTACTGAATTTCATGAAACCGTTTTAAAAAAATCATCTGATTTAGAGTTGCAATTCAAAACTCTTTTTAATAATTCTCCAATTGGAATATGCCGAGTGTCTATAAGTGGAAAATATATTTACGCAAATTCTGCTTTAGCTAGAATGTTAGGCTATTTTGATGCCACTGAATTGACAAGTCTTGTTCAGAATACATCAGAACAAATATTTATGTTTCCAGATGAACGAAAAAGAGTTATTAAAAAACTTTCCATTAAACCTTATGAACCAGTTTTAATTGAACATGAATTAAAAAAGAAAAATGGAACTTCCATATTTACAAGATGCAAGTATATGGGAGTATTAAATGAAAGAGAACAATTATCTTATATGGATGTTATAATAGAAGATATTTCTGATTTAAAGAAAAAAGAACAAGAGTTATATGATCAAAATGACATGATCATGGAATTATTAAAAGAACAACAAGAAATGAATGATCATTTAGACAAACAGGTTAAAGAGAGAACAAAAGAATTAGAGAAAAAGAGATATGAATTAGAAAAGATGAATCATGAATTATTAAAAATGAAAAATCTTTTTGAGAACATGTATAAGAAAGCTCCAATTGGATTATTTAGATCAAGTATTTCAACTGGCAAATTTCTTTCTTGCAATGATGCAACTGCTCATATATTTGATGTAAGAAATGCTGACGAATTTCTTAAAATAGTTAATGCTTTAGATATTTGGGGAAATAAAAAAAGAAGAGATGAATTAATAGAACATTTTAAAAATCTTCCTTCAATGACTACCTATAATCATATTGATTATTGCCAAACACCAATATCTAAAAAAGAAAGATATGTATCTGTTTCAGAACTTGCCAATTTTGATGATGATTATTTTGAAGGAGCATTTATTGATGTCACGGAAGAGTATTTAGCTAAAAAGAAACTGGAAGAAATGAATAAAAATTTAGCTAAAATTGTTAATGAAAGAACACACAATCTAATTGAACAATATGCTTATACTCAACAATTAATATCAGAATTGGAAGAATCAAATAATCTTCTCAAAATAAAAACAAATAATCTTGAATTAAATCAATTAAAATTAAAATCTATCATAAAAACAATTCCTGACAGTATTATTGTTTGCAAAATAAATGGTAAAATAACCGAATCATATAATATTCCAATGAATTTATTTCATGGGGATCCAATCGATTCAATTTTATCTTTATTCAATTTAGATAATTCTTCTTATTTAATAAAATGTTTTGAAAAAATTATTCAAGAACATCATCCTGAAATTCAAAGTGGTATGATAAAAGAATTATTTAATAATCAAATCAGTTGGTTTGAATATAATATTTTTAAAATGAATTCCGATCATGTTATTTTAGTTTTTAGAGATATTACTTCGAGAATGCAGACAAAAACATTATTAGATTCAATATTACAGTCAACACAGATTCTTTTAACTAAGAAGCCTTTTGAATGTGCTTTGTATGAATCTCTTGAATGGTTTGGTAAACTCAACAATGTTCAACGGGTATTTGTTTATAAAAATGAGGAAGATTCCTATATGAGTTCATTGGTATCAGAATATCATGAAGACCATCTTTTTGATTTAAACAAAGATCAAAATAGACAATTGGATTATCTAAAAATGTCTAATGACCTTTCAATTTATAATCAATTAAAACAGGGGAAATGTGTTGAATTTATTATGAAAAATGAAGACCATGAAAAAATTCCAATAGTTGAGAGATTGAAACATAAAGGAGTTAAATCTATTTTATGTGTTCCTATTATTTTTCAATTGGATTTCTTAGGATATTTAGGAATTAGTGATTATGTATCAGATAGGATTTGGTCAGAGACTGAAAAACAAACATTATTGACATTTGCAACTAACATTGGTTTGATGATGGAAAAGGAGAATTTTTGATGAAATGTTGTAAACATCTAACAATTAGACAAAAATTATATTTTAGTTTGGTATTTACTTTTTTCATTTCATTCTTGTTAATCTTTGTTATTGGAAATCTTTATATTGAATTATCCTTTAAAGAATCTGATGAAAAATTACTTCAAAAAGAAATGAATTTGGCATCTCTTATCATTGGAAATTTTCAAGATAAAATTGATAGTTTTGTATATGATTATGCGCATTGGGAAGAAACATATAAATATACTTCTAATGATAATAAAGAATTTGTTAATAGGGAATTGTTAAATAATTTTACTATTTCATCAAATTATATTGACATATTACAAATCATTTCTGTGAATGGAGATATTCTTTTTCAATATGATTACACAATATTGAAAACTGGAATACCAAAAGAATTCTTAACAGTTAATAAACAATTCATTAATAATAAAAACGATAGTTCTATTTCTGGATATTATTTTGTGGAATCAAGAAATGAAATGTATTATATTGTTTCATATCCAATTGTTTGCCCAAAACATAAAGAATATCCAACTAAAGCTAGTTTGGTTGGTATTGGTAAATTGAATTGGAATAAAATATTTCCAAGAGGCTTTTCACTTTTTGATTCAACAATTGATTTTCAATTTAAACCTCCATTTGATTTGAAACAAAACATGAAAATTCAAAATACACAAGGTCAATTATTTTCAGAATATATTTTAAAAGATGTTCAGGATAGACCCGTTGGTAAAATTCAATTAACAAAATCATTTGAAATCAAAAATACTTTAGATTCATTTTTTACCTTAATAATGTTTATTTTCTTAATAGTTTTTATTTTTTTTCTAACACTTCTTTTTTACTTTTTCATTTCCATTTTTAGGAAAATTAATCAGGTTTGTCTCATCATATATGAAATTAATAATATGGGATCATTAGATGAAATTGAAAATCTAAATATTCAAGAAAAACAATGTCAGTTCGACAATAAAAATGAATTTGAATTTTTAGATTGCCAACTTTATAAAATGATTAATAAATATTTCAATAAGGGAAGACATATCTAAAATGAGCGATAGATTTTGGGAATTTTTAGAAACGGTTCTTAAAAAGGATAAGGATGTTTTTCTAGCGATAATCTTTTTGGCAATCCCCCTTGGTTTATTAGGTTTTGGGATTATTACACCTGATCATTTTTTCAGTTTAGAAAAACCAGTCATAATCTTTTTTATCATATCATTTATTCTAATACTATTCTTTTTCATTTTCGTTAGAATAAATAAAATTTTAAAAGTTGTTGGAGAAGGTTCATCATCAAGTCGAGCCTCATCACCTGAATATACACAAATTGTACAATTAATGACTGAAATCTCAAAATACTTAAATGATCGACATGATGAAAATTTAAAATTGGTCACACAAATGATTCAAGTTCAACAGGCTCTTAAAAAGATGCCTAGTAAAAAACAAATCATTATGATGGTCGAATATGGATTAATGACACTAACATTTAACCTAATAGAAACCTTAATAGCTTTTTCAAGACAAAATGTGAATCTTATACAAAATCAAAATACTCAACAAAATTTAATTCGAAAAGCAGAATTAGACATTAGTGATGCAAAAAATGAATTTTTAAAAATCATTAATGTTCATTTAAACAGGTTGGTATCACCTGAAATATATTCACAAATGGAATATGAATTAGATCAATATTTAACGGACACTGTTAGAATTATTTTACGTGATCAAGCAAATCTTGAAGATAAAATTATAAATATCAATCTTCTTGCAAGAACTCTCTCAAACAATATTTTAGGTTTAATTGCAAATAATTTGAAATGGCCTGACGAGGATTGATGGTTATGACTTCGACAAATTTATTAATAATCTTGTGTGTTGTAATAATTGTTCTTTTAATTATTGGCTATAATTCCAATGAAGACAATAATTTTAACAAAAAGAAAAAGAACATTGAGGAAAAAAAGAAAAGAAAGGATGACCTCAATGTTATTAAGAACCTAACAAAAGAAATAGCTCAAAAGGATGAACAATCAACTCAATTAATTCAAGAATTTCTCAAAAGAGAAACTGCTTCAATCATAATGAGTGAAGAGAAAAATAGATTTTACGAATCAATTATGGATCACACATCTTCACCAATTTATGTTCAGGATATGAAAGGAAAATTTATTTTAATAAATAAAGCTTTTACAGAAATGTTTAAAATAAATAAATCAGAACTTGATCTACAAAAATATAACAATACTAATTTTCTAAATAGGCTTCTTACGGATTTTGACATGCATGAAAATCTTTTGTCTGATGCTTTTGTATTTGATTATAAAGAACCAACTTCTTGTTTATTTCAATTGACAAATGGAAAGGTTATTACCATTAAAAAAACCTATTATCAAAATTCTGTGATGGAATCTTTTCTAATTGGTATTATTAGTGATATTTCAGAACTACACAAAGAAAAGGAAGCTGTTTCTTATGAAAAGAATATGTTAGAACTGATTCTAGATTCATTACCATTACCAATTTTCGTGACAGATGAAAACCTCATTGTTCTTAAAGTTAATAAAACACTGTGTGAATTATTTGGAAAAGAAAAGTCTGATTTCATCAATACGAAATATTGTTGTAAAGATATGTTTCAGTGTGGCCAATGTAATCCTTGCCAAATTGATGAAAAACAAGAATTTTCTGAGAAGATATTTTTAAATGGTCAATTAATAGAACAAAAGAGATATGTTATTATTATTAGTAAAGCATTTTTATTGAATGAAAACAAACATTTTGTAATTTCAATGTTTGATAAAAAACACGAGTATGGACTTTTTCAGAATTGCGGTGATTCAAACCATGATTAAGTATCTTAGAGAAAAAATATCATTCTTATTTTTGATCATCATTTCAATATCTTTTTTATTGTTGAATGGAATGAATCATATTGAAGCTTATAATAAGTATGCTAAATCAGTTTGGAAAAACAATTATTCCTTTATTTTAGAATCAACTTCTAAGAACATTTCAAATTACATTCAACTCAATAAAAACATTAAACCATTTAATGAAAGTCTTAAAGAAGCTTTAATATATTATGTCAAAAGTTTTTCTCTTCATGATTCATATACAAATTTCTTTTTTTATGAAACACAAGAGAATGATTTGATAAATGATTCTTTTATTGATCAATTCAAAGATAAGATTTATTATAAATTAGAAAATGATCCAAATGATATTATCAAAATGTCATCAATAGAAAATTATCTAATACTAACACAAAAATTTATGTTATTGGAAAATAAAACTGTCTTATTGGGTATCTTAATTACACAATCAGATTTAATTGAATATTCAAATACTTATCTTTTTATTGATAGAGAAATCAATAATATTTTCTTCTTTGGAATATTTATTATTTTGTTAATTCTCTATGATTATTATCTATATGTGAAAAATGAGGGATAATGAATGGCAGATTTTAAACTAGAATTACTTGTTCAAGTAGCATTAAATCAAGAATCAACTGTTTTATATACTGTTCCAAATGGAAAAACCTGTATTATAACAGAATGTATTTTATGTAATACTTCACCGAATGATGTAAATATTTATCAGTCTTTCGTTAAAAGGGCTGAAGGACTTAGCACTAAAAATACAATTATTAAAGATTTAACCCTTAAACCAAATGAAACTTATCGAATGACATTTAGCACATTTCTTGCCCCATATACGACAATTAGAATGCATGCAACAGAAGAGAATGTTGTCTCTTGCCAAATATCTGGAGTTCTGATATAATAGGGAAGGCATAATATGTTTAGGTCAATAAATCAAAGATTATCAAATGATACAACAAGATTACAAGAACCTATTGTTATTGATCAAAATGTTCAGGGGATTAAAAAAGGTAATGGTTTGTTTGCTGGAAATAATTTAGAAACTGTAATTGCACATGGTTTGGGATATGCCCCAAAATACGTAAATGTAATTCCAATAAATAATCCTCAAGGGACTTTGGGCGAAATATGGACACGAATGGATCAAACAAATATTTATGTTGGGAATACTGGAACATTTACAGGTCAATTTGTTTGGATTGTAATTAAATAGAAGGAGTAGGATGAAATGGATTTATCCACAGTTGAAAAAATATATCAACAAGATTATAAATCAGTTCCAATTATGAATTCGACATATATTATTACTGGTAAATGTAGTCTTGCATGTAAATATTGTTTTGAGAGAGGTATGCCTGCTTCAAAAAGAAAGGACATGTCCAGTCAAGTAGCTATTCAAGGAATGGAATTTCTTTTTGAAAATTCAAAACATATGCCAAATAATAGATCAATTTCAATTATGTTGTTCGGCGGAGAACCAACAATGAATCCACGAACAATTATTAGTCTAATAAATCATTATAAAAATAATATTAAACCAAGATATCCAAATAGAAATTTTAGCATGAATATTATCACGAATTGTTGTCAATTATCAGATGAACTTTATAATTGTTTTCTTGAGAATGCACAATTAATAAATCTTTCTTGCCAGGTGTCAATTGATGGCATGCCAGAGATTCAAGATTTAAATAGAATACAGCCAAATGGAAAAGGTTCTTCTCATTTAATTCCAGATACATTAAATAAATGGAAACATATTTTTAAACATGATCCAAAACGATTGAATGTTCATGGGTGTTGCTCACCTGAAACCATTTCTTATTTATATGAAAATTATTGTTATTTTAAAGATGTTTATGGAATTTCCCAAATTTGGTTTTTACCAGTTCCAGAATTGGATTGGAAACCAGAACATGTAAAGATTTATGATGAACAAATGAATAAAATTTACCATGATGTTCTCAATGACGTTAAAAAAACTGGCGATGTTAATCAAGCATTCTGTTATGCTCCTTTAGATAGATTTATGTCATGTGATTTTCCAGATAAACCTTGTGGAGCTGGAACAGATTATTGCACAATAACACAAGATGGAGATTTATTTCCTTGCCATCAACTTTATTTTTGTGATAAAGAAAATGAGACATGCATGGGAAATATTTGGGATGGTGTTGATGATGACAAAAGAAGAATCTTTTTAGAGTATGATAGTTTTGATTTAACCTGTCCATCTTCATGTGATCATGGAGCTTGTTATAGATGTTTTGCTTCCAATTATCAAAATCGTGGATCAATGTTATCTCAAATAAGAGGATATTATTGTTCGATGATGAAAATAGATCAGAAATATGAAAGAATGTTAAAGGAGGAACTTTTTAAAATGGGACTATTAAATGGAGAAAATATGAACCACAATCCAAATTGTCTATGTGATTCTCGTGGCGATCAAAATGTTTGCCATAAAGAATGTAATGGAGAATGCCAGGGGGAATGTGGCAATGAATATTGCCAAGATGGTTGCCACGATTGCCATTGCGGAAGTGAAGATCAACATATTAAATCTCAATGGCAAGATAAAGTTTGTAATTCTGAATTTGAAATAGATACATTTACTGATGAACAGGGTAATGAAATTACAATTAAGAGGCGAAAGAAACAAACCAATATTGATGAAGCTATTAATATTTTGTCTCAAGCATTCAGTGAAGTTATTAAATTACTTCAACAGAGGTAATTTTTAAATGATGAAACGAGTTGAAACGTATGTTGTATATGTATCCGGCAGATGTAATTGCAATTGTCATTATTGTTATCTTAAAACTGGTGGGTTGAACCCAAAACTCGATTATGATTTTGATACAGATATTAAACCATTATTGGACAACATCAAGAAATCTACTGAACCATTTGTAATTGAATTTCTTGGTGGTGATCCGATTGTAGATGACTTATCTGTTTTAAATTTAATCAAAACGGTTAATTATTTTCCAACTGGTCAGCCTTTCATTATTACAACAAATGGAACAAGGTTGCCAAATGAAATACTCGAATTGTTAAAATCAAATCCAAATATTTATTGGGCGGCTTCAATGGATGGAACAAAGTGGGCTAATCAATTGAGAATTACCAAAGATGGATATAATACTTATGATTTGGTAATGGAAAATATTAAGACTCTTAAAATGAATAATATTCCTGATAAACAAATTGGCATTCACTTAATTACACATCCTTATAATATTGCTTTTCTGGAACAAAGTATTGATCATCTTTACAAAAAAGGCATTAGAAATTTTGGAATTGGAACAGTAGAATCTACCATGAAGATAGGATATGAATATTGTTCTAGATTCATATATGAATTGAATCAAGTTTCTACCAATATTTGCAATGGTAAATATCCTGAAATTGGTATTGATTTATTTAATGGTATTAAACCAAGAGAAGATATCAGGCAATATATACACGATGGTAATGGAAATATTATTGGTGAATCTTATGGAAGAAATAAAGATGATTTTACACAAACTGATACTTTTAATGTTCAAAAATGTGATAATACAAAGAGAAATTTAATTCAAGAAATTCGTGAAGAAGTCTATTGGAATCATCAAGATAATCTCAAAAAGAGGCTCTTTCATAATAAATAGGGTGAATTTTAATGGCAATTTTAATAGCAAATGAATTTTTTCTAAAACAAATTTTAGAAATGGCCAAAAGAAGAAAAGGACATACCATTTCGGATATAGATAACCAATGGGAGTCTTTGGATAAATTAAAAAACCTAATAAATAATATGGTTCAAAATAGAATTCAAACACAAGATATCTGTCATTGCAATGTTAGAACATCTTCATGTGATTGTTTTAATAGAAGTTCAACAGTTTCAACATGTCTTTGTAATTTAAGAACAGTTGGATGTGAATGTCAGGGGCGAATTATGGTTTGCCCCTCTCATTCACCAACACCATATTCTAATACTTCTATTAGTTTAAAAGAATTGCAAGATAAGGTAAAATCATTAAGAGGTCAAACATTGAATAATTATCCATATCCCGGATGTTCTTGCCAAAATAGAACCAGCGACCCTATTTGCACTTGTCAAACTCGAACTGGAACATGTAATTGTGTTTCTCGAACACCGTCTGCAGATATATGCATTTGTAATATTTATGCGTGTGTTTGTGTTTCTAGAACAAGTGTGCCGGGGCAATGGGGAGAACAATGTTATGAATATGCTCCAAGATATAAAGATTGGCCAACCAATTTTCCATCTGGAGGAAATCAAGGATGGGATAGTTCTTGGACTGTTAGTGGACAATATATTTATGATGTTTGTCAATGTAAGGTTCGGACTATCCATCAACATGCATGTCATTGCAATTACAGAACTGGATTATGTCATGCTGTATCGACATGCCCATCAGACAATATTAATGTTCCAGGTAGCACTTATTGTCAGTGTAATTGTTATCAATGGCCAAGTGGGCCACATTGTGAGTGTAAGTATCGTGTAAGTGGGTGTAGAGAACAAGAAAGATGCACGTGCAATATGAGATCACCCTGTTCAAAAGATTTAAAATTTCCAGGCACTGCAAGTCAGATCTGTTTAGTTTCCCCCTCGGCAACTTGCACAAATAGGTCGTATGATGGTGCACCATCATGCCCAAGTTTTATGCCAACTGGAACAGGTATTGGCGGATCAGATGATGAAGCATCTTCTATGTGTAATACAGTTTCAAATAATAGTCCACGATGTGATTGCCAGTCAAGAACTCCAACAACACCAGTTTGTAATTGCAACTTACAAAATCCATGTGATTGTGTTTCAAGAACTTATACTGATCCACATATATGCAATACGAGATGTGGATGCAATGTTGTTTCAACATATGATACCATTATTAATGATTAAACAACTTAAATTAGGCTAGGATAATTTCTAGCCTAATTTTTTATATTTGGTCGTGATAGTAATGATTAACAATGTTATGAAAACAATAAAAGTATCATTTCAGAAATTTTTCCAATCTTCAAATAAAATAATTCACGTTTCTGGTGATGGTTTTCTAACATTTTTAGAGAAATATAAAGGTGCTAGAAGAATTATTTTAGTTGTTGTCATTTATATCAACATGCATGCTTTTTGGGTAAGTCAAAAGTTAATACTAATGGGAATTCCACTTGATCCAGAATGGAATTATTATCAACTTGGATGGCTTGGATTGTTAGCAACATTTTTAGCCTTTTATACGATGAGTCGTGTTAATGAATTTAAATCAAATACCCCTTGGTCTAGACCAAATAGTTGGGGCAAAGAAAATGCAAAAACATCAGCAGAAATGTCAAAACAATTACCACCAAGTGCTGATGAATCAGAAGGCGAAGGGAATCCGCCAGAAGGAGTTTAAATATGTCAATTCAAAAAGTAAAGTTTTTATATGATTATGTAAAAGATATCAATGGAACTGCTAAGACGGAAGGAAAACAAATCAATGTTTATGGGTTTTGTTGCCAAATTTCATTGGAAACAGCTTATCTCGAAAAATATAGACATTTCAATTTAGCTGGTATTAAATGCACGAAATCATGGGTTAATCGTGGTGGAGAATGTTTTAATGCGAAAACTCCAGAGGATTTTGGTAAAGGATTTGTTAATACTACTGGATGTTTTAGAAAATATGCTGATATTGATCATTTCTTAAACGATTATTCTAGATTAATTCATTCATATTACCCTGTTTCAAGCAATAACAATGATTGTGTTTATGGTTATTTTGCCGGTCTTCATGGTAAATGGGCTACAGATAGACAGTATTTTAAAAAGCTTTGTCAAGTAGCTAAATTCTTAGGCCCTCATATTTTAGGTTCTGAATGGCAATCGAAATTAACAACTTCTTTCAACGTTGCACTTCAAAGAAATCTTCTCGAAGACTGGATGATTGAATGTGTAAAATCAAGTCTTGGAATTAAGGAATGATAAAAATGGAAGAGGAAAAGAAACCTTGGTGGCGTGCATTTGGTGAAAAAGTAATTGGGGTTGGATTAGCAATTGGAGCCATATTTCTTTATTTCTTCATGAGTAAAAAATTTGGCAATGCTAATGATGACAAGATCAAAGAACTTGAAGATCAAATTGAAAACAGAAATAAAAAGATCAAAGAAATAGAAGAGAATGTCTGTCATTTAGAAGAAGAAGATAAACTTGATGAAAAGAAACAGTTTGAATTAGAACTCAAAAGAGAGAAATTAAATGATTTGTTATCCGATAACAAAAAAGAAATTGAGGAATTGAAAAAGAAACCACCAGTTAAAAAAGTTGGTAGTGTAAAAGAAGCCATTAATTTTGTTGAAGATAGATATAAAAATAAGAAAGTAGGTAAATAAAGGATGAAAAAGATTCTTTTGTCATTTGTAATAATTCTTTTATCGGTTAATATTTGTTTCGCTTATGATTATCAAAATGGAAATGTCATTATTCCTGAAAACGATTTTATTCAAATGGCCAATGAACTAAAAGAAAAAGATATTCTTGAACAAGAAGTCTTATTGTTGAAAGAAAGAATTGATCTTTTAGAATCAAAAGATGTATTGTCAGAAGAACAAATTACTGTTATGAAAGAAAGAATTACTGTTAAAGATAGTATGATTACACTCTATAAAGAAAAAGATGAACTTCGTAAACAAAATGAAGAGGACTATAAAGAAATAATCAAAGAAGAGGAACGTAAGATTAATCAACAAATTCGAAGAACTACAAGAGTAAAGACTATTTCAACAGTGGCTATCTTAACAGCTGGTGCATTGGCTTATAGTAATTCGGATGATTCAGGTGCACAAGCTGCAGCCGTTGTTGGAGCTGGACTATTAACATATATGATTAACAATCAGTAGGTGAAATTATGGCCAATGGAACTTTAATATTGGGGAGATTTACAGTTTTTCATGTCGGACACTATTCACTAATTAAGAATGCTAAGAAAAAATATCCAGAAAACGAATTGGTTCTAGCTGTTGTATATGGTGAAAAATCATCTAAAGATGTTTCTAAAAATCCAACTTCTTTTGAGGAACGTGAAAGAATCATTACAAAAACATTAAATAAAAATGGTATGCACCCGTATATACTAGAAGCTAAAACAGGGTATATACCAAAAATGATTACGGATATCAAAGAGAAATTTGATATTGATATTACTGTCATTTATTGTGGCACAGATAGACTTTCTACATATCAGAATCAATTAGATAAAGCTCAAATGGGAAATATTAAACTAGAAGAAGTAAAAAGAGATTTGGATACTGATTTATCAAAAGTAGAATCAAAAGAAGAATTAACAAAAAAGGCTTCTGCTACAGAAGTTAGAAAATCTGTTTCAAACAATGATTTTGAAAATTTTAGCTCCTTAATGCCAGAAGGATTAGATACTGATGACATGAAGGATATCTGGAATATTATGAGAACAGCCTTTAAAGAAAAGGGTTTGATTAATCATATTCTTGTTTCTGGTATTACTCATTTGGAAGACCTTGATATTGATGAATTCATTCATTTTGTAGAAAACTTCTATTCTGAAAATATTGTTAAGATTCAAAAACTTGACGGAACTTTCAATATGTCAATTGTCAAAGAAAATGGAAAGATTCAATATAAGAGACTAGCTAAGAAACAAGATGAACCATTTACGGCAGATTCATTACCTGAAAATCCTATTTATAATGCTCTTCGTTCTGCCTGTCTTGCTTGTGATTTTATTCAGAATACTCTTGACTTTCTTTTGAGTGATGGGGATGCTGTTGATTGTGAGGTTCTTTATTCTTCACAGCCAAATACTGTGGCATACAATTTAGATAAAAACTATCTGGCTTTCCTCCGAATGCTCCAAGGAGACCAGTCAAAAATTGAAAAACTCCGTGAAAACCTTCAAGGAAATACCGTCTCGGTCAGGACACCGACCTATTTCTATAATTGGGATACAAATACTATTGAAATGAAAAATCAAGAAGATATTTGGGCCTTTACAACTCCACAAGTCATCACACAAGTTGAAGGGGAACAAACGGATCAATTAGAAATTTTGAAACAGTGGTTAGAAAATCAAAATGATATTCTTCCTGATAAGACAAATTTTGATGTTATGAAATTGTCTTTGGTTGGTCTGAATAAAGATACTAAACAACAATATAAATCAGCTAGGGAATCTGCTTTAGAAGAAGCTCGAAAGATGAAGATCAATATTAAACAACATCTTGTGGAAAATGTTCTAAAGAAAATGAATTTTGATTTAGGTGGAACAAATCAAGAAGGTATTGTTTTACGTGATGATGAATTGAAACTCATCACAAAATTAATTGATAGAGAAGGATTTACCAAGACAAATAAACTAAATTGGAAATATATTGAAATGTCTACAAAGGGAATTAAATTGGATGATGGAACATGGTTGACAGGAGTAATGGCACAATTAAATGAAAATATTTCAAATACCTTTAATGTTCCTATGTTGAAAAATCCAAGTCAATTTGTTCGATATTGCAAAAATCAAACTGATTTAAATTCTAATATTCTTGCTGTTTCAAGATTTGTTGAATCAAGTATTGATACTAACAATAGTAATTCAAAACTATTATTAATCAATAATTCTATTCGTAATGCTAAATTACAGATTAAAGAATTATTGGATGAATCAAAAATTGATGATAATCTTTCTCCAAGAATGAAAGAAAGAACTAGTGATAGTTTGGGGATGGTATTTAATAAATTGAATGACCTATCCTCTTTTATAGGAGACTTGGTATCAAAACAAGATATGACTGATAATGCTAGAATAACAGCTTTCTTAATTGCCTTCATTAATGTTGAGGATGAATAAAAATGAAAGATATTTATGATGAAATCATTTTATCTTTTGCAATGCCTCAAAAATCAACATTGACATTTGTTGATATTGATGATACACTATTCAACACGGCAGCACGAATAAGGGTAATTGATAAAGAAGGAAATATAATCAAAACATTATCCAATTCAGAATTCAATCATTATAAATTGAATCCCGGAGAATCATACGATTTTGCAGAATTCAAAAGTTCAAAAATATTTCATGATCAAAGTAAACCAATTCAGAAAAATATTGAAAGAGTTAAAAAGATTATAAATAAAATTCAATCTGGTTCACAAATGGGCAAAGTTATTATTTTAACTGCAAGAAGTTCTTTTGATGATAAAAATCTATTCCTTCAAACATTTAGAAATTGTGGAATTGATATTGACAATAAAGATATCATTTATGTTGAAAGAACTGGTGATATTGAAACGGATGAACCAATTCCAGAAAAGAAAAATAAAACAATTTTAAAATATCTTTCTACTGGTCAATATAATGTTGTTAAATTAATTGATGATCATATTGGAAATATAAATGGATTCAGGAATTTTGCTAATTCTTTTGCTGAGAAATATCCAGACATAATTGAAACGATTCGAAAAAACTTTCCACAAAATAAGGAGGTTCCATTCAACAATACAATCATCTGGTGGCCACTACTCACAGACCCAAATACCGGAACTGTGAAATTGATCCACGTCTAGAAAAAGAGGGGGCTTGACAGCTTCCTCTTTTTTTGGTATTATAGTCTTGTCAACGGTTGAGGACAGATCACAAAAAATTCGGAGGTGTGTGTGAGACATGAATTTTAAATGGTTTGATTTGAATCAAATTGATGACATTAATGAATTGAAAAAGTGTTTTCGGAATTTGATTCTTCATCATCATCCAGATCGTGGTGGCAAAGAATTTGATATGAAAGAAATCAATGATGAATACGAAAAAGTTTTTAACTATTTCACTACAATGCCCGGATTCAATGCAAAAAAAGATGGCCAGGTTGATGACATGTTCCGGGAAATCATTGAAGAACTTTCGAAGTATGACAATATTGATATTGATATTACGGGGAGTTGGGTTTGGGTTTCTGGAAAGGGAACTTTTTCAATCAAGTCCGTTTTGATGGAATTGGGATTTAAATATTCCGGGGTAAAAAAGATGTGGTATTATGTTCCAGAAGGTCAAAAGAAAAAGATTCACAAGGGTTATAAAGGATTTAAGGAATATTCCACGGTAAAAGCAATGTGGGGCGGTCAAACGGTTGTTCATAATGAGAAGAAAAATGAAGAACTTGTTGGAAAGAAAGGATAAAAATGAAGAAGTTTGAATCTTTTGAAGATAAGGTTGAGGAAGTTTCCCTTTGGTTTTTGAATGATGAAGGTCTTTATCGGGTAATGTTTCGAGTTGATAATGCGTATGATTTCTTTCCTACTCTAAAGAGTCTTGGCATTTTGTCGATCAATGATATCACCCTTAATCACGAACTTTGCCGAGAAGTTTATTATCGTTGTATGGAAGGGGAAAGTGAATAATGAATATTCATGTTAATAGGTTGATTGGTGGAAGCGTTCTAATAAGTAGTTATATAAGAAGAAGAGTATGGGAAGGGGGGGATCTTATAGATCCCCACTCCCTTAATAATATTATTAAAAGGAAGGAAGTGTATAAAATATGAATAATGATATCCTTTCTAAGCAAATTAGTATAATTTGTGAAGCAATTAATCGCGGTAATAATGATATTCAAAACATTCTAAATTATTATAATAATAAGATTAATGAACCCCAAAAGAAATTAACACTACCTATTATGAATGAGTTGGAAGCAATTAATGTGTTAATGATGATGTATCATCTATACAAGATGATACACATTAAGTATGATTATAACAATTATATGAATAATATGTATTATATAATTTAGTGTTTTGATGGGGAATCTTAAAAAGATTCCCCATTTGCGCGTAAGCGCAATATTCATTATATGATGGTGTTAATAAGGTTAGGAATGGTTAGAATGGAATGTATTCATCGCCATCCAATAATTCAAAAACTTTTTAAGAAAGCTGAAACTCAAAGTCATTTCTATTTTCTTTTAAAGAAAGAAAACATCTTTCATGTTCCCGGTCATACCGATTCTGTAATCACTCCGTCTATTGCCTATGAAGCTTTTGATATAATTCATTCGAAAGATTAAAGAAGACGGGAGAGGATAATTCCTCTCCCTTTTTTATTTATAGATTTTTCAATCCAAAAGGACAATAATTTATATACTCAACCATGACACCTTTATATCTTGGATCATCAATTTGTCTTCTTTGATTCTCCAAATTCTTTGCCATATAAGCAGCATATAGAATAGAATATGTAATACTCAATTCGATTTCGGATTTGCTCTTATCAACATGAAGATTTTCAAACTCTGGAAACTCTTCATACAACCATTCAACATACTGATTATAATGTTCAGGGATTAACCTCAAAGCAATATGGAAAATTCGAATCAAATGTTCAAAAAGTTTTCTTGTTGAATATTCCATTCCCGAAAGAATAAGAATACTATAATGATCATCTGGATAATTCTTCCAAGGTTTCCAATTGATATACCTCATGAATGTTCTATTTTCCAGATGCATATATTGAAGGGTTTTCCAAATTTCGGAAATACAAAGCCAATTATTATCTTCTATTACGGGCAATGAATGAACTTCCTGAATAATGTGAGAAGATTTTCGTTCGAGTGTTTCATGAACACAATTATAAATATCTGGAGTATTTACAATTAGATTTTTTAAACAAATATTATTAATCATATCTCTCTTTTCATGAGAAAGAATACATCTTTGTTCTTCAATATAATCAATATACTGAAAAATAAAATGAGCAACATCAACAATTTCTTCAATTGTTAAAAAATATTTCTTTTCTTTATCATACTGTTGATTACTCAAAGCATTGTCAACTTCATATAATTCATCATGAAGAGCCTGAAAATTTGTAGAATAAAAATTACGATAGTAATGATTCAAAAAAGGCAATCCCTTAAATTCTGAATCAACATGAAGCCAGTCAATATATCTTTTAGTAAGATAATTCCTTACCAATGAATATTGCATCTTCAACATATCATGAAGTAGCAAATTCCGATAAGCATCATTATGAACAAATTCAGTATACAAATTCGGAATCTTGCCCAGAACCTTAAATCCTCTATGGATGTTTTTATTAATTGTAATGTCCGACATTAATTAGTCCTCCGAATCTTCATCTTCATCATTTTTAGAACTACTTTCTTCAATTTCATTTAGATGTTCAGGGTCTTCAATTTCTTCCTGACCAATCAATCTATTAATTTCTAAGAAATTAGCATCAATATAGTTTTCAACATCTTCTGTTAATTGATTTAATTCATCTATTCCTTGAAGTCTCTCATACAATTCTTTTGCATAAAACTTATCATCCGGTTCATTGGCAAAATAACAATAGGCACCAGCCTTTTTCATATAACCAATATCAACCATTATTTTAGCAAAATTAGCAAGAGACTGTTTGAGAGTAAATCCATTCATATAATCAAAATATGCTTCAATAGATTGACGTGGTTTGAACAGTCGATTTTTCACTGGTGTTGAAATTTTAACAATTTGACCTTCAATATCTTGTTTTCCTTTTGCAATTCGAACAAGAACATCTGAATTATGTTTCAATCCCTGTCCACCAGGCAAACTATATTTATCAGCGTGTCCAATAACTTGCATATTGATTCTTGATTGTTGAATTAAAACAAGACCAACATTAGCTTTTTCAATTATACGTTTTACTTTTTTCATATTACGATTGATGACTTTTGCAGCTGAAGCTATTTCAACTTGATCCATTTTTCTTTCATTTTCATCACTTGTCAAAGTTCCTGCAAGTGAATCATATACAATTAAAACACCTTTATCATTGACATTATGAGCAATTGCCAATTCAGAAATTTTCTCAACAATATCAAATGCTTCTTCAATACACGTAGGCCACAAATGTTTAATTTTTGACCAGTCAATACCAAGTTGGGCAAAACGTCTTTTTTCAAGGGCCCTTTCAGTATCCAGAAAGACAGGTAATACCCCTTGTTCAATGGCTACTTTCAGAAGCCTTGCAATCATACTTGTTTTGCCGCTTCCTTCCGGCCCATAGAACGTTGTAATTTTACCATTTAGGGGTATGCCCCCTGTTCTTGGTCTTCCAGAAATGAAAAAATTAAAATCAGGTAAACCAGTATCCATAAAGGTCGTATCTTTCAATTGTGTAATAAGAGAATTTGGATAGGCTTTTCCAAGAAATTTGTCCAATGCCGAACCAAAATCGCCAGAAGGTTTGGATGTTGTTTTAGCAGTTTTCCTTCCTCGTTTTGGTTTCTCTCCTACAGCATGAACAATTTCTTCAGCGGTTTCAACAATAGATTCATCAGTGGCGGAAGAATCAACTTCCGCCACTGCAACTTTCTTTTTAAGTCTTGGCATTAGATATTACTCCTTCATTTCTTTCTTCAAATCTTCCAACCAAGAATCATCAGACTGAACATCTTCATCCTTCGGCTTTGGTTCTGCCTTCTTGGATGGTCTGCCAGGTTTCTTCTTTTCCTTTGGTTCTTCTTGTTCTTCTATTTTAGCTCTAGATGGTTTCTTTCCACGATATGCCATCATTTCCTCTGTAGCTGAAATTTCCTCATCCATATCCATTGGCAATTCTTCAAAAGATTCATCTTCATCACTTTCACGAGAAGGTTTACTCTTAGAAATTTTCGAAGCTCTTGACATCAGACTTCCTACATTGCCACTACCCAATTTCTTACCAGTTTTAGAACCCGTTTTCCCTTTACTATCACCATCACCCAAATCAGGGCAGAAGCTTTTCTTAAAAATACTCAACATAGTTTCCATGTATTCAATCAATTTAGGACTTACTTTATTGGGGAAACAAACTGTCTCAAGGTCTTCAATTTCATCCATTGTAAAGCCCAACTCTTCAAAAGATTCATCGGAAAGTTTAACATCCTCAACAATTGGCCATCCTTCGTCCGAGGTGCCAACATAAAGATCAAAGCCTTCCGTTTCAATTCTTTCTACATCTTCATCATTCATATTTTCATTAATGAAAGAAAGAATATCCCTCAAGAACATATCAGAATAAGTAAACTGATATCTCTTACCAGTTTTATATGAGAATACCATTGAAGCAATATTATCTTTAGCAACAATTTTCTTCCAGATATCTTTACCTAGTCTATTCTTTTCAATAAATGAACACAGTGGGCAATCCCCTAATACATGACCTTCCCTATTGGTAGAAGAAAGACATGTTGCAACTTTCCATCCAGAAGACACTTGAAACATGTGCAACTTATATTCAAGAAACCAAAGATCATCCTTCTGTGGAAGGATTCGAATAACACCTTTATGTTCTGCAATATTCTTTGGGTATAGTCTTTCAAGACGATCTTCTTTATTTGAAGAAGATTTATTTTCAGAAGAAGTCTTTGCCTGGTTCAACCTATTTAACACCGAATTATAACGATCTTTAATGCCTGCCATTATATTTCCTCCCTATCATTTACCATCGTAATTGTTCCAACCATTTTCAATTTTAACAACGTTTCATTTAAATAATCTACAACTTTTTCATCCCCAACATAAACCAATTCATCATGGACTAGATAAGATGGCATCAACCCACACAAATTTTTCATATTAAAAGCAACCTTAATAATCTGATCATGAACATGTCCTTGAAGGTATTTTAAATGTTCTTTCCAAATATCCTTTTCATAGTCCTGATAATTCAATAGACAAATATAAGGATTGACAATTCTTCTCAATCCTTCATGAATGTGCAACTTGGTCGAATACTCCCTGCCTACTTTTCTATTATACCACAAAATTTCAGTTTGTAAAGAGGTGAGATTTTCCTGTAAATCGTTGAAGTTCTTGGAAGTGTATTTTACACCAAATTTATGTTGAACCATTTCAAAGATAATTTCGGGGTCATTGCCAGAATGTATGAAACTATTCAACACAAATTTAATCATGTCCGAAAGTTCTGGATTCTCATATCTTTTTTGAATAAGAAAAGGCAATACTTTTGAACCAGTAAACTTAGCCAAACATGTTGGTTCAGCACTTTTTAAATCCATTTTAATAATTGATTTTCCAGTAGAAAGAATTTTGTCATTGATATATTTTCTAGCTCTCTTACTATTCTGAATATTATCACTACCACTAAAATACCATCTTCCATAATTTGAAACAGTGATTTTAGGTCTTAAAATTGTTGATTCCAATTCAACACCAGATTCCAAATAATTCAACATCATTGATGTGAAATTCAATAAAGAACCTATTTTCAATCGTCTATTAAATATTTCATTGACTAGTGTTGATTCTAGAAGACAATGATAATTGTCAATTGGACATAAATTATATGAAGAGAAACAATGTGAAGTTGATCCAGTATAATAATTCCTAATCAATTCATATCGAAGATATTTCTTATTTTTAGGCCATTGAGTTAAATCAATTGGAAAATTTGTAATGATATTGGTAAATTGAAAAATCACATTCATCCATTTCTTTTTCGAATAAATGGAAATTTCTTCGTAATAAAATTCCTCCTTTTTAAAATAATACAGTTGCATATTCTTACCATTTTCAATAATGATAATGGTATTTTCATCAAAAGAAACCGATTTCTTCCACTTGATCTTTCTTAAATATTCCATAAAAAACTCTTCTGAATTAACTGCATAATTAAAGGATGAATCACATACGATTCGTTTTTTCAATTTTTTATTCCATATTTTAATAAACCTTTCTTCATTTCCAGTCAGTAATAAATTTTCGAAGATTGACATTGGACGCAGTTCCTTTCGGAATCCTAATTTGATTCTGTATTGCAAAATCATGAATTCTTGTGGATTGATTTTTCATAATTATCCTCAAATGATCAGGGCCCATTGATGTAAAAATGTCATTTGGGTCAGAATGTTTTAATACTACAATTTCGGTATCTGGATAATAAGACTGTAATCTTTTTGACAAATTCAAAATTGATTCAACATTTCCTTTATCTTTTTCAATTGAATCAAGAACAATTTTAATTTTTGTAAATGGTGTAAAATTATGTTTAAGTATTTCCAATCCATTCTTTGAAAGATTTTTACCAAGTAGGGAAATAGCAACATAATCATTCATGGATTTATTAACACTATAAGCATCAAAATATCCTTCTGTAATATAAAGGACATTTGTTTTTGGATTTGAAACAACTTCATCCAAAAAAGAAAAAGATTCAGAAGGTTTACTAAAATGATACTTTTCAATGTCTTTAGAAGAAAGATTATAATATCTCGGAGACTTACCAATATCATGATATTTTCTTCCTACCAAATGACTGACTTCATAATTATTAATGATAGGAATGTAAATATAATTCTCATCAACAAAATAATTGTCAATTTCTTCAACATCACCATTTGTTCTTTTAAGAGCATATTCATAAGCACTTGACACTTCTGAAATATGAAGTAGTTTGTAATCATTAATGAATTTACTAAAATTAGATTCTTTATTGGCAGTTTTTTCTTTGTATTCTTGAATTGTTAAAGAAGTAATTATTCTTGCCATGTCATAATGACTAACACCTAAGTCTTCTGCCATGATATAATAAAATTCATCCAACAAATCATAATCCTTGAAGTATTTAAAAATGGTTTTGGATTCCTTACATTTAAAACAATAAAAATTGTTCCATGTAAGATTAATTATACCATGAAACTTTGTATCTTGGCAATAGGGGCAATTGACAATCAGTTTATCATGTTCCGAACTGTTCTTTGTTTGAATATTGTTCAAAATAAATCTTTTAATTACTGGCAAGTGTTCTTTTGTGAGATGAATAAATTGTTTATTCATTGCTTTCCTCATCTCCAGAAGGGCCATCTTCTTTTGACCAATCTCTTGTTAAACATCTTGAATAATCAATATAGGCATTAAATGCTCCACCATCTTCCCCATAACGAGAAGCAGCTACAAACAATTTAGCCTTATGATTTCGTTTATCAGCAGGAGTGCAATTAATACTGACAGCAACAGTTGCAATTCTTACAATACCAAAAGATTCAGCAACATCTGCCATATCAATTAATTCTCCCTCTTCAAGTCTTCGAACAGAATCCCTATTTGTTTGAGAAGCCGTCACGAGTCTGATTTTCAATTCTTCAGCTACTCGTTTCAATCCATAATAGATATTGTCTATTTCAAATCTTTTCTGTGTATATCTCCTAGTTGGTGCCATAATATCAGCATAGTCAACACAAACCGTATCAGGAAAGAAACCAGTAACGCAATGGTGTTTCTTAATGAACATCAACAGTTGATCAGGTGTAAAAGCATCAGGAGGACATTCTTTCACAACTAATTTTCCAAGATAATCTTTTTGTAATTCTTTTAATCTACGAACAGTCGTATTCATTAGGAGTTCATTCTTTGTTAATCCAAGAAGTCTCATATCATATCTATCAATAATTCTTTTTTCTGACATTTCCAAAGTAATATGTAAAACATTTCTTTGTTCAAGTAATGCTTTGGCCCCAACATTTACAAGAAACATTGATTTGCCAGCTTTGGCAGGAGCTAGAAAAGTAAACAAATCTCCTTCTGTTAAACCACCATCCAATGCTTCATCAAGTCTTGAAAATCCTGTAGGAATTCTTAAATAGTCGGTATGTTCCAATCTAGCTTTATGACGAGTTAATATTTCCTGTTCATCATAAGCTACTGTTCCCATTTCATAAATATCAGTTCCAACAGATAATGCTTCTTCAATACGTTCCTTAATCTTTGGATATTTTTCAATTTCCGAAAGATCATTAATAGATTCAACAATACTCTTTTTCATTGCCTGGTGTTGAACAAATGTCAAAACATTATCTTGAATAAAATCAAGTTCACCTTGTTTAAGATCACGATAATTATAAACCGTTTCAATAAGTTCATCAACTTCTTCTGTTTTTACTTTGGCAGGAATGAAATTATCCAAAGCAATCTTAGAAGGAAGTTCTTGATACTTCTCAAAGAATTTTCTAATTGCAGCAAACAATAAAGAATACGTGTCCACCTCAAAATGAAGTGGACTAATTTCACTTCCCAATCTCAACATAAATGTGGGATGTTGTAAACAAGCAATAATTACTTCCCTTTGAAAATCTAATGTAAAAGCAAATTTGTCTGGTTCATAAACTGTATTGTTATGAGTCATTCAATATCCTCCAATTTTTGTAAACCTTCCTCAATGATATCATGAATCGTCAAAATTGGCAAGACTGATTTTTTGTTTGGTCAAACTTGATCGAATTTTTGAATCTTCTGTAGTATTATTAGATGTTCCATTCAAAACATAATCTCGAAAACATTTACTAAATTCACCTTGAAAAATCATTACAATTTCTTTATATTTCAATTCTGAATGTTGATGTTGAATCTTTTTCAAATTGGAAATATCTACTTCATATATAGAAGAGGCCCATGACAACATTTCATCGGCCTCTTTAATTCCCTTCTTTTTTAAATATCTCAACTTTTTGATTTCAGCATTTTTCATTTGTTGATAAAATCCAAAAAATTTAACACTCAAAACCATATTTGCCAAAGGAGTGTTATGTTCGATATTCATCAATGTTTTTATATTTTGCCAATTAGAAATAATTACTCTTAAATATTCATACAATGAAACATTTTTTTCATCAATAAATACTTGAAGTTGAATTATTTGTTTCCATTCACTTACAGATATTAAATATTTTCCAAGAGTTAATCCATTAGGAATTTTATCAATGTTTGGCACTTTAATACTTCTACCTTCTTGCCAAAAATACTTTTGAATTAATCTATTGTAAAGAGCACATGATTCTCTAAGTGCTCTATAAGCACTATAATCTTGTTTGTCTCTTTGATTTAGAAAAATCATGATATTTAATAGTTTTTATCAATATACATCATTACACTTACTAAATTTTCTGATTTAACATAATCAGGTAAATTTGTTTTAAAGATATTGTTCTTTATAAATGTAATCTTTTTCATTAATGCTTTTGGCAATGTTAAATAAGCATTTGATCTATAGACAGATTTAGTATTATCAATTTTATAATTATCAGTAATCCAATCTAATAGCTTTTGAATACTCATTTGAATTGCTTTAAAAATAGCTTTATATTTAGCTTCCAGAGAAACTTCTTTTTGAAAGAGATTTGTAATAGATTTCTTTTTATTTGTTTCTGATGGTATGATTTCTTCTTCTAGATTTTCTTGAATGGCAAGAATCAAAGAATTCAATTCTTTTTTATCATTGAGTAATATATTTAACTTATCTGAAATTGACTTAAAATAAAAATAGACAAATTGCATATCTTCTATATTTATTTCATCACTTTCTGGCCCTATATGATCAAAGATTTTAATAGGATTGCCAGAGTATCCAGACTTACAAACAACAGGGTCTTTTTCAAAATCATTTACATATCCAAAAATATCATCATCAGAATTTTCATCATTATTAGAATTTTGCAATTCATGAATAGACATTTCACAACTGTGTTTCAATAACTTCTGATAATACATGAGAAAAGTATTTTTAATAATTCTATTTGAATATGGGAATACTTTGCCTTTTTCTAAAGTAAATCTTTGAAGAGATTTATATATTTCATAGATAGCATAAGCAATGGCATCATCCCGATTATCCTTAATCAAATCATTAGCATAAAATTGTTTGTTCAACATCCCATTTGCCTGGGCCACAAATTGATGGTATAATGGGGCAAGATCATTCATGTCCTTACTCTCTTGATATCGAAGAATACATTCTTGAGCCATTTTTTCATCAAAATACATTTTTTTCGGTTTCTTTTCTACATCTTCCATTAAATTCACCTCGGGGTCTCAAACTGTTTCTACCAGTATACCACACAAATCCAGTTTTGGCAACCCCGAAGAAGTTAAGGAAAGTTGACGCTTGCCAAATTTTGGTGGGTGTGATATAATGAAAAAGAGTTGGAACAAAAACCCTGACTGGAGGAAATTGAATGAATGCTTTGGAATTAGACAAAAAGATTAATGATGTTTGGTTTGAAAAATATCGTCCACAGACAATGGACGATCTTATTTTGGAACCTGATTTGAGAACATATTTTGAAAAGATTATTGAGGAACAGAAGTTGCCCCAACATTTGATGCTTTATGGAAGTGCGGGAGTTGGAAAGGGAAGTATCATTAATGTATTGGTAAATGCAATTCCTTGCACTGTCTGTTATATTGATGGCAGTGCAGATAACAAGGTTGAAAACATTCGTGAAAAAATTATTCCATTTGCTAAATCAGGAAGAATATTTAAGAATCAAATCAAACTTGTTATTATCAATGAGTCTGATAGACTTACCCCTGAAGCAATGGATGCTCTAAAGGATATTTTAGAGACGGGTTCATTAACTTGTAGATTTATTTTTGCATGTAATCGAATTGAGAGAATGATTGAACCTATTAAAAGTAGATGTTTGAATTTCCGAATTAAACCACCTATTAAAGAAGTTTGCACAAAGATTTGTCAGAAGCTTAAAGAAGAAAAAATTCCTTTTGAAGTTGATGCTGTAGCAGCTATTGTAAAGAAAAAGTATCCTGATTTTAGGGGCACTTGGAATGAACTTCAATCAATGGCTATTTCAATGGGAGAAATTAGCACTTCCTTTATTAAAGGCACTTCTGATGAATACAAATCACTTTTTACTAAACTGTTTAATATGACAAATATTAAAGAAATTTCAGAACTTCTGAAAAAGTCTTTGTATGACGAATCCATCTATACCGAATTGGCAAAGTATCTCATTGAAAAATATGAAAGTGCAGATGCAGTAATTGTTTGTAGTGAAGGGATGTCAAAAGCAACAACTGTTTATGATACAGATTTGAATCTTCTGTCAACAATTTTAACCATTAAAGAGATCATTAAATAATGACACTTGCCAAACCCTCCCATCTGTGGTATACTGGAATCAAACATCTTAGATTGGAGGGCATCATGAAAATCAAAACTTTCAGCGAACTTATTGATTATTATAACAAAATATCTTTAGACAAATTCAAGGTTCCAATCCTTGAAAATAAAGTTCTTGTTTTGATTTATCACGGAAAATATTATGCATTTTATGGTCATGCCATGGAAAGATTAATCAAAAGATTTTCTTTCCATTTTCTTGATTGGACACTAAAATTGATATCGGAAGGAGACAATAACATTGAACGATACTTAGAAACTGGTGAATCAAAAATATTCCTCATGGAATCAAATATCCGAAAAGATGAATATATTGCACGTTCACAATCTATAAGAATGATTTATGAACGTAAAGTATTTGTCAGAGAAATAATGACAATTGATTTTGACAATGAGGAACTTTACAGAAAAAAGTATTCAAACAAGTTTAATGTTTTGAAAACAATATATTTTGATGAAAGTATTAAAACATCTAAGACAAAACGCAGGAGGTAATATTAAATGAATAGAAATGATTTAGAAAGAGAATTCAATGAAGTATTTCAGGAGTTTCATCCTTTTCACTGGACGACAAAAAAAATTCCGAATATTAATAAGGATTCTAAAATTTTGATTGATGGCAAAGTGTATTGTTTGATCGAAGATCAGTCAAACATGCCTAAGTATCAAGTTGGTGATAAGGTCTATGCTCCATTCTTTGTTCAGGGTGTTAAACTTGATGAAAATGGTCGAATTATTTATCTTTTGTCTTTGAATCCCAATGAAAAACCTTTGATTCAAACAGATGAAATTAATCTTTTAAAGCCTTCGGAGGAATAAATAAATGAGTGAAGCTAAACTGACCCTTTCTGGCGATATTCTTAAATCCATTGGTAATTTTATTTCAATGGTTCCAAGTAAGATTTTTGGCTCAATTCCTCTTCGATTTGAGAATGGTTGTATTAAGATTGAAGCAACATCTTCGTCTTTTGGATATATAATTTCCTTCAAGAAAGAAATTGAAGACCTTGAAGTTGATGAACCATTTGTAATCAATTTCTTGGCTGATAAGTCTATTGATAAGATTTTTACTTCTTTCAATACCATTGAATTTTATGATGAGTATATTCATGCCATGAAGCTGAACAAAAGTGGCGATGTTCAAATTGATACTGTTCTGACACTTTTGGAAACTGATGAAATTACAGAAGTGCCACATTCTGTTGAAGAGATTTATGATTTTATTAAACAGGCTAATGAAGATGTTGATGATGATGAAAAGTTTACCACAACTCTTGACATGGAAACAATTTCTGATTTCCTTGGTTCTCTCAAGGTCTTGGCAGAACAGGATAAATTTATTGTTGATGTGAAAAAGACTGGTCAATTTGAAATTATCGGTGAAGATTATACAAAGACAAAGGTTGCCTATACTTTTGGTAAAGTAAAGTGTGATAAACCTTTCAAAGCTGTTTACAAAGAACATTTGCCTAACATAATGTCGGAAGTAAAGTCTTCAAAGATTTGTGATGATGCCACTTTCTTTGTTTCTCCAAGTGTAATTATCATTGAACCAAATTCTAAAGAAGATGGGGAACAATATATCTACGTTGTTGCTAGCGTGTAATTGATTCGGGGTATAGGGGTTAAAATACTCCTATACCCTTTTTAAATATAAGGGGTTCTATAATGGAAAATTTTATGGTAGAAGAACTTGAAAGAATTCGTCCCATTCTTGATCTTATAAATACTAAATTTTGTGAACAATTTTTTGATCATCCCAAAAGAAATAAAGACGGTTCTGTTGATATCAATATTAAATTTGATGAATTTGATTCTAAAGATATTGATTATGCGTGGGAACTTTACCTTCATTCTTTTACCAATTGTCTAAATGAATTATTTGAAAAGAACAATATTACTTCTAGAATTTCTTTGATAAAAGGTATTGATGGAATTCTTGAATTGAAAACTATTGAGGTAAATAATGAATAATATTTTAATCATTGACTATTTTTCTCTTGTTAAAAGATATTATAGATTAGATGAAGATCAAGATAAAAATGATTTCATTATGACCTATATTGATAAAATTCTTCCTAGAATTGTTGAAGCCATGATTAAATATAAGCCAGTTATCACTTTTGTTGCCTGTGATTCTGGTAAAAACGTTCGTGCATTAGCTATTAATTCTGAATATAAAGGCAATAGAAAAAAGGCTAAAAGTATTTCAGAAGAGGAATTAATGCAATCAAAAATTGAATTGTTGAAAATTTTTGTGAAAGCTCTTCCAGTTGTATTTCTTGAAAATAAAAATACGGAAGCTGATTTCATTGTATATAGTGTTATTAATTATCTCAAAGAAACAATTGGACTGGAAAATGTTCAATATATCATTGGAAGTAGTGATAGTGATTTTATTCAACTTTTTGATGATGATGTTGTTATGAATAATTGGAATCATCCAAATGTTCTCATTACTCAAAAGAATTTTTCTGACTTTTTTAAAGGGTTAGATGGTTTTTGTTGGCCAGAGGCTTATGCTTTTGCCAAATCATTTACCGGAGATACGGCAGACAATATTAAAGGCGTCGGTGGTTTTGGATGGAAAACAGTTATTAAACTGTTTAAAATCATTGGGCCGGTATCTTCTATTAAAGAACTTCAAACTAAAGTAGATGAACATCTTAGTAATAAAAAAGGTGATAAATCAGATTTAGCTTTGTTAAATAGAGTAAAGAAAACAATTCTTGGGAACAAATCAAAATTTGAAAAGCTCTTAAATAATCAAAAAATTATTGACTTTTCTATGTTGGAAACTCCTTATTTCATGGAAGTTAATAATACGATTGAAGAAGGATTATCAACGTTAATTGAATTTGATGAAAAGAATTTTAAGAAAATCATTTCTGTTGATTGTTATTTGGATGGAACAGAAGATGATAGGAGAGTTAAAAGATCATTCCTTAAAGAAATTATGTTATTGAAACAAATTGTTTCAAGAAGTAATAAATTTATTGATCAAAATATTCCGTATGAAGAATAGATTTGAGGTGTCTTAAAGATTGAAAATATTGTTTTTTACAGATTTACATATTCCAAACCAAACGAATTCAGTATCTAATTCTGATTTTAGGGAGTGTTTGGAATTTCTACAATTTATTAAAGAACAGATTGTAGAAAATAGAGTTGATCTAGTAATATTTGGTGGTGATTTATTTGAAGACCCTAAATCAATTACATCGTCAGCCTTGACATTCTTTTCAGATGAAATTGCCACTATTGCCCAATTGAGTCAATTAATTCTTTTAGTAGGAAATCATGATTCAATTGAACATAACAAAATTGAAGATACTCAAAGAATTAGTCTTTTGAATCATTTGAAACATTATGATAGGGTTAATGTAATAGATGCTCCTCATTGGATTACTATACATGAAGAAATGACACAATTGGTTTTTGTGCCATATTGTAAAAACATTTCTGATATTCTTGAATCAATGGCATTTAATCTTCACGAATCTCATAGAAAGATTCTCTTTGGACATTTTGAAATCAGTGATTTTAATTATGTTAATATGAATAAAGAAATGATATTATCAACAGTTGGTAAATTACCATCTGTCAAAGATATAATTGAAACATATAAATATGATTTATCATTTATTGGGCATATTCATGAACCAAAAACATTTGGCCCTAATCAGGAAGTCATTTACACTGGCTCTTGTAGGAATATTGACTTTGGAAATTCAACAGAAGACAAATTTATTTATTTGATTGATACACAAACACTGTCTTATGAAAAGATTAAGAATCCAAATACCTATACTTTCAAGAAATTCTATTCATTGGAAGATGTTAAGAAATATATGGTAGAAAAAACAAAATCTGAATTATCAAGAACAAGAATTATTTTTCACTATAAAACAATGGACGAAGTTCAAAAGATTAATAAGATAAAATCGTATTTTGATTCTGTTAGGTTAGATAAAATCATTGAAGAAGAAAAATCAACTTCAAATAATGATTCAAATCAAAGTCCTGAATTTTTTAATAGAAAATATGAAATTGTCAATGAAAACAATATCTTGTCTTTTATTTTTGAATTTGATAATATTGATGAAAAGAAAAAAGATTCCTATATTCAAATGTTTGATTATATTAGGAGACAGAAAGTATGAAAATAAAATCAATGAAACTTCGAGACTTTTTATCTTTTGAAAAGGTGGATTTGAAATTACATAATACTCATGACGAACCACCTTCCATTTTTCTTGTTGTTGGTAAGAATTATGATCAATCGGAAGATTCTGATGAATCAAGGAATGGAGCTGGAAAAAGTTCATTTCTATGTGAAAATTTAAGCTATAATCTTTTCGGAAAACCCTTGAGAGGTGGAAAAGGAAAGGTTAAAATTGATGACCTCATTCGTAAAGGTCAAGATGACATGGTTAATGAAATTTCCTATTTTCTTGAAGATGGTTCCGAATTGTTAATATCTAGATCAAGAAATGAAAAAGGAATTAACAGTGTTAAAGTGAATCATGATAAAAAAGATATTACTAAACGAACTAAAAGATTATCAGATAAAGATATTCGTGAATTTATGAATATCTCTTTTGATGTATTTGCACAGTGTATTGTCAATTATGCTGATACGACAGGGTTCATGTATTTGAATTATGGCAATAGATTAGATTTAATCAAACAGATAATTGAAATGGAATTCTTAGATGAACTTTCCATTAAAGCTAAAACATTTGCTCAAGTAAATGAAAGAATTCTAAAATCTTTGGAATTAAAAAGAAATTATGTTATTGAACATTTGGAATTGATCAAGAAGAATAAAGATATTCAAATCGAATTTCTACAAAATAAAATTAATGAGTTGACAGGAGAATTGAACAGTGTCAAGGAAGAAGGATTTAAACTTCCAGAATTAAAAAAGTTTGACAATGATATAAATGAACTAGAAAGTGAACTCAAAAAAATTAGAAAAGAAAAATCTGATTTTGAATCACAAGAATTTCATTTTCAATCACTCATTAAGAAACATAAAAAAGAAAAAGGGGAATTGCAAAAACTTTCATCATCAAAATGTCCAAAATGTTTTCAATTGGTAGATGAAAAATATGTTGATCAGTTTTCAAAATCAATGGATGAATTAATTCAAGAATTTTCTAATAGTATTGAAACATTACAAAAATCAATTCAACTTGTAATCAAACAAGAGAAGGAAACCGAAACCAAACTCTCAAAAATTAAAAAAGAAAAGGAATCTGTTTCTAGAAGTCATCAAATTCTAAAAACAAAATATGAATCTCTTAAAAAAGAAATAACCAAATGGGAAAAGGAATTGAAAAATACTAATTCTGTTGGGCAAACTGATAATCAGTCGGAATATGAAAAAAAGTTAGATGGAATAAATAAGGCCATTAGCATTCGAACGAATTGGAGGTTGCCAAGTAATTACTTTAGTGATATACTTAACCCAAAGAGCACGTTGAGGAGCGCTCTTTATAAAAAGTATATTGTCATTCTTTCAGACATGTTCGAGTATTACATGAATAAAGTTTTTAATGGTCAAATGATTGGCACAATTGATATTGATAAAGATTCAAATATTGATCCGGTATTTTTAAAAGATAAACAGTTAATTCCTTATTGGTTATTAAGTAGTGGTGAACGAAGACGAGTTGATATGAGTTTATGTTTGGCTTTCTTTGAATTTGTTTCACATTCTTCACATAATATGCCAAAATATCTTGTGTTAGATGAACCATTTTCTAATTTAGACATGATGGGTATTAAACAATGTGTAGCCGTTCTTGTTGATATACACAAGAGGCATAATCTTGATATTTTTATCGTCACGCATACAACATTTCCACAAGAAATTTTAGATCAATCTGTCAATTTAAAAACCATTGAAATTATTAAAAAGAATGGAATATCAACAGTTAAATTGATTTAAAAACCACAATGGATATTAGATTGGAGGGATTAGAATGAGAAAGAATAAATTCTATCAGGACAATTATGATGAATGTATGAATTATATTAAGGAAAATAATTGTTATGAATTTGAATTTAATATCACGAACGTTATTGTTTCAAGAAATGCAGAAGTTTGGCAAGTTTGGGGCCATTGTAGTAAAAAAGGTTTTGCTCGAATCGTTGGGGAATTTACCTCATTGGTTGCTGCTGTCAATAGTATTCCTTTTGATGAATTAGAATTCCCATATACTATTACTTCTGTTCCTTGGGATTATAATGAAGCTGTCTTTTTTGAAAAAAATGCCGATGCAGAATTTAAAAACAAATATCCAAGATATGTGAGTGTGAATAAATAAAATGAATAAAATGGTCAAAGAAATATCAGAAGGATTTCCTTTTTTAGCATCTTCCATTGAATCCAATGTTGTCTTTGATTTAAAAGATAATGAAGATTATATGAAATTTGATGCACTTAGGGGATTGTTTCAAAGTTATAATATGTATTATGCAACATTAAAAGAAAAAGAAAATCAAGAAAAATTTGATTGGACTGCTAATAAAGCAGTTCCATTTCATCAAACTTATCCAATTGATTATTTCTGTATTGACAGTTATTTGTTAGATAATGTGTTTGGGATTCTATTTTTTGATCCGAGACTTTTAAAAAGAGAATTGCAAGTTCTATATCATAAGTATATGACAAAAGGAAAGTCGTATCCTTGTTCAATAATTAAAAAGTCAATTTTGAAAAATTATGAAATCATGCAAAAGATTGAAAAAATTGATTCAAAGTATATTCATAATAGTAATCTTCATTTTCCAAAATATTTTGCCATAAAGAATTCTAACAATCCAAATAAAGAAGCTAGTTTAATGACAGAAGTATTTGACACTTTTCTTAAACATAAAACATTAATGGGAATGGATAATCTAAAAGAAATGATGGAAGAGATTTCATCATGGTAGATGATTGGTGGCAGGCATTCAACGCTTGCCACCTTTCTTGTTTTGTGGTATAATAGTCATACTTGGATTTAGGGGAGGATATACGGGATGGAAGATGTGAGTGCAGTTAGACTAAACTTTTTTTCTGATAATTTTCAATATAAGGAATTAAGGAATATTGGTGGGTGTCTTGTTAATCTAAAGAAACCCAATAAGGAATCAAATATTAATCCTTGTTATTTTTGGGAAATTTCTTCTTTTAGTAAACCTGATCATTTATCTGATCAATTTAAAAATGAAAATATTTTGAAAGTTGTTGTTGATAATAGTTTTTCATTGGATGAAATTGATAAAGAAATAATCTTCTTGGATCATCACATGACAGAAGAATTTTATGATACTCCTTACTCAAGTAATACGAGAATGTTAATTGAATCATATGATCAAATTGTTTCATTGTTTAAACAGGTTCTTAAAGAAAAAGGATATGAAAAGATTCTCACACTATATCATAATGATGGTGATGGTATTATGTCTGCCATTGTTATGAAAATGATTTATCAGGAAGTCTTTGAGGATATAATTGTTCCAAATAAAAACGAACTACTTTATACAATCAAATTAATTGGAGACACTTTTGACGTTTCTAAGAATGTTGATGATATTTTGGATGATTTAGATGGTATTTCTCTTTTGAATGATGGAGATATCTTTAAGAAAAAGATTACAACTATCACAAAAGGAGCTGCATCTTTCTTCAAAACTATCAAGACATGTTGTTTTGAAAATGGTGAAAGTATTTTAATCAAAGAACAAATTGATGAACTTACAAAATCATACGGTAAGGAAAATGCTTTACAAAAAGCTAAGAGTCGATTCGAAAATTATTTTTCCAGTTTGCTAGACAGGCCAATTATTAATGTTGTCCAAATAACTACATTCCTAAATTTGATCAATTCTGATAAACATATTAATGATTTGATTTCAGTTTATAACATGGAAAAAGAAAGAATTGTAAAACAATTTGTTTATCCAGAAGATTCTGATTGTGCCGTATTTGATGTTATTATTCGATTCAATAAATTTCCAAAAGACTTGTTTCGACTTTTTGTTATTTCGTCTCCATTTGATTTGGCACGTTCTGTTTCGTGGTCTGTTGCTGGTAAAATGAATTACTATAAAAAGTCTCCTTATAAATCAAATTGGGCATTTTATCTTGATGATTATGATTTGAAAAGCATGAAGAAATATAATGATCGTCGTTGTGTGTTGAATGTGAATCCTTTTGGAAAATCAAAGTTGTCTTTGGATGATACAAAGGGAGATACTGGTTATAGGGTGGCCAAGGAACTTTTCAATGGTGGTGGCCACAAAAATGAGAAGGATTCTATTGGTTCCGCTGAATTGGATGCATCTGATTTTTATAGGGAAATCGAAATTATTGAATTGCTATAGGAGGGCATAATGGAAAAGAATAAGCTTTCCAAATTATCACAGACGGTATTTTTGAAAACAAAAGAAAACAATGAATATATTTTAAATACTGTTTCAAATCACATATACCTTTCAAAAGGAAGCTCTTTGCTTTAGCGGGAGAGTATGTCAAATTCTAGAATGTATTGATCAAAATGATTTGTTTCGAAGAAAATTCAAAAGTAAAAATCTAAGAAAGGATGATTAATAATGGGTGTTTTGAGTCCTTTCGTGAAGAAAAAAGAGGGAGTTATCAAGAAAGAAACTCCCTCACCTCCTGAAAAAAAGAAAAGTAAAGTTAAGAATGTAGAGGAAAATACAAATGTAAAAATTACAAAAGGAAAATCAGAATCAAGTGAAAAGAAACCTAGAAAGGTAAAAGAGATTCATAAAGATGAAAAGATTAATCCTTGGGAAATTATTACAAAATATATGGAATTGGTTCGAGATAAAAATACAAAAGTTGAACAAATTCGAGAATTATTTCAACCTATTTTAAATACAACTCCAAGTCAATTAGGATTTATTGTTTATTGTGTCAATAAATATTTGTTATACAATGAACCAACAAGAATTATGCTTGAACAATTAATTCGAATGTCTAGACAATTTGAACCAATGGATTATTTAATTACATATTTCCTCTTTTGTAAATCTCATAAATGTTATTTTCCAAAATGGATGCCATTTTATTACACAAACATGAATCCATTCAAAAGTTTTGTTATGGAGAATGCTAAATTAACAGAAGAGGAATTTAAAATCTTCTGCAAACGCCATGAAGATAAAACTATGAGAGATTTAGCATATCTCATAAAAGAAATTTACTAACGGAGGACTTAACTATGCCAAATGAAAATACCGGAGTAGAAAATTTTGATAGTTTGATGAATGAAATGGAATCAATCATTAATGAGAAACCCCCGGAATCGCCAGAGTCAAAACAGCCAGAACCCTCATCGACGGTCAATGAGGGAGAACAAAAACAGGATAATCCCGCAGAAACCACCCAAACAAATCAACAAGAGAGTGGCAGTGCTGGAATTCCAGAGCTTGAAATTGAAGCGGATGATGAACGGGAATATTATGAACGTCGTCAGAAATATAATCAAATGAAACCGGAAGATCAAAAGAAAAGCTTTTTTGAAATGGCTGATTCTATTGTGGAAGAGTCAGAAGAGAAGAATTTGATGAAAGACGAAGAAGACCTCTCTATAGAACAGAAATTTGATGGTTCAATTGAAAAAGAATTTAATCAAGTTCAGGAACCAACTAATCTTGGTCAATTTGATTCTCCTTCTGATGCTTTGAATCAATTGTCTACGAGCATGAATATTTCTATGAATTCAATTCAGGACATGAAAAAGATGTTTGATGATATTGAAAGTGGTCTAGAAAAACCTGAAACTTTATCAACAAAAATTAATGATGAATTGATAAATATTGAATCGACGATTGGGAATTTATCAAGAAGTTATAAATTTCTTAAAAATCATCTTTCGAAAAATACTGGAAACTAAAATTAAAAGTGAGTATGATTAATTTCATACTCACTTTTTGTATATGGAGGATTATTATGCCTGGGACAAATCCAAACTTAAAAAATTTAGATAAAAAACAACAACATCAATGGCAAACTGTTTATGATAAATGTTTAAAAAATGGTGATGATGAAGAAACTTCTGCCAAGAAAGCTTGGGGTGCAGTTAAATCAAACAAAGTAAGACCTGTTGATTTAGATTCAATATTGTCAGATTTTGTTAAAGAAGTTGATATTCAAACAAACGATTATGATAAAATTAGATCATATATTCAACAAAATTGCCAAAGATTTGTTCAAGCTGTTAATCATGGAACCTGTCCACTTATCTATCGTGGAATGAAAAAAAGAATAGATCGCCCTTACATTTTGAAACCAATAGAACGAATTTCTAAAAATGAAGAAAAGGATTTGGGTGGATTTGGATTTTATAACTATTTCATGATTAATAATCCAGAATTTAAAGATTTTCCAAATAGACTTAAATCATTTATTTGCACTACAAGTAGTCAGCTAGCTAATGAATATGGAGCTGTTTATGCTGTAATTCCATCGGATAATTCAAAAATTGCTGTTTATAATGCAGAAGATATTTGGACTGTTCAGGTTGGTGAAATATCTCTAATAAGTTTCACGAAAGGATTTAATGTATTTGCTTTTTATTTCTGTGGGAAAAATCCAGAAGAAATGCGATCATACCCTCAAATTATGAAATTTCTTGAAGAACATCAGAATGAATTTGAGGTTCTTAAAAAAGTAAGTGATGAACTTCGTGCAGGATTTTCTGACAGACCATTATCACCACGAAAGTTATTAATTCAAAATAATTTTAAATATATGAATCAATTAAAAAATAAAATTTTAACGGATGAAATGATAAAAATTCAATTATATAAAATGTTTCAATATTGTAGTTGGGATAAAATTGATGGATCACTGGTTGAATATGTAAAAGAAAATATGTCATCCGATAAATTTGGAATGGTATTAAATGAATCCTTAACTAATTATCAAACAAATGAGGATAATTATGATTCTAGTAATGAAATTGCAATTGAAGGTGAATGTGTTTTTCTATATTTCAATGATGAAAATATGAAATTTTTATTAGAAATTTTTCCTTTTAAATCGAAAGAAGAAAGTCAAGATAATGAAGTTGATAGGATTTTGTCTTCAATTGAAAACAATCTTGAAATAATTGCAGGTGATGGATATTCATATATGATTTATGAAAACAATCAATTAAAAGAAATTTCTTTTAATGATATTCATGATGGTATATTATCTGGCAAATATCGAATGCCCGATATTATGAAATTTGAAACTCAACTTAACTTTATTGAATCATATTTAAAATACATTACAAAAGTTAAACCTCAAAAAGAGATTAAGAGCATTCTAACTAATATTGACGATTTCCCAATTGGGAACACTGATAAAATCTATCTTTATCCTATCAAGGAAATAAACTATGGTAAATTAAGTGAACCAGTTCGTTCAAAAATAAAATCATTTAAGAAAGATATTTTAGAGGTTTAATTATGAATAAATTTGTCAGACAATTAGGAATCATTTCAAGACTCAATGATGATCCAGATATGGAAGAATTGAATTTAGAAAAGGAATCTCTTTTAAAATTATTGGAATCAAAATATTCAGAAGCTTTTGATTTGTTAAAACAAGGTGTATCTATTCGAAGATCATTTTCAACAAAATATGAAAAACCATTTATTCAAAAACCAGTTGAGCGAGTATCACAATCGTGTGAAGAAGTTGGTAATTTTTATACTTTAATGATTGACAATGACCCAAGTTTTGAAGGATTTCCAAAGAGAAGCAGGAGTTTCATTTGTCATGCTGGACTATTAAAAGGTCAAAGAGGTTTCATGGCAAAAACATCTTATTATGTCTTTCCTGAAAATGGAACAAGAGTTGGTATCTGTGATAGTGATGATATTTGGCACCTTAAAATAAAAGTTGATTCTGGTTCCTCGCCAGATTTAGAAGTGGTAATGAATCAATTTGTTAAGTTTATTAGACTTAATGACCCAAATATCTTTTTTAAATATATGACTTATGATGACCTTGTCAATCTAACAATTGATCCAGAAAAAATAGAAAAAGAAAGATTGTCTACTTTTCAAAAGACATTATTAAATCTTTTAATTCACTATGATGGGAAAATGATTAATGTATTTAAAAGATATTTGTCTCCAGAAATATTGAAACTTAAAGTTGCAACTCTTTCTGATTTAAAATCAAATTTGCATGGGGTTCATGAACAAGAAGTATGGTTTGAAAGTCCTTCTTTGTTTGTTGAAAAAGAATTATTTAATGAAATATTTCCAGATTTTGAGGTGTAAATAAATGATAAAACCAAGTGATCTTGATGTAATCCAATCAGAAATAACAAATCAACCACAAATGGATTCAGTGGTTTTGAATTATCAAGAAATTAAAAATCTTTTAACATCCAAGTATTCTGAAATGTTAAAAGCGTTTGGAAAATATCATGCTCTATATCGTGGTATTAAACCTAAACATTCATCTTCTCCTGTTTTCATTTCATCTGGTATTCAACGAAAAAGTGAAGATCATATCAATATTGGAAATTTTTATACTGTCATTTTAGATAATGATCCTAGATGGGCAGAATTTCCAAAAAGGTCTGAATCATTCATTTGTGCAAGTGAAAAATCCATAACAACATCTTATGGGATAGCTCATTATGTTTTTCCGATTAATGGAGCTAAAATTGGGGCATGCCCCAAAGATGATATATGGAGTGTTAAAATAGTCGATCAGCCAACTAGATTATCTTTTGCTAAATTTAATCAATATTTGTCGGCTTGTTGTAAATTAATGAATCTAGATTTAGATATGTCATACGATCAAATTAAAAATTTGAAATTTGATTCAAAAAGAATATCCGAACTGGCCAATTCAAAAATGGATACGGGATTTGGAACACCAGACAAGCCAAATTGGAATTTGGACGATAAACTTGAAAGCTTGAGAGATTGTTTTTCTGGAGAAGATAAAAGACTTCAAGGTCTGAAATTCATGATTGAAAATGTTGGGGAATTCATTGATAAGTATTTTGATCCTACTGAATTGGGATTTCAACTTTTGACAACAGATCAATTTCAAACGTCAGGTCGAAATGAATGTTGGACGAATGCAAAATCATTAATGATGAAAGATGAAAAATATCAATGGGAATTTCCAAATGAACAAGAAATAGATTTTAACGGTGAAAAAATCAGAATCAAAATAGAAAGTGATCTTGTTTATAAAAATCCCGGAGAAATACTTGCTCAAATGTGTCAAGAAGAATTTGGTTCATATTAAAAAAGAGGGATACCATTTTTGGCATCCCTCTTTCCTATTTCGTATGTTTGTCTGCAATAGTTGAGGCAACAAAGCTGTCAGGTTTGCTTCTACACTGAAAACCAGACCCAGCAACCATACCGGTAATAGCACTTAGAATTTCTCTTGTCTTACCTTTCTTGCCAGCATCAACGTGAATTGAAAGATCAATACGAGGATTTTCTACAAATAGATCATAAACATTTTGAGTTAAATATTCGGTAATCTGATTTGCTAACTGTAGAGACAATCCAGTTTCTGTAAAAATTCTATTCTTGAATTCAATTTTACCATCAACTTTTGTCTTGCGGTAAAAATAACGACCACCCTTGCCTTCTCTATGAACGGCAATGGTTTCGACATACAGGGTATAGTGTTTGTGTGGCTGGCTATCCGTGCCGATCATAATTTCATAACCCTTATCTCGGTCGTCATTCATGAATTCCAGAATCATTTCCATAACGTTTTCAAAACCAACGATGCCATGAATAGATGGATTGTGGAACATGTTCTAGAACCTCCAATTTCTCAAGATACATACATTGTATCACACTTCTTAATTTTTGGCAACCACGAGATTTCAACGCTTGCCAAAACTTGTCAGATATGGTATACTGGAGAGGATTATGAAAGGGAGGATTGGTTAAATGTCCAATTTGAACACTTTACCTGTAAAGTTTCTTTATAATGATAAACAGAAACAAATGACAACCTTTTATCGTAGAAAAGGTGAACTTGATCTTTTTAAAATGGTTGAATCCTATTCACATTATGTATTTCTGGAAAATCCAAGAGGGGAATATGTTTCACTTGTAGACCCAACAAAAAGATATCAAAAGAAAATGGTTTCAATGGAAGAATTGTCTATGTATAAAAAAGAACATAATGTTAAATTAGCTGAAGGTGATTTGAAACCAGAACAAAGATATGTCTATGATACATATTCAAATGAAGTTTGGCCAGATGATATTATGCCAAGAATATTTATTATTGACATTGAGGTTAATGCTAATGAAGGCATTCTTCCTAGTTGGGAACATCATAAATATCCTATTAATGCCATAACCGTCTATGATAGTTATACCAAAATGTATGAATGTTTCTTTTTAATTCCAAATTCGGAATGGGAATTGAAACTCAAAAAGAATCCTCTTGAAGATATGATGAATCAGATGGCTCAGGAAGAAAATATTCCATTCAGTAAAGACAATGTTAATACTCGTTTGTATTATGATGATGAAGAATTATTGTCAGATTTTCTTGATTATTGGGTTCAAAATATGCCTGACATTGCAACTGGTTGGAATACTTCATTTGACATTCCATATATTGTTCGTAAAGTTTTTGATCATTTTGATTTGGAAGGTGTTAAGAGATTTTCCCCATTTAATAAACTTTCATTTCGTGTCATGAAAGCTGTTCAAGATGGTGGAACTGTGGAAGATGATGATATTATTCCCGGAGTGGATATTATTGACTACAAACTTTTAACGGAAAAATTCAATGATACGGAACTTTCAAGCTATTCACTTGACAACGTTTCTTTTGAAATTTTGAAACGTGGAAAACTGAAATATGAAGGGGATTTGGTTCAACTTTATCGAAAAGATTTTGATAGATTTTGTTTGTATAATTATTCAGATGTTGAATTGGTTTATTCTCTTGATCAAATTAAAAAGTTTATGATCCTTGCTGCAGCCGTCAGGAATATTTCTTTGGCCAATTTCTCGGATATTTTCGAAATGTCTCATGTGGTTGATGGGTGTTTTCTTAGGAAGGTGGCCGTCAAAAGAGAAAACGGGTCAAAAATGGTCTTGCCATCTAAGAAACCTCGTATGGAGAAAAAGAAATTTTGTGGAGCTTTTGTCAAAGAACCACTAAAGGGAAGATGGAAAATAATTACGGACTTGGATTATGCATCCCTGTATCCAAGTCTTATCAGAACATTTAATCTTTCACCTGAAACAATTATTGGTATGGTTGATAATTATACTCATTTAAATAAAATGACAGTCAATTCTAATTTTGGATTTTACTATGATAAGTCATATTTGTTTCCAGAATCAGAATTTCTAACCCCTCCAAAATCAGATATGGGTGATGGTATTTATATTCGATTGATAAAAGACGATGAACGTATCAAAATGTCTCATAAAGAATTTACAAAATGGTGTCATGAAAATAATTATTCTGTTTGTCCAAATGGATTAATAACAACTCATGATGTGAATATGCCATTGATGGTTGAAATCGTGACGGAAGTTGGAGAAGGCAGAGCTAAGTATAAAAAACTAAAACAGGAAATGTTAAAAGATGGCAATGAAGAAAAGGCTGCCGGGTTTGACACACTTCAAAATGCTATGAAGGTAATTGGCAATTCAACTTATGGCGTTATTTCAATGAACGAATTTAGATTGTTTGATGTTCGTATTGCTGAAGCTATTACTACTGGTGGACAATTTGTTATTAAAAGTGCTTCTGTTCTATTGAATAACTATATCAATAAGAAATTCAATTTTGATGAAACAACAGACCATATTATTACAATTGATACGGACTCAATGATTTTCACAGTTGAAAAGATTTTTCCCGATTTTAAAATTGACAATTACACCGATGAAGATATTGACAAGATAGATGTTTTTGCAAAAGAATGTGAATCATTTATAAACAATGCTTCAAAGAAATTGCCATCCATCATGTTCTATAAGAAATCTGAAAAGAATAATTTTCTTTCGGTCAAACAGGAATGGATTGGTATTTCTGGATTGTTTACTAGCAAAAAACATTATGTGCTTCATATTGTCAAAGAAGAAGGAAGAAAAGTTGATAAGATTCATGCTAAGGGTATTGCTATTCGCAGGTCTGATGTTCCGAAACCAACAAAAGAATTTCTTTCATCTGTAATTGACATGTTATTGAATTTTGAAAGTCGTGTCAATATTAAGAAAAGAATTCTTGAAGAAGTTAAGAATATTGATGAAGTCTATACTCTTGGAGAAATGGGATTGCCAGTTGGTATGAAAAGACCCGACCAATATGAAAAAACAATTCCTGCTCAGATTCGTGGAGCTATTATTTTTAATGATCATATTGCCAAGAATGAAGCTGACAAACTCTTGTTTGGTAAAATTAAATATGTGTATGTTAAAAATTGGAAAAAGTTAAACCAACTTAATATGAAGATTGATGACTATAATGTTATTAGTTGGAATCCCGGTTCTGAATATGAACAAGAATTAGAAGATCAAATTGAAGTTGATAAGATGAGAATGAAGGAAAGAATGATTGTCAATATCATTAAACCTTTCTATAAGGCTATGGATTGGCAAATTCCCGGTGAAATAATGGCAACAACAAGCACCAGACTAAATATTTTTCAAAAGAAGAAAGCAGGTTAATAATGGAAAACAAACCTTATTTTATTTTTGGCCCACTGAATGAAATCTCTACAACTCATGGTATGGTGTCAATGGCAGCTTTACATAATGTCATGCATAATAATCAAATGACTGATGATTTAAAGATATTTGGCTTTTTTGTTCAGGATACTTTGGATTCAATTTATGAAACTGTCAATGTTGTTTCAGATTGTTATAAAATTCGATTTATAAGTAATGGAATGGGCCCGGTAGATATTTGGGTTCATCCTAATCAAGTCTTTCAGATTTTTGATCCTACCTATCAGAATGCACAATATATTAAGGCAAGTCATCTGGAACCCGGAATTGTTGTTGCTTCGGTAGCAGGTGGTATGTTGGTCGAATCAGTTGAACTATTGGAAGATTATTCAATGATTAAAATGACAATGATGAATAAATATCCTTCCATGATTGTTGGTGGAATTTTGGTTTTTCAGACAAGCGATAAAGAGGATAAGGATATTTTTTTCGTCGTTTAATCAATAAATGGGTGGTGAAAAAACCAATGTATGTAATTATTAATGGTGGAATTGAATTAAAAAGACAACTTTCTGAAAATTTTCAAGCTTTGGAATTTGCTTGTTCTCATTGTGGACAATTGAAGATTTCTATGGAATTGATAAATAAACTTCAAGAATTTAGAAATTGGGTTGGAAAGCCAATTCATATTAATTCTGGCTATAGGTGTTCACTACATAGTGTTGAAATTGGAAGCAAAAGAACAAGTGAACATTGTTTAGGAAATGCGGCTGACATTCGAATTGATTCTACAATGAATATGTATCAAATGTTTACTAAATTGATTACCATTTTCCCAAGAGTTGGCATGTATCATACACATGATGGAAGAGGATTTATTCATGTTGATACAAAAAAGGATCAATTGTTTTGGATTAATGATAGGGTTAATGGAACAGGAAAGTATATCTATTTTAGAACTATACCGAAATTGGAAGAATATATTGCCAATACCAAAACTAATTGGAAAGCTCTCGTGATATAAAATGATACCAGCTGCAAAACCAATCAACTTTGTTGAAAATGTCTATGATGAAAATGATTTAAAGCTTTTAAGAAATATGTCGGCAGAACAAATAAG
>JAKQQL010000356.1:0-1269 GCA_029564175.1 Candidatus Cloacimonadota bacterium
GCATGAAAGAGAGGGTAAAAATGACCAGTTTTAAAGCTGGCAGGCACAATGGCAGCACAAATGAGGGATTTAAAAACGAATAAACCGCTGATAAACAGCGGTCTATCTTTTTATTTCAGCGGTGCGGACGGGACTCGAGCAAAAAATATAATTGCCATTTAATGAGCATTATAGCATTTTCTTGTGGCAGATTTTGTGGCAGATTTTGTGGCAGATTTTTATATCTTTGTATAAAATTCTGCTATCAATGAAATTTGAAAACCTGGAAATCCGTACAAATCCATTCAAAAAATCACCTCCACGGAAGAAAGATGGCTTGCATCAGCTTAAAATCAGGGTCTTTATAGGATCCAACGATGCTGGAAGGTTCCGGAATAAAATTACGCTTGAAATAAAGATACTGGATGAATTAAAAAGGCAGGTTCTGGTGTCATCCGATGAATTTAACAACAGGAAATCAAACAAGACATTGAATCTGACGATCCTGAAAACTGAAAGCAAAATCAAAGATACCGTTACCAAAATGATTGAAGGTAATGTCAAACTTACTTCTGAGAATCTCTTTAAATATTTGTATAGAAATATTAAGGCCAAAAAAACAGAAAGTACCATTGAGGCTGAAAAAACTATCTGGAATGATGAAGTAGAAAAATTTTATGGTGAGCCTGTTCCTGTTGAAGTTTGGGAAAAGTTTAAAATTGCTGTCATAGAGGATGAAACAGAGAACATCACGGAAGAAGAGATGCAGAATATTGCCGAAAGTGTCTATTTTGATCACGTCAGAACCAAAGAGAGTGGCCGTGTAAGTTCCATGACTTTTAATGAACGATATAAAACAGGTAATTATAACAAATCAAACATCTTCGAATTATTTGGATTCTGCTGGTCAGACAATCCGAAAAATGGGGAACCTTTAATTACCGGTTCCTACAGGTCACTTATAGTACAGTTAAATGATTATCGTTTCAATGCCAAACCATCAGAGTCAATAAAAGATTTCAATGATGCCTGGATAACAAATTTTCTAAAGTATCTGATTAATAAAGGATATCCTCTTGTTCATATTCGTGGCTACGATCCTTTTACAATTATAAAATACCGGGGACGATTTATTAAAGCTCAAAGACTGCCATATAATGAAATTTCATTTCAAAAGTTGGTAAAACATTTGAAACGGCATATTGATATTCTTCAGAAGTTTGACCTGATTCCATATACCAAAAACACAAAGTTGATCCAGGCATCAGATTATCTTAAACGAAAGGCTAA
>JAKQQL010000263.1:0-5546 GCA_029564175.1 Candidatus Cloacimonadota bacterium
CTTATGAATTACAGCTTTATCAATTGACAGCGTAAGCTTAGTCTGCATAACACACCTCTATACGTATAATATATTCAGCTACATTACGTATGTCAAGCTATTGTTGATATATTTTGAGAAGCGGAAATAACGGATTGAAGAAACAGTTAGATGATGGGGGCGCCATACGATGAACCGCGCCATTCCCAGAACAAGTCGTTTCTTAATCCCGGCGTATCTTCCGCCGTAGCACAGGACGTGCGAAGGCGGTCTTCATTTGAAATATTTTTTAATTTCAGTTTCCTCTTGTCCTTGTTCTACAAGATAAAATTCTACATTATCATTTACCTGACCAAAAGGAAGTTCCATTTGCTCGTAATGCTGTATCTTCTTTATTCTCTTTTGTTCAGTCATGATGTCCAGAACCTTCTTTTTATAGGTAGTATCTGCGTTACCCAATAAATGCTCACCCTTGCTTTCGAGTATATATACAAGTTCAAGTTTGCCATCATCATTCTTTTTTGCGGCAACAAAGTCAGGTCTGATTTTATGTTCGTGCCAGCCTTGAATTGAATACCAGTTTTTAGATACTTTATTCCTGTACCACCATAATATTTTTTCCTGCTTATCCAGTAAGTCTCCAACTTTTTGCTCTAGTGAATTCATTGAAGTTAAGTCAACATCTTCAAAAAGGTAATATTTGTAAGGGTTTGGAATGCGACCTACTACAATCGTATCCACATCAGGAACTTTAAAGCCTAAACTTGTATCATCTGATACTGCGAGAACGATCTTCTTGTCTTGAATGTATTGTAAAAAAAGAGATTCTTCTGATTTTAATTTAAAATCAAGCAGATGATTATATAGAATTGCGGATGTATAACCGAAGTTATCTTCTAAAGCTTCTATTCCGATTAATTTTGTTAATTCCGCAATATGTGATATTGCCAATTTTCTGGCGTAAAACGGGTTTTCTGTAAGTTCTGTGTATCGGCGTGTAAGATAATCTATATTAATTTCTTTTGTTTCGTTAACTCCGGTTATTTCATATTTTGATTGCACTTTGCTTTGAGAATCAAGAGTTACAACAATTGATCGCCGTTCTTTTGTCTCTTCACTAAATGACGATTGAAGACTTTTAACGAAATCGGAACTAATAGAAAACAAATCGTAATTGATGAAAGGCTTTATATCAAGCTCGTATGAGAACCGGCGTTTATTCTGACCTTTGTTTATCATTACCCAAACAGGAAGATAAAATGAGCTTTCAAAACTCTTTTTATACTCCTTACGAATTTTAACCTGTTTTGACTGATTGATAGAATTATTGTTATCAACTTTTATTCCGGTGACAAGGTCTTCCAGACCTTCATTCTTGAATCCGGTATCTACTTTCTCAAGGATGGAACGAGTGTCTCCTTTTGAATAGTAAACATAACTTTCATCAAGTTCAGAAATACCTGTTTTACGTGCGTAAGGTTGACGAAGAATTCTTCCGACAAGCTGAGTAATACCAGTATCCGAATTTACATTTGGAATAATCCCAAGCATATAGGCGAAAGAACAATCCCACCCTTCACGAAGGGCTTCCTTTGTAATTATATAGCGGACATTACAATCTTGTGCAAAAAGATTAACGTCTTCAATGTCATTTTGTGAGCTTGATTTTATCGCTATTTCATCTGGGTTGATTTCTAATTCCTGTAAGTATTCCTTAACATCCATACTGTGAACAAAGCCCTTGCCTCTCTGTTCTTTACCAGTTCTTTCGACTTGAATCAATGCAATCGGGCGAATATAGACACCGGAAGTTTGTTTGTACTTGATTGTTTTCGCTTCGAGAGTTTCTCTATGAGCTTTAATCTCTTTAAGCATTGTTTTCCAGTCATCTTCCTTTTTCCCGGATGGTGGTATTATATGCATATCGAGTTTAATCATTTCTTCATCTTTAAGCTCGACACCTGTTATAGAGACAAGAATATTCATTTCTGTTTTCGGCGTGGCGGTCAGTCCTAGTACCATTTCCGGATTTAAGCCATCAATGGTTTTTCTAGCCATTTCAGAAAAAACTTTATGCATCTCATCAATGATAATAAACGGCTTCGATAAACGAATAGCATTACCAAGGCTGGTATTAATAATGGGGCCTATTTCTGAAAGCAAATCAAGATTAGGGCATTTGTTTTTCAGTTCGGCATGAAGGTCAAAACGATTATCAGGCGGGAAAAAACTTTCAAAACCACCTGAATCCTGAAATACCTTTAATGCTTCCTTTCCATTCTGTCGGCTGATTGACTGAATCATAACAAAAAGTATTACGAGGTTTTCTTCAATATCGTGAGTCGCAAGTCTTTGTCCCTTTTCAAGAATGAGTGTTTTATTACTGCTCGCCTGATCAAGTAATTGACGTAAAGGGTTGGACTTATCCCGTAATTTTGCAACTGTTTGTGAATAGATCGTTTCGCTGGGAACAATCCACAAGACAAGCCCTGTTCGCTTACGGGCAAAAATGTTTTGATATTCTCGAATTGATTCTACTGCAAGAAGAGTTTTGCCTCCGCCTGTAGGGACTTTTATAACAAAGCGAGGGTAGTATTCGCCAAGACCATTTGTAGGCCGGTCTCTGTAATCTTTTGCAGTATTTTGAAAAGCGGTTTGTACCCAGTTTAAGGTATGTCGCATTTCAGCCGGTAGTGCTTTTTTTGCAGTATCAAAGGCATCCTTAGTTTCTCTTGCTTTTGAATAAAAGGCTTTTAGCTCAGATACAACTTTAATCTGGTATTTTTTCAGAAACACTGCTATGCCTCCGATCTCTGAAAGAGATTATAAGGAATACCAACATACTCAATGCTGTTCTCTTTCATATAGTCTTCTTCCAGGAAACAAGCGGGAGCATATACAACGATTCTTTTCTTAGGATGATCCGCTATTATTTTTTCAGCAACAACAAGGTTTAACGCCATACGGGTCAGCTCTTCAAAATTCTGCTTGTAGATGAGATAAATTAAACTATTACCATGTTCTCCAACAAAATAATTCTTCTCATCAATACCTTTTTTGTCTTTTAGACTTTCACCAGTGCATAAGTAATAGACATAATCGGCAAATTGCTTGTATGTCGGAAGATTTCCGGAAAGCATTGTCTCTGCATCTATTGGTATACCGACTTTAAGATATTTAAAACCGCTATCATAGTCATATTTATCAATTGCCCGTTTTATCCTTTCGCGAGTTATATCTTTACAGATATTTTTAGTTGGTTCTGATTCAGTTGCTTCTTGCATTTGGACAAGAATACACTTACGATTACCACCATCTTCTTTATTTAAATCCATTACAGCATGCATCGTTGTGCCAGAACCTGCAAAGGAATCAAGAATTAAGGAATCACTATTTGATGCTATTCTAATGATAGCTTTTAACAATTTGATCGGTTTCGGTGTATTAAAAGGCTCTTCTCCTGGGAAAAGATCTAGTAATTCTTTCTTTGCTTCTTGGTTGTTTCCATAATCTTCATGATTCCACCACGTATCTGGAACAATGCCTTGTTGCACTTCGTTTAAAAAGACTTTAATTCTTGGTGGATTGCTGCCGTCTTTCCCAAACCAAAGTCTGTTATCAAGCATTAAGTTACTAGTTCTTTCGGGCAAACCATTCCAATGTCGACCAGCAGGAGGTAGAACTGATTTTCCATTTGGCAATTTTATCATATAACGATAAGCTTTACGCTTTTCAGAATCTTCTGATTGAACAGAATATGATACACTTTGCCAAGGCCCACGACTATCATCATCAGGATTAGTAAATGCTTCAAGGTCTGCTTCAGATCTTGGTATAAGATTCCTATCCCAAATTTTCAAATTCTTTGAATAAACATGAATGCTATCATGGCTAATTGATACAGTAGCTTTATTCTTTTTTGCAAAAACTTTTTGCCAGCAAATTGTTGCAGTAAAATTCTCCTCACCAAATATTTCGTCACAGACTGTTCTTAAATAATGTTGTTCATTATCATCTATAGTTATAAAGATTGCACCATCATCAGAAAGTAAATCTCGTAACAGTTTCAATCTAGGGACAATCATGCACAACCATTTGTCATGCCGAGTTAAATCATCTTTGCCGACTTCTTTTCCCAGCCACTCTTTTAACATTGGATTATTAACATTATCGTTGTAGATCCATTGTTCATTACCGGTATTGTATGGGGGGTCGATAAATATGCACTTTACTTTGCCCGCGTATTGAGGAAGTAGTGATTTTAAAGCCAGCAGGTTGTCGCCTTCAACAATGAGATTACCATTGCTTTTATCTTCATTAAAATTGAGCTTTTCTACTTCATCAAGGGTATGGTAAGGAATTGAAAGGTGATGATTCCAAATTATATTCTTGCCTTTAAACTGTAATGTCGGCATGGGCTACTCCTGTATTAAAGATTCTAATTTAGTTTTAAGCTCAGACAGCTTACTTTCGGTGATTTTACCTTCATTTAGTGCCAATAGAATATTAACCGGTTTCTGATCATTTCTTTTTGGCAATGCAACTCCCAGGTAATTTTCCAAATCAACCTCAAAAGAGTCAATTTTAATAGTAAATGGCGTCGTTTTTTGTGTAATATAATCATTCACTATCTGCTGATAAGCTTTGTCGGCATCTCCATCATACAATACCGAATGACGAATACCAAGACTTCCAAGAAGGTTCATGAATTTATGAATGTTGAACTTTCCAAGTGAATCAAGAATGTAAATTTGCCGCTTTTTCAGGTCAATCCACTTTGTATCCAGGAGATAGTCAAAAAGAGCCTTTTCGGTCGCCCCCTCACATAAAATGACATGCTTTGAAAAAAACAAATTTGATCGTTCAGAATCAAGCCAAAGAGAATATCGAAAGGACTCCTCTTTGAGTTTCCTCTCCATGTCTGGCGTCATATCACCAAGGCTTTTACTTGTAATTGCTTTTTTAATTTCTGGTGATGTATTATCATCACCCAACAAAGCTGAAAAATGGGTATACAAACCGGTATTATCCGCCACAAGATCATCAATTTGCGTCTTTGTTAATTGTCGATTTTCAGAAACACCTGCCTTTTTAGCAATTTTTATTATTGATGGCAAGTCAGAAATGTTTTTACTCACAAAAGTGGTTGAGTGAGTAGTAATAAGAACCTGACTATCAGATGAAATCTCTTTCAAACTTAAATTGAGTAATTCCTGCTGTGTTGGGTGCAGAAATGCTTCTGGTTCTTCAAAAAGAATCAGGTTAAAGTCTGGAGAAAACTCTTTTTTTTTCGGTTCCTTTTTATCAACATATTTTGAGGCAAGTCTGATTAAGGTGTAGATAATGTGCCGTTGAAGGCCTTGTCCTAAGTTATCAATATCTACTTGATTATGACCAAGATTATTATCAGTTATGTAATGATTGAGAAGATTTTTAACTATATCTTCGGGTTTCAATGAACCTATTTTAAATCCGAACGATATTTCCCAATTTGATATTTGTTCATTTATATCATTAACTAAGCCATTGAGTGAAAAACCTTCTGTGGTAGATTCCTGCTTAAATTC
>JAKQQL010000264.1:0-11196 GCA_029564175.1 Candidatus Cloacimonadota bacterium
TGTTCTTTTATACAACTCCCACAATTTTTTCTCTTCGTTATCCATCAGAAACCCTTTCATCGCTGATTTCCTGCATTATATCTCTGATTAATCTACAGGTTTTCTTTTACCCTGATTCAGTAAAAGATAATCTTTTTGTTAAATTGGCAAAATTCTTGAATATTGTCAAGTTAAAAATTCTGAATATCAAAAAAAGAAGCTGATTCTTTTAGTTTTCGTATCGTATTCAATATTTTTTACAAAAATTAAAACAATCTATCTGAATTGATCATTCATTTTACATCGGTTTTTTTGCTGTTTTGATTTTTTAATCTTATCCTTTTTGGTATGGTATCAGCCTGTAATCTAAAAAGAGCGGGTCGATTATGAGGAAGTCATTTTTCAGATAATTTGAAATATCTGTAATTGTATAGTTGTCTAGTGTGACATCTTCAAAGTTAAAGAAATTACCAGAAAATGCATAGATATAGTCTGATTTTGCAGGTATATGTTTTTGGACATCTGTCCAGGTGAGCAGACCGGAGACTGTAACGCTATGCCCAAAAAAGTCATTTTCCACTTTCTCAATCAGATTCTCTTTTTTAGATGCATGCTTATTCATGTCTTTAACGATCGGCTTTAAAACTTTATGTCCGGACTCTCCTGTTACAAAACAAACGGGTTCTTTAAACAGATTAATCATTTTATAAAAGCGTCTTTTTCTATTCCGGTAATTATCCCAGGATTTTCTGACCATCCCGATACCATTTTCGATCTGTTCAAATTCATTATAATATGCTTTTGAGGGTATATTCATTTCTGCCTGCAGGAAAAACTCATCAGAGCAGTATAGATAAGGAAAACCATTTTTTCTAAAATCTTTGGTTAAGTGAATCACATCTCTGCATTCTTCCTTACTAAATGAACGTAAAGGACTCAGTTTTTCTCTGAAACGGGTAAGACCAACCGGCACAATGCCAATTGAAGAAATATTCATATCAGGATTAGTCAAATCACTTAAGGTACGATGCAACTCAATCTTATCATTCCAGTCTGGTACCAGCACAATCTGAGTTTGCATTTCAATCTCCTGATCAGCCAGTTTTCTTAATGTATCAATCACATTGAAAGAACGATTATAGCGCAGCATTTTCTGATGGAGATCCGGATTGGTTGTATGAACAGAAACATATAACGGGCTGACATGTTGCTCAATAATTTTATCTAAATAGTGATCAGTCAGGTTTGTTAGTGTAACAAAATTGCCATACATAAAAGAAAACAGATAATCATCATCTTTGACATAGAGTGATTTTCTCATCCCGTCGGGCATTTGATCCACAAAACAGAAAACACACTGATTAATACATTCTTTACATTCAGGTGCTTTAAATGACAATCCAAAGCTATCCATAAAGGAATATTGGTACGATACTGTTTGTCTTTCCCCTTCGGGATTTTGATATTCTATTTCTAAAAAACCATCTTCTATCAGATAATAATAATCCAGTATATCTTCCAAATGTCTGCTATTAATTGAATAAAGGACTGCACCATTTTTTATTCCAACTGTTTCTGCCGGTGAACCAGGCTCAACTGCTATCACATGTAAAGGCATTTTATCTCCATCGTATCTTCTTCTGTTGCATCATACTAAAACAAGGTTCTTTCGTCAACTGATTTATTATTTTATGGAATTCTCTTGACATAAACATAACGCATTATCTCTTTGATTTAAAAATAATTATTAAAAATAGAGGTTGTCATGAATTTATCTAAGAGAGCACAAGAAATACAAGCTTCTCCCATTCGTAAACTGATGCCATATGCCATTGAGGCAAAGAAAAAAGGCATTCATGTCTATCATCTCAATATTGGTCAGCCTGATATTGAAACCCCTCAGGAAATGTTAAACGTTTATCACCATTTTGATGACAAAGTATTAGCATACGGTCCTTCCCAGGGTGTCGATGCTTATCGTAAATCTCTGGTAAAATACTACCAGAAACATCATATTCACTTACATGAAGATGAAATCATTGTTACGACTGCTGGTTCAGAGGCTATTATTTTTGCCATGATGGTCACCTGTAATGCAGGAGATGAGATTATTGTTCCAGAACCTTTCTATACCAATTATAATGGTTTTGCTACAATGGCTGGAGTTCATTTAGTTCCGCTGACCACTTATGCTGAAACCGGTTTTGCTTTACCAGAACGAGATAAAATAGAAGCGGTTATTACAGAAAAAACCAGAGCGATCATGATCTGTAATCCAGGAAATCCTACCGGAACCGTATATTCAAGAGAACAAATGGAAATGCTTGGTGAGATTGTAAAACAACACAATCTTTACTTGATTTCTGATGAAGTATATCGTGAATTTGTTTACGAAGGAGACCCTGCAGTCAGTGCATTAAGTATCAAAGGAATTGAAAATCATGTCATCATGTGCGACAGTATTTCCAAAAGATATTCAGCTTGCGGTGCTCGTATCGGTTGTATTGTCAGCAGAAATAAAGAAATTATGGATTCCCTCCTGAAATTTGCTCAGGCAAGACTATGCCCTCCAACCATCGACCAGTTAGCTGCAGCAGTTTGTGTGGATTTACCGGTTGAATATACTGCCAATATCTTAGCAGAATATGACAAGAGAAGAAACATCGTTTTTGAAGAATTACAAAAGATTGATGGTATCGTTTGTGTAAAACCTGGTGGGGCTTTCTATATTATTGCCAAACTGCCTATTGAAAATGCAGAAGATTTTATCATCTGGTTACTGGAAGAATATCATGTTAACAACGAAACGGTTATGGCTGCTCCGGCAGAAGGATTTTATGCAACTCCTGGACTTGGCAGAAATGAATTAAGACTGGCATATATCCTCAATGAGAATGATCTAAGAAAAGCAATGCACATTTTCCGTACAGGACTTGAAGAATATAAAAAGAGTCATTAAATTATGACACGTGCTGAATGACAGTGTCAGTTTTTTATGACACGATCAATCTAAAATATTAACCGGCTTCTTTTCGTTGAAAATAAGCCGGTTTTTTGTTTACATAAAAACAAATGGATAACATATTTTTTGAAGTATTTTTAACAATACTTTCCTCTTTCTTCCTTATACCATCCTTATACTATCCTTATTTAAACGTTTTTAAATATTAAGTAATATTTGTGCTATTTTCAGAACAAAATTTTCAAGTTTTTCAGAAAGAAACAGATTCAGAATAACTATAAAGCAGGCTTTAAAGAAGAGAGATATTCAAAGTTGTAGAACGAGCATCCTGGTCGTTTATCTGCGGGCAAAATCGTACTACAATCATCCTGCTTGTAGCCTTTTTTGCAAGCCAGGAGCTTACACAACTTTTGCGAACGAACGGCGCTTCGTTTCGTACATCCGTTAATTACAAGCAAGATGCTTATAGTACGAGTTGTTTCGGATTTACGGCATTACACTTCGCTCCATTTCGCAAATCCCTACAAACAGTTTTTACATTAATCGAAAGAATGTTTCTCTTCACATGATCACTTCGATATTCCTCCTCGTACAAATATCAATCTGGTAATTCTACATTTTCTCACAATCAAAAAAAAAGCGTGGGACATGCCCACGCTTTCAGTTTATCTCAAAGATAATTTAGTTACTTTGAATTCTGCCGAAACGTTCATCCCAGTAGCTGATTCTCGCACCTTTATCAGTATAAGGGGTACAAGGAGGTGACATTTCTTTAAATCTGCGGTCATAAATCAGCACTTCTTTTAAGCCTTTACCGCCAGAATAGGTAACTCTCCATTTATACCAGCCCCATGCCCAGCCTTTAGGTTTATACCATTCTTTCTTTGAAGAAGTAACAGTAAAAGTTCCTGGCTGCAAAAGACCTTGAACACGACTGCCATAAACGATAAAATGACGCCCTTCGTCTGTTGACCATGGATAATTGTTATAATTTTGCCCTTCCGTAATTTCAATCATTCCTTTGGTAAAGATGTTCGCCATAACAATTGGATTAGTCGTGCCTTTATTAGTTGTATTTGCCTGCACTACAAATTTTGTAGCTGCCAGTAATCCTAAAATGGATTGATCATTATTGGGTAAGGCTTCGTATTCACCAGCAATACATTTTGCCTTAAATGCTTCCAGATTATTTTTTACAGAAGTATAGATGATGCTACCATCAGCATACATTGTACCTTCAGTGGCAATGGTTAGTTTACCATTCAGTGAACCTTTTACATAGACTGGTTTGGTATTAGCATTATAAATCAGATTATTGTATGAATTCATAGAAGACATATTATAATTATCTGTAAAAGTCTCCAGATATCCATTAGATTTTCTATGAGTTCTTTTAATTTCGATCACATCATCTTTCAAAGTGATGTACATGTATTGCCAGTTTTTTGTTCCATCACTCATCGGATTTAATGCTGCTGAACGTAAAGCAGTACTGATATTGAACTGATTATTAGGCATAGAAATAACTGGATAATCGAAGGTAGGCGCTTCTGCTTTAAATCCATTATAATAATTGATAAAATCAGCAGGTTGAGATAAATTCACACCACCGATATATTTCTGATAGCCATTTGTATCCACTTTTGCAGTGATATAAACCAGATCAGTGAATACAGGACCGGCATCTGCAGGATATTCAAGTGTTTTACTTCTTTTCTTATACCATCCATAATGATTGCCTTTGTTATTGGGATTACCCTTATTCTTATTTTTTGCATCAACAGTAGGAGAACCTTCACTGGTGCCTACTCTGAGTTTTCCGTTAATGTAGGCTGGTCCGTCAATGACTTCACCATCACCAAAGTAAACATTTGTAGGGAAATTATCAGTAAAGAATCCAAATTCAGAATAAGGCATTCTTTTATAAACTACTTTTGTTGTACATACAGCTGAATTCACTCTGCCTATCGATACGACACCCCATTCTTTTCCTGCTTCCAGAGGCTTAGGTCCGGGGAAATTATTCATGTAAATCGAAACTTTTGCCTGTGCATTATCAATGCCTAATACTTTACCAAGGCTATTTCCTGAATTCTTATATAAAGTTGGATGGAATACAAGTGCATTTATCTTGTTTGTGTCATTTTGAATGTATGCATCTCGTATATCCTTAATCGTGTTGTGAGCATAAGTGTTCGATATGAATTTTGCAAGATTCATATCATTGTCCTGTGACAAAGTATCTACCAGTTTTAACTGCTCTTTATTGATGGTTACGATAATCGCTCCAACAACGATGGTAAGCAGTACTACCATAATTAATACCGTGCGTCCCATGGCATCCTCCTTAAAATATTTAAATGTTTTGAATATTTTCCTTGCCAAATCTGTGCCAATTTGATATTTTTGTATTTAAGATCAGGATAAGGAGCTTGAATGATGAAGAATAATTATCGGTTTCCACGCAGTTTAGGCAACAAATACTTCTTTATTTATAGTTTTATGACGCTCTTTCTCTTTTTTATCATTATCATTCTGCAGTTTTCAATCACCCGCTTTCTCATTTTAAAAAATGAATCTGACATTCTGATCACTAAAATCGCAGATAAGCAAAAATCCCTCATGGATTTTATTGATTACCAAAAATATGTTGCCTCCAATACGGCTTCTCTTCTGCAAAATACCATACCTGACACAGGTAATTTTATGACAGAAAAGGATAGTACCGGAAATATTCAGTTTTATTACTATACAGAAGAACAAATAAAGAGTAAAAAGATTGAATGGACGTGGCTGGCGCAGACAATTGAATTCATGAATTACCAGCAGTTAACAGGAATCAATCATATTATTGCCATCGACAAACCTTTAATTTACTCAGTAACTCTACAACGAATTCAAAAATATTACAGTGATCATTTGTTGGTGACAGTTTCTCTTTTAGGAAAAGAACAACTGGGTCATTATGAAAACCTCATCTTTATTGACCAGGGTAACACACAGTCAAGAGATTTACCTGCCTGGATCAGAGAATACTATCTCCAAAAAAAAGATGATCTGAGTACCAATATTCTGTTTAAGTATTTTAAGGTAAATTACGATAAATATTGTTTCTTTACCTTATTACAGGACAGCCGAAGTCAAACCAGCGTTATTGCCTGCAATGAGTATAATCGTGATATTAACCGGTTTTTTACACGTACCTGGATTCTGATGACTCTATTATTGTTTGCTTCTCTCAGCATACTGATTTTTACCTTTGGAAAATGGTTTTCTATCCAGATGTTAAAACCAATTAAAAATTTGTCTGAACAAATGCTCTATATTGCTCAAAATCCCATGGATATGAAAGAATATAAAGTAGATTCTCCCAATGAGTTACAAATCATTATTGCAATCTATAATCAAATGGTCTGTTCACTAAAAGAATACCAGTATTCTCTCCTGCAATATAAAACCTTGTTTGATCAGGCACATTTAGGCTTTTTTTGGCTAGATGAAAATCTGAATATCAAACTATTCAATCCGGAATTTATGAAAATATTTGAACTGACTGAAAGCCCCATCAATCGAATGATTACCGATGTTACTCCTCTGAGAAGTAGTTTATTTATTCATGATAAGGAATATACCTTTACTGATTTGGAAATGTGGATTGAAAGTTTAAAAAAATTCATATCCTTTTCTCTGCAAAGACAGGAAATTAACAATCAAGCTGTTTTTATTGGTATGATTAGCGATATTACCCAGCACAGACGACTTAAGGAAAGTAAAAAAAGCCTGGAAATGGAACTTATTAGAATCAACCGCTTAGCGGAACTCGGAAAACGTATTCAGGGTATTGTCCACAATCTCAATTCACCTTTAAACTCAATTCTTGGATTTGCCCAGTTTTTAAAAGAAGATATACCTGATAACAGCGATATAGATAAGATTATCTCATCAGCAAGAGCGATGTCACAATCCATCAAAATGCTCCTTGCAAAAATCAAAAAAGACAGTATGGCAAGCCCCGATCTGGTTGATTTGAATCAATTTATCTGTTTAGAACTAGAAAATTACAAACACCACCTCTTTTTCAAAAATGAAGTGGTTTTAAAAACAGATTTAGAAGACAATCTGCCACAATTTCTATGTACTTACGGGGACCTGAGTCAGGTTTTCAATGTTATTTTCAATAATGCCATTGATGCCATGGAAAAATCCCTTTATAAAGAAATTCAGGTAAGCAGTTTTATTACAGATGATTTTGTCGGTTTTGAAATAGGAGATACGGGTTCTGGTATTGCACCTGATAATTTGGATAAGATCTTTGAACCTAACTTTACCACCAAAAGTATGTCGTTCTCAGGTGGATTTGGACTGGGACTTGCAATTGCTCAGTCCGTAATCAACCGTATGAATGGTAAAATAGAAGTGAAATCAGAAGTGGGAAAAGGAAGTCGCTTTCGTGTGTACATCCCCTATAAAAAGTCGTAACTAAGATTATTCCCCTCCTGTGGAGGGGTGGTAAGTTCCCGTACTACAAGCATCTTGCTTGTAGAAATGTAGCGCAAGCAACCTGCTTGCGAAATAGAAGTGAAATCAGAAGTTTGTAGGGATGAACGAAGTATTCCCCTCCTGTGGAGGGGTGTCACGAAGTGACGGGGTGGTACGTTAAAAAAATACTTTGATAAAGCTGAGTTTTATAAAATTTTTGCAATAATATTAACATCAAGCATAAGCATCACTTACCACCCCACTCCAAAAGGGGCACTTCTCCAAAGGAGGGAAATTAACTGCCCTGGTGAAAACCTGTTGCGTTTATAACAAATCCGCTAAAAAAAGGAGAGCCTTATGATAGATAAAAAAGAGATCCGAATCCTCATCGTTGATGACGAAGAAGAGACTCGTGAGATTTTTCAACGAAAACTGTCCAAAACCTATCAGACAGAGACCGCTTCATCTGTGGATAAAGCACTCGTTTTACTTGAAAAAGAAACCTTTCATCTGGTATTGACAGACCTCGTCATGCCTGAAAAGAGCGGAATAGATTTTCTTACGCTGATTAAGGAAAAATACCCTTATATACCGGTCATTGTTATTTCCGGAAATGCCTCTCTTTCCATGGTTGTAAAAGCCATGCAGATGGGGGCAGCCGACTTTATCGAAAAACCGGTGGAAGACCTTGATCTGCTGATGCTGATCGTCAACCGTGTACTGACCAATCAGTGGAATCTCGATGAGTTAAAACGTTTGCAGATCATGCTCAGTGATAATTTTGACCGCTCAATTTTGATTGGCAACAGTTTTCTCATCCAAAAACTGCTGGATAAAGTAAAACGTATCGCTCAGGTGGACAGTACGGTTCTGATTTCAGGCGAAACAGGTGTGGGTAAAGAAGTTTTTGCTGAAATCATCTATCGAAACAGTGCGCGGAAAACCAAAAAGTTTGTAACTGTTAACTGCGGCTCTCTGCCCGAATCCTTGTTAGAGAGTATGCTTTTTGGTCATAAAAAAGGTTCATTCACTTCAGCAATCAGAGATCAGATCGGTTATTTTGAAGAAGCAAACGGCGGTACGCTCTTTCTTGATGAAATTTCGGAAACCAGTCCCTCATTTCAGACAAAACTGTTAAGAGTTCTTGAAAAAAGGGTGATCAGACGTATTGGAGATTCAGTTGATATCCCCATCGATGTGCGGATCATTGCGGCTACGAATCGTGATCTCTACCAGTATGTTCAGGATGGTCAATTCAGGGAAGATCTCTACTACCGTCTCAATGTTGTTCAAATCAGCATCCCGCCTCTCCGTGAAAGACCTGAAGATATCGAAGCCCTGGCAAATCACTTTGTCAAACTCTTTGCAATTCAATACAATAAACCGGTGGAAAAAGTCTCCCCCACTGCCTCTGCCATCTTATGCCGACACCACTGGAACGGTAACGTCAGAGAACTGAAAAATGCCATCGAACACTGCGTGATCATGACCAGTCAAAACATCATCACCAGTGAAGATTTGCCAGCATACCTCCACACCCAACCCATTGAAGGCACATCTGCTCCCGATATAACCGACTTTCTCAATCTCTCATACGCTGAAGCAAAAGACTACTTCGATAAACTCTACCTTTCCTCACTCCTGCAAACCACTAAAGGGGATGTCACCCAGGCATCCGGTAAATCAGGTATTGCCAGACAAAACCTCTATGATAAATTCAAAAAATACGGCATCGACCCGGAAAAATACAGATAAAAATTCCCATCCCGTGGAGGGGTGGCACGAAGTGGTACGTTTAATTGTGAATTATAAATGTTGAATGATAAATGAGTTAAAATTCCCCTCCCATGGAGGGGTGGCACTAGTAGAGACGCGATTAATCGCGTCTTTACGGGGTGGTACGTTAAAAAAATGATATTGGTATTTCTGTAAATCTTATCTTACCTGATATCATCTATTTATCTACAACATGATCTTAAAACATAAACAAAACTTACCACCCCGCCCCAAAGGGGCACCCCTCCACAGGAGGGGAATTGGATCTGTCCTTTTAATAAATTTATATTAATATTCCCATCCCGTGACGGGGTGGTAAGCTAAAAACTAATACGCTTTCTCCGAAAAAGCCGGATGATGATACAAATAAAACAGAATATCATCCAGTCTCTGCATTATATCAGAAACAGAAATACGTATAACGGTTAACCCTAACGATTCAAGATATAAGTGTCTTCTTTCATCATATTCCATTTTCTCATCATGGGATATTCCATCTATCTCTATCACAACCTGACAACTAACACAATAGAAATCAACAATATAATTACCAATCACCTTCTGTCTGTCAAAATCTAAACCTTTAAACTGACCTTTCTTAATACGATTCCAGAATAAGACTTCTGGCATATTCCCTGCCTTACGGAGTTCTCTTGCTCTTTGTTTTAATTCTGGATTATAAGGCAAACTAAACATTTTTTTGCTTGCTCTTCTTTGTTTTTTCTCAAATTCCTCTTCAACATCAAGTTCTTTCATTTGACTTACCTATTAGTGAATTTAAATGTAATGATAACACTGTTTACACAAGAAGTCAAGTATTTTTACTTTTGATTCTTTTCTAAACTTACCACCCCGTCACTTCGTGCCACCCCTCCACAGGAGGGGAATTACTTTGTCATAAAAAAATGACAATATTTTCATGACACTGTCACAAATTCATGACAAGATTTATAGTATCGTCAGAGAATTTTATAACTTTAGCACAAATATCAGAAGAAATATTTTCCGATAGATATAAAAATTCCCCTCCCGTGGAGGGGTGGTACGTTTAATTATGAATTATAAATGTTGAATGATTAATGAGTTAAAATTCCCCTCCACAGGAGGGGAATTGACCTGCACCTTCAAACAAAATGTACAATAGCATTCCCCTCCCATGGAGGGGTGGCACGAAGTGACGGGGTGGTACGTTAAAAATATATTGATAAAGGTGTTTCTCAAATTATATGTTACCAGATATCAGCTGGTTAGCAAAAAAAGATCATACAGCATAAGCATCACTTACCACCCCGCCCCAAAGGGGCACCCCTCCACAGGAGGGGAATTTTGCTCATCCCTACAAACACTCAGCCTGCTGTTTGGCACAGAAATGGCAATATAACTTCCTAAGAATAATAAAAAGATAGGAGGGTCCAATGGGAACTCAACAAATCCTTATGATCGTATTATCAGTTATCGTTGTAGGTGCAGCGGTAGCGGTTGGTATTCAGATGTTTGACACACAAGCAACCAATGCTCAAAGAAATGCAATTGCTGGTGACTTACAGAATTTTAGTGCTCAGGTTTTAGCTTATATGAGAACTCCAGCTTCTATGGGTGGTGGAAAAGGTACAGCAACTGCTGACAGAGCAAATTTAGCAAGTTACTTAGGTTTTGACAAGTCTACCTATAAATTAACAAACGCTAATGGTACTTACACACTTCTTGCTCCTGCTGCAAATCAGGTACAGATTCAAGGTCATGATGCTGCTACTGCTGCTGCTTCAAAAAGTGACTTAACAGCAACAATCAATACTACTGTTGGTGCTGATGCAGGTACTGCAATTTCTGTAAAAAATTCTGCAACTGAATAAAAACTAAATAAAAGTTTATTAAAGGGGAAGGTTTCTTCCCCTTTTTTTGAGGTGATTTATCAAAGAATATAAATATAATGCAATCCATATCTCAGGTAAACAGATTAATGGACTGATTCAGGCCAAAAACAAAGCAGAAGCCAAGAT
>JAKQQL010000370.1:0-1163 GCA_029564175.1 Candidatus Cloacimonadota bacterium
ATGACATTATTTATTTCTTCGTCATTTGGTGCAAGAGATAGTTTATTATACAACGAATCAAATTCTTCTCTTCATAATTCTTTGTCTGATCATATCAGTTCATTAATACCTCATGGTGATGATAAAAGATTTGATGAAAACGGCGTGACAAGACCAGCAACACCAGGTACTGTTCATCAAATTCAAAATCATTCTACAAATTTTGTCAAGGTTGATCTTGGTCAAAATACGTTAGGAGTTGGAGTAGCTGCCCATGACGAGATTTTATTCATTCATAAATTCGCAAGTCATGGTGCTATTTTGTTTAATCACTTTCATATTAACCAAGATGCCGCAGGAGAAATTGCAGAAACTGCACCATAGACTCAGTCTTCTATTAAATCAGCTTTTGCTTTTGAATCTCATTCTCGTGCTTTATTGATATTCTCTGGAGCTGCTAATAGTGATGGTCGTCTTGATGCAAAAAGCCTTGCTCAATCAACACCAATATTCCATATGTTTTTTCAGAATTTCTCAAGTCAACCATCATTTTCTTCAATCTCCATCTTTGCTTCTTGAGAAATATTCTCAATAGGTTTGAGTGCCACATCAGCAGCTTTTCAAAGTAAAGGAGTGGCAATTCAAAATCAAGATTTTATATTAGATGTTACCTCATCAATAAAATTGTTTTCAGCATATGGTCATTGAGTTATACCTGCACTAAAATCTTTTATTGTAGGTTCAATAACTTTATCATCAACATATGTTCATAAGTTTTGAACTCATTCAACAAATCACTTCATTCATGAAGCACCAGCAGCTACAATATTAGCTCATGCTTTTTCAATAAACGAAGAATCAGGATCACGAGCGACTTGCTGTGCCTGTTCTACATCTCTACTTAATGATTCTTTTGAGGAAGAAAACTTCTCTGTAAACTTGTTTTTTAAGTCTGACCATCGTGACATGTTGTATTGTTATTATGATTACTGATTACAGTGTAATCAGGTCTGAAATGATGTCAATATCATTACTTCATTGTACAGCCCTGAATAACATTCTAATCACTTGGATATTTTTAGATAACCAAGAATCATCAACTGATGAATCAAACAATGCAATATAACGATCATTCTTCCACATGAAGTTTAATGAATGCTCTTTTAAAAAAGCTTCAGACTTTT
>JAKQQL010000372.1:0-6742 GCA_029564175.1 Candidatus Cloacimonadota bacterium
TATAGCCAAGGTGGATTAGTTATCCCATGATAGATAAACTTAAAACATTATTGACTTTTAAATTGTTAAAAGGGACAGTTTATTTCGTAGTTAATCAAGATTTTGAATTAACATCTGAAAAGTCAATTGTAAAAGAAGGCACAAAGATTTTATATTCTGCTGCTCAATTGACACATGATTTGGAAGTTATCACAATTGTTATTATTCCAAAAGATGAAGATTTGGAATCATTTTCTGGATTAACACATATGACAATGAATTTCTTAAGCAATTTAGTTCAAAAAGAAATTCTTTCTGTCTACTATACTCGTAAAAATGGACTTGATAGAGAAATAGAAAAGCTATTAGATGAAACAACAAGAAGGGAGCCAGATTAATTCTGGCCCCCTTCTTTTTTATTTTACCAAAACAAAATTCGAATTGTGTAAATGTCTACTAACAAAAATTGGAATTTCAACTCCCGGAATGGTAATTGGATTCCCTTGATCATCTACACCTTGAGTATCAGGACTGACAATTGAATAAACATCATCCCTAACAAGAATTTTCTTTTCAAGGAATTTCGTGACGATATCACTAAATGTCAAATTCGGTGTTAATGTTCCAAAATTATTTAATTCTCTCACTTGTCGCCAAGCCGTTATAATGGTCGATTTGTTATTCAAAAGATATCCATAAACATTCATAGAACGTTGCACTAATGGTTCAATGTTTGTTGGTTTAACATCATACTGAAAGATTGATGTTTCCGCAGACAAATAAACCGTGGTCATTTTAGAACTTGGACTGTCCATAAAAAATGATTCATAAACATCAACATTTGGATATGTTTTGATAGAACCAATTTCAGTATAATAGAGATTTCCCTCGGTCTTACTTAAATCAAATGTCAATACTTTAGGAAGTGGTTTCAATTCAGTTTGCATCTGAAGCAATTGAAAAACAGTTCTGAAACCAGTATCCGTCATTACAAAATTATCAGATGCGATCTTCATTGCTTATTCACCCGTAATCTTTTTCATATCTGCATCAGATACAAGTTGATTCTTTTTAACATCCTCAAAATACTTTTTAGCAGTAGCACTAATCAATTCAGACAAATGTTTATCATTTTGTTTTAAGAGTTCAATAAATTTTCCCTTTTGTTCCTCTGGTTTCATTTCAATTCCCCACTTTTAAAGAGTTTCCTCATTTTCAGGCATTTCATTTTCAGATGATGTTGACCTAATATTGGCACCAATTTCAACTAATATTTTAGCCATATCTTGAATAGAAAATTCAGAATCATAAATAGTGCCTACAATTAAGTCTTCAAATGCCTTTTTAGCATTCTTTCCAATATTATCACCATAAGTAGAAAGTTTAGATTGAATTCTATTTCTCATATCAATTTCTTTTGGAGGCATTCCACCTTCAACGACTTCTGATTCTAAACCAAGTTCCTCTTGATCTTTCTCATCCTGATCTTTTTCAACATTATCAAGCAAATTTTCTAAATCATTTGCTAAAATAACTATCATAATTAAGCTCTTACAATCTTGTCAGCCCTAAATTGACAGTCAATAATCATAGGCCCGTCTTGAGAAACATCAAGAGAAAGATCACTAATACTCAAAGGAAATACACCAGTTAAATCCCACTTGAAACGCTCTGTCTGCATCGAAGGATCATAACAGGTAATGTTCATCATTTTCTTATAGTCGGCAGCAAGACCAATCTGCCCATTTTCATGTTTAAAAACAAGATTACGCCAATTGTAAAGAGCAGTCAAAGTATCGCCTTCTTGAACACCAACAATAAATGAAAGTTGGAATTCAATAGCTCCTTGTTGTCTACCACCAAAGTTCGTTTGACCACCAATCCATTGCAATTCAACAGGAGTTGATTTTGGAAGAGTTAGTGTGCATTTATTACACAACATGTTAATATCTTGTGAACCATCAACGCCAGAAACAACAACTCGATACGTGTTTAAACGCATTACGTCTGATGTGGTTGCTAATGGGTTCAAATAATTTTCAGCCATTGTTATAACACCTCAATATTCAAAATAAAAGAAATGGAGAGGAAGATATTTCTACCTCCCCATTATTAAGTTTTACCGATTATTAATTGTCGATAATAATTTCGCCAAGGGAAACTCCAGTAGGTGTAAGAATGAATCGAGTAATAACCTTTTCAGCTGCCTTAACAGGTTGTAGCCAAATTTCAGCAACCATTTCATTATTGTCAATATGATAAGGTGTATTTGTAGAACTATCACAACGAATACCAAAATCATAAAGACCTCTACGAGATTTAACATCATCAAGGAAAGGTTGAACCAACAATCTATAAGAAGTCCAAGTAATAGGATCATTAGGTTCAAATACAATATATTTAACAGCAGTGGCAAGAACCTTTGAAATATGAATCATCAAACGTCTTACATTGACTCTATCAAGAGCAGAAGGTTTACGTTGAAGAGTTCTTTGGCCCCAAGCCACAATTCCATCACCCTTGAAATCAACAATTGGATTAACAGAATTTGGAGTACCATACATTGCATCACGTTCACCAATTGTCAATGGTCTTTCAGTTGCAAGGGTATTAAACAGTCTACCACGATTAAGACCAGCAGGAGCCATCCAAGGTTCAGCCACCATATCAGAATAAGCATAAACACCAATCATCTTAACAGACGGTGGCACCCAAACTGGTCGTTTATTAAAAACATCATAGATTTTAATCCATGGATAATAAAGAGAAGCAAATGAAGAATTGTAAGCATTCAAGCTTGACCATTGACCATCACCATTTGACCAGTCAATAACCTGTTGAGGTGTCAAACCCTTAGGTGGATCGATCAAGCCAAAACAGTCATATCTTGTTTCACACATCTGGATAATCTTTTGTGATACTTCTGGATTACCAGCATAGTCAGGGCACAGACAAAGGTTAATATCAAAACCTTCTGGGTCAGCAAACTGTTCAATGCCATTAATGGCATCTACAGAACGAATGCCTTCAAGGTCAGCTTTACCACCAGTTAATGTATAAATTATACCAAGAATCGGAGAAACATTTTCTTCATTAACAATAGGTTCAATTGTAAAGTAAGAAGAAGCAAGTTTAATTGAAACATAATTCGTATCTTCGACATTGTCAAAAACCATTTGTGGCCAATTTTCAATAGGTGTTTGTGTTGTATATTGTGTTGGATCCCATACTTTTATACCATATCCAAGATATCTATCCTTATAAACAGTAAACTTCGTATTATTTGCCCATTCACCTTCTGAAACAGCAACAGCATCGCCATACTTTCTTAAGAATTGAGCAGTAATTAATGCCTGATTGGCAGGAGCATTTGCAAAGTTGATAACAAGTTCACCAGTATTATAGTTAATTATTCCATTTCCATTATTTGTGGCACCAACCGAAACAAGAAGCCCTTCACCATTATCTTTTAATGTAAGGGTTGATTCAACATAAATATCAACAGAACCCTTTGTCAAAGGAGCACCCATAACAGTTTCATTGAATGACTTTACAATACCATCACCATATTCGACAATGTCCATAAACTTTGAAGTATAAGTTGCCGTATAAACAACATTATTACCATCAGCATCTTTGGTATCAGGAGCTTTCATTAAAGCAACCTTAAAATCACCAGTGTCATAATCAATTTCATTATCACAAATGACAATATTACCAATCAAAAGACCATCTTTGTTGCCATCATAAACCTGATTGGCAGTGTTTGTATTTGGAGTATAGTAATCATAATTAACCTTGACATTATTAACACCTGTTAAAACAGGAACCTTGAAAGTAATGGAATATTTGCCTGTCGAGTAATTAACTGTTCCTGATCCACCATTAGAACCAATCAAAATACCTGAAAATCCATCTTCTGTAAATGTTTCTACACCATCAGTAAATACAACTTTACCAACGTTGCCATGAGTAAGAACACCTTCAAAAGTCTTCTTATTACCATCGCCAGAACCAACATTTTCATCATCAACAGAAGTATTTGTTTCCCAATAGAATGAAACAGAACCCGGAAGAACTTGCTCATTTACTGAACCAATCCAAGCTTTTCTATTGTTATCAACATAACCAACAAACTTGTCAAGGAACGTCGTATAGACATATTGAGTAGCAACAACTTTAGCTGTAATTAAAGGAGCACTGACAAAAGAAACACTCCAATTACCAGTCTTATAATTAATCGTTCCATCAACACCAGAACCATTTGAGCTTTCAAGAACACCCAAACCATTGTCAACAAAAGTTTCAACACCATCAGTAATAACAAGTGTCTTAGGCTTTAGTTGAGAATGTGGAAGGGTGCCCGTAAAAGCCTTCTTTGTTCCATCACCATTTTCCAATTGCAATCCCGTAATTTCAAATTCCTTATAGTTATAACGAATTCTGACACGAGAATTATTGGCAGGGCCAGTTTCAAACATAAAATTGTAAGTGCCTGAATCATAATCAATAAATTGTGGATAGGCAATTACACCACTTCCATAAAGATTGCCATTGCCATCATCAGCAATATTATGGTCGCCCAACGCCATTGTAATAGTTCCGGGGATAGCCGTCTTATTCAATGAACCAGTAATGATATATGAAGAACCATCAGGAGACCCGATATTCTCATTTAAAACTACTGAACCCATTGAAATTTCTGTAGAAGCTTTCTTTGCCTTTGGCCCAACCAATCTTTTAATCCACAACTGTGAACCAAATTCGAGATAGCTTAAACCAGCATAAGCAGAATATGAACCAAGTTTAGGAGTTCCGAATTTATCAATTTGTTGACGTGCCGTTGTAATAAGGGTTGGTGTGGTAGGCCCTTTTTCAAAAACACCAATGATAGCAGGAACCGTTTTACTAAGCCTTGGAGCATACAAACTAAAATCTAATTCTTCAAAATATACACCAGCAGAAACGTGTGTTCTCATTTGTATAATTCACCTCTGAAAATTTCAACATGTGTTCCTCTATTAAATTCATTTTTGAACATTGTTAATCCAAAATTTTTTCCGTGATATGAGTATAGTGTCCCATGTCAAAATGAATCTGTATGAGAATTTTATGTTGTGTCTTTCTATTTATTTCATCGTTCGATGTTCCATTATTATTTCCTGGATTTCCATTATTTGTCGTATTGGTTGAACCTGATTCATCATCATCTGGAATGTTGTTCATATCATCAGGGTTCGATGTATGAATCATTACATTATCCAAAATTTCAAATACGGTTTTCTTATTTGTTTCTGTTTTTGTCAACCAAGCAAACATTTTAATCGTTAATGTTGATCGGAATATTCTCATATTGTCATCCGACATTTCATCATAAGTTGATGAATCCGAAATATCATATCCTTCAACATAACCATTCATTTTAATTTCTCTATTTGCAATTGTGCCACGAACCGGAATAGACGGTTTCTTTTCCATTAACCAAAGCAATTGAACAATAATGTCCGTATGCATTCCTTGTGTTAATGACCAAACATCAACCTTGTAATTTATAACATATGGTAAAAAATCTGACCCATAAATATTCTTTTTATCTCTTGTATGTGTATGAATAAATGGCCTTGATAAATGGGTTTTTACAATTCCTGATGTTTCATGCCTTGAAAAACCTTCTCGGGTCACGGTCAGAATTGGCAATATTGGGGTATTATTATCAGACATATCAACAACGAGAGCCTTTTTTGATGGTGAAGCAAAAATAACTTGTGGCTTTCTTCCATCATCTTCACCATCATCAATTGTGATATTCTGTTTAAGATATTCAACTAATCCATTGTCATAAAGTCTTACGCTATTCATTCATAATCTTCTCCCATTCTGGAGAATTCATATATGGTTGCCAGATTGACCATGTATTATAATTTATAAATAAACAAGATGCATCCGTCCAAATTTCAGAATGCCTTTCGCCTAATTTAAATTCACCAATGGAACAGTGTCGTATTTCATTCTTTTCTGGATTTAAAAAATTCTGGTCAATTTGTTGAAGAAAAGGGGTTTGCTTTCGAAGATATTCATCACGAATTTCTTGAAGTGGTGTATTCATTCGGAACATTTGTCTTAATCTATTTATTTTTGCCTTATCTTCGTCTGGAATATCATTGATATTTTTCTGATAATAACTCAACATTAATTCCAACGCTTGATCAACCAGATTACTAAATTTTTTCAATCCTTCTGTAGATATGCCCTGTTCTGGAAGACTATAAAAATTCATAATTCTATTATAAAATTCGTCAAAAAATTGATTAAAATAATATAAATTTGATATGGCCATATCTTCGAGTTGATTTTCAAAAGAGAACCAAATATCCCTAGCCGAACAAATTCCTAAATTGGCACCATTTTCAGGGAATACAATAAAAAAGGTTCCACTTCCATATCGTCTTGCCATATCTGGATCAGTAGTGCAAATAAAAGATGAATCTCTTTTAGGAAAGTCTTTCCAGCTTGGTAGTAGGTGTGAGATTAAAAGAGTATAATAATTTGAAGTATTTTGACTTGCTCGTTTACCCGGTTTAATAATTGATATTTCTTTATTTAATTTTTCATCACCTCTAAAGATTTGGCACTTTTCTTTTTGTGATTTCTGATAGGCTTCTGAAAATCTTGTTTTAAATAATGTAGCCATTTTTTGCATATCATATTTCAATTCATTAACCTCATACGGTTCAACTTCTCGGGATAAAATTGAATCTAATTC